>NZ_CP119804.1:3055902-3383853 GCF_029338375.1 Halorussus lipolyticus | reverse complement strand
GATGTTTTGAAGACCGGTCAGGAGTCCGTCCGATAGCGATGTCGCTCGGTACGGGAAAATACAGGAATCAGCGGGAAGACTTTATAATCTTCCCGCGTTAGTAGCTCGTAGGATGTCGAAATCTACGGACGAACGCGGACGCATCTACCTGCCTAAAGGCGTTCGTGAGCGGTTCGGAGACCAGTATCGAATCGTCGAACTCCCGAGTCACGTCGCGCTGTTTCCCGTTGACGACGACCCGCTAGAGGGACTGCGGGACGCCGTCGGTGACGCTTTCGAAGGCGACGATGCCGACCAGTTGAAAACTGATGCCCGCGAGCGAATTACCGAAGACGTACAAGCGGAAGCCGAACGTCGCATGGAGGAGCGAGAGGACTGACCCGTGTACGTCGAAACGGACTTTCTCATCGCCCTCGTCAAGGACGACGATTGGCTCCGCGAACCCGCACTTCGGGCGCTCGAGGAGCGCGACGACGTTCACACGTCGATTCTCGCGTACGCCGAGGTCCTCGTCCTCTTTTACGACCGCGGGCAGGCCGAGTACGAAATCGACGCGCCGCGAGCGATTACGAACCTCCTCGAACTAGTCCCGATTCGTCCGGAACGCCACGAGGACGCCGTCCTCGCCGCCGCCACGTTTCTGGAAGAACACCAGATGACGCCGTTCGACGCACTCCACGCGGGGATGGCTACGACGGGCGACGGGTCGGTGCTATCGAGCGAGCAGGACTACGATACCGCCGGTCTCGACCGCCTTCCGCTGGAAACGTACATCGACGAGTGACGTTTTCTCCGGGTGCCACATCGTTTTCTCCCCGCAAGCCGTACCCCCACGCATGACCGAGGAGACCGTCTCACCCGAAGACCTCTACGAGCGACTCCGGCGCGGCGACCCCGTGAACCTCCTCGACGTGCGCAACCGCGACGAGGCCGAGGCGTGGCCGCTCACCGGCCCGAGCGTCGAGTCCGAGCGCGTCACCTACGCCGAGTTCATGGCCGTGAAGGCCCGCGGCGAGGCCGAGGCGTTCGTGGCCGACCTCGGCCTCGACGAGCCAATCGTGGCGGTCTGTCCCCGAGGCGAGGCCAGCGCCTCGGTCGCCGAACTCCTCCGCGAGCAGGGTCTCGACGCCAGAAACCTCGAATCCGGGATGGAGGGCTGGGCGCGGGTCTACGCCGACCGCGAACTCCCGGCGGATGCGACCCCCGAGGCGACCGTCCTCCAGTACGACCGCCCGGCGACCGGATGCCTCGGCTATCTGGTCGTCTCGGGCGACGAGGCCGCGGTCATCGACCCCTTGCGGGCCTTCGCCGACCGCTACGTCGCCGACGCCGAGGACCGCGGTGCCCAACTCCGGTACGCCATCGACACCCACGTCCACGCCGACCACCTCTCGGGCGTCCAGCAACTCGCCAGCGACGAGGACGTTGAACCGGTTCTGCCAACAGGAGCGACCGACCGCGGCCTCGCATTCGACGCGACCCTGCTGGCGGACGGCGACGAGTTGGCGGTCGGCGACGCCACGCTGACCGCGCTCCACGCGCCGGGCCACACCACCGAACTCACCGCGTTCCGCCTCGGAGACGTGCTGTTCTCGGGTGACGCGCTGTTCACCGACAGTTTCGGTCGGCCCGACTTGGAACGGGGCGACGAGGGCGCGGGGGTCCTCGCCGGGACGCTCCACGAGACGCTGACCGAGCGACTGCTGGCGCTTCCGGAGGACCTCCTCGTCGCGCCCGGCCACCGGACGCCCGACGAGACACCCAACCCCGACGAGAACGAGACCTACACCGCCAGAATCGGCGACGTGCGCGACCGACTCGACGTTCCCGCCGAGAAGGAGGCGTTCGTGAGTGGGGTATTGGAGTCGCTTCCGCCTCGGCCCGCCAACTTCGAGGCCATCATCCCGGCGAATCTGGGCCGGGAGGCCATCGACGACGACTCGGCCTTCGAAATCGAGTTGGGGCCGAACAACTGCGCGGTCACCACCGCGGCCGAGAGCGACTGACTCGGGGACTTTCCTCGCCGGAAGCGCAAGCCATTCGTCGCCGCGAGACCTGCTGTCGATATGGAAATCGACCCCGACGAAGCGGGTTCACTGTACCGGACCCTCGCCGGAGCGGTCGTCCCTCGGCCAATCGCGTGGGTCAGCACGACCGACACCGAGGGAACCGACAACCTCGCGCCCTACAGCTTTTTCAACGTCGTCGCGGTGGACCCGCCGGTCGTGATGTTCGCGCCGGTGGACGACGACGACGCGCCCGGCGGTCTGAAGGACACTCCTCGGAACATCCGAGACACCGAGGAGTTCGTGGTCAACGTCGTCACCGAGTCAGTCGCCGAGGCGATGAATCAGACCAGCGCGACCCTCCCGGCGGGCGAAAGCGAGTTCGACCACGCCGACCTGACCCGCGCCGACTCGACCGAAATCGCCCCGCCGCGAGTCGCCGAGTCCCCGGTCGCCTTCGAGTGTTCGCTCTACGAGATGGTGGACGTCGGCGACTCCACGATGGTTCTGGGCGAGGTCGAGTGGGTCCATCTGGACGACGACGTGACCACCGACGGGAAGATGGACGTCGAAAAGTTGGATGCTGTCGGTCGCCTGTCGGGGAGCTTATACGCCACCACGGAAAATCGGTTCTCGATGGAGCGCCCGCCATGACCGACGAAGAGACCCAACGCGCCGACCCCGAATCGAACGACGTGGACGCAGAAGGCGAAGCGAAGGCCATCGAGCGCACCGACGCCCCGCTGACCGTCGAGCGACTCGCCGACGACCTCCGGGACCTCGGCATCGAGGCGGGCGACACGCTACTGGTTCACTCCTCGATGTCCTCGCTCGGGTGGGTCGCGGTCGGCCCGCCGACCGTGGTGGACGCGCTGATGGAGGTCCTTGCGCCCGAGGGAACGCTCGTGATGCCGACTCACTCGCCCCAGTACACCGACCCCGCGGGATGGGGCAATCCGCCGGTCCCCGACGACTGGGAGGAGACGGTTCGGACCGAGCGCCCGCCCTACCGGCCCGCCGTGACGCCGACCCGCGGGATGGGCGCGATTGGCGAGTGCTTCCGGACCTATCCCGAGGTCCGCCGGAGTCGCCACCCGACCTACTCCTTCGCAGGGTGGGGTGCCGACGCCGAGGCCATCGTTGCCGACCACAGTTACGACCACGGCCTCGGCGAGGAGTCTCCGCTGGCAAAAATCTACGACCGAGATGGCACCATCCTGATGCTCGGCACCGGCCACGAGACCAACACCTCGCTCCACCTCGCGGAGCATCGCGCCGACCGCGAGCAGGAAATCGTCACTCAGTCCGCCCCGGTGCTGGACGAGGACGGCGAGCGCGTGATGAAAGAATTCGAGGAACTGGACTACGATTCCGACGATTTCCCGGATGCAGGTGCGGCCTTCGAGGAGGCCCACCCGAAGGCGGTCACTCGCGGACAGGTCGGGTCCGGGACGGCGACGCTCGTCTCTCAGCGCGACCTCGTGGACTACGGCGCTGAGTGGTTCGAGGAGAATCGGGAGTAGGTCGCTAAATCCGGCGTCGAATCAGTCGTCGGCCGCGGCGGGTTCGCTCTCCATCGCGCCGGCGTCGTCCTCGATGCTCGGCGGGTACTTCCCCCGGTCGAGTTTGAGGTCGCTGTTGGGTCGGGCCATGCAGGTCAGGGCGTAGTTTTCGGCCTCGTCCTCGGTCAGACCGCGGGCCGCGGGTTGGGTCACGTCGCCCTCCAGAATTTCGGCCGAGCAGGCCAGACACATCCCGACGCGACAGGAGTACTCTTGGGCGACGCCCTCCTCGATGCACTTGCTCAGGATGGTCTCCTTGTCCGAGACCTCGATGGTCTCGCCCGTGCCGACGAACTCGACGGTGTACTCGGTCATGCCTCGTGCTACGAAACTCCCTCACTTTACTCTTTATCGCCGCGGTTGTCGGCTTCGGGCGACAGAATCCCGGCCCGCGTATAAAGAGTTTTGCCCCCTCCGTCTCGTAGCCGAATGCATGGCTACGCACGAGTACGACATCGTCGTCGTCGGGGCGGGGACGGCGGGATGTTACGCCGCCGCGACCGCCTCGAAGGCGGGGTACGATGTCGTCGTAGTGGAGCGAAAGACCGAGGAGGAAGCCGGCCACATCGCCTGCGGAGACGCCCTGAAGGGCGCGGACGCCTTTCCCGAGGCCATCCCCAAGTCCCAGTTAGCGCCGTCCTTTACGAACACCGGCGTGGACCACGGCCGGTTCGAGATTCCCCAAGAGAACACGGTGCTGGAAATCCCGGTGCCCGGCGAGTTGGCGGTCATCGACCGCTGGGAGTACGGGCGGCGCATCATCGAGGGTGCCGAAAGCGCGGGCGTCGAGTTCCACTACGACACGGTGGTCAAGGACGTGACCCAGCGCGAGGACGGCCGGGTCACTGGCGTCCGGGGCAAGCGCAAGGGCGACATCCACCGGTACGACGCCGAGGTCGTGGTGGACGCCGCGGGGTCGCTCTCTATCCTGCAGGACAAGGCGAACCTCGAAGACGCCACCTTCGACACCAACGTCAACTACTCGCAGTTCTGCTCTGCCTACCGTGAAATCGTGGAGGTTGAGGAGCCAGTCCCGTGGGACGACGCGCTCGTCTTCAAGCCGACCGAGCGGGCGGCGGGCTATCTCTGGTACTTCCCGCGGACCGACACCGAGATTAACGCCGGGTTGGGCTTCCAGATGACCGAGGAGCCGATGCACCTCGTGGACGACCTCAAGCGGGACCTCCGCAAGCGCCCGGAGTTCGAGAACGCGACTGTCGAGGACAAACTCGGCGCGGCCCTGCCCACTCGGCGACCCTACGACTCGGCGACTGCGCCGGGATTCATGTCGGTGGGTGACGCCGCGGGCCACGTTAACCCGACCACAGGCGGTGGCATCGCCGGCGCGGCCTACGCCGGCAAGTACGCCGCCGAGGCCGCCATCGACGCCATGGAGCAGGGCGACGTGAGCGAGGCCAACCTCTGGGAGTACAACGAGCGCGTCATGGACCACTTCGGCGCGCGCTACGCCGGTCTCGACGTGTACAACATCTTCTCGACCGCGGTGGACGTTGACGACCTGATGGGTCTGCTCGGCGCGCTCCCGGCGAGCAAACTCGCGGAAGCCCTCTACTCCGGGTCGGCCAACGTCGGGTGGTGGCTCAAGATTCAGACCGCCATCAAGTCGGTCGGCCACTGGGACCTCATCTACGACCTCTACCAGACCAAGAACCTCGCCGACGACCTCATCGACCACTACGCGACCTATCCGAGCGACCCCCGAGGACTGCCGGCGTGGCAGGAGAAGCGCGATTCGCTCATGGACGAGATTTACCAGACAACGGGCGCGGACCCCAAGTACTAGAAACGACCTTTTTATTGCGAGCGAGGCCGCCGCGGGCGGCCTCACTCGATAAAAAGCTCGACCAAAAACACCGGAAGACAAACCGCGTCTTCCGAGCAGTCGGTCGCTTTGCTCCCGACAACACGGCGCTCCTCCCGTTGGTCGTCGCTTGGTCCGCTCGCTCACGTTCGTTCGCTCGCGGTAGAAAACGCTAGCCCGGACTGGTGGGTCGGTTTGAGCGCAGGTGGGTTAAACCGGACCTATCGCCGACGATTACTCCGACTCGGCTTCTTCGCGGAGGGCTTCGACCTCCTTCTCGATTCTGCTCAGCGCGGCGTCGGCGTCCATGTAGCCCTTGTCGTACTCGCGGTACACGGTGTCTGCTTCGCTCAGGAACTCCGAAACGGCGTCTTCGAGGTCGGTCATATCGCTACCGACGGGATTCGCCGAGAAAGGTCTGATGAAGTTGGCTCGGTAAATATCAGGAAGGTTTTTGGCAAAACCATGAATATTTCTGCTCGACTAGGAGTAATGGAGTCGAACAACCCGCCTTCTCGAACGCCGAGACGTTGCTCCGGAGTCACCCGTCGGACATTTCTCCGGTCGGGTGCCGTTCTCACCGCCGGGAGTCTCGCGTTTCAACAGGCAACGATACAACCGGTCGCCGCGGCAGAGTCCGAAGCGTGGCCGATGCAACGATTCGACCCGGCGAACACCGGCCACAATCCGAACGGAACCCCGTTGAAAGGCGACGTCGGGATACTCGCCAAAGTAGACGCCCCCGTCTTTCCGACCGAGGACTACCTGCTGTCCGATGGCACCGCCTACATCCACACGGACGACAACGAAATCGGCGCAGTCGATGTCGAGACGGGCGAGGTTCAGTGGATGACCGAGACGCTAAGTTCGCTCACTATCCCCGAGTTCTTCAACGGCGACCACCTCGTCGCTCGGTCGATAGACGAGGCCGGATACGTGTTCGACCGGGCGTCGGGGAGCGTCGCCTCCGAACCGACGTTCGGGCGGGGGACCGGCCTCGGTTACGACGGTCAGAACCGGTGGTTCGCCCCGCGGGCCGACGGGACGCTCACTGCGGGCGAAATCGGTTCCGACGAACCACTGTGGGAAACCCCGCTCGGTGGCATCGGACTCCTGCCCGCCGTTTCGAACCAGCGCGTCTACGTGGCGACGATTCACGACACCGACTTCGACGAACTACAGTACGAAACGCCGACCGAGATGGACGCCGAAGGTCGATTGTACGCACTCGACGCTTCGGACGGGTCCGTCGTCTGGGAAGTCTCCCGCGAGCGATTCGGCATCGAACCGCCCGCAGTACACGACGGGACCGTCTACTGGACGGGGACGGACGGGAACCTCGTCGCCTACGACGCCGGAACCGGTGAAAAGCAGTGGGAGTTCAGCACGGACCGCAGTTTCCACACTCCGCCAGCAGTCGCCGACGGAACGGTCGTCGCGGGGAACGACGCCGGACGGATATACGCACTCGACTCCGAATCGGGTGACGAAATCGGGGCAGTACAAACCGACGGACGGGTTCGCGGCGGCCCCGTCGTGGTGGACGACGTGGTCTACTGCGGTAGTGACGACAACACCGTGTACGCGATAGGACTCGGTTCCGGCGAGACGCTGTGGGAGTTCAAGACCGGGGACTCGATTCGTGCCCTGAGCGCCGGGCAGAATCGAGTTCTCGTCGGCACCCACTCCGGCATGTACGTCCTCGGCCCGCGGAGCCAAATTCCGGCCGAAGACGCCGCGAGCAGAGAGACCAAGAGCGACGGGCGCGGCCCAGCAGAGTCGGACCAGCAACGTGGGTTCCTGACGAACGACGCCGATTCGTCGTTGGCGTTCCTCGAAGACCCCGTGACGCTCACGTGGGCGGGCATCGGCGTCTCGATTGCTGGAATCGTCATCCAACTACTCGGACGGCAAACCTGACACAGAACCATGGCACGAGGACTTCCCGGCGTTTGGAGTACCGCTCTCAGTATCCTGTTCGGCGCAAGCGGCGGATACGTGTATTTCGGACAGACCCCCTTCCCGGAGGTGTTGGGGACACCGCTCCTGTTGTTCGGCGCGTTCGTCTTCGTCACCGGGTGGTACATCCACTTGGTCGCCGCGCCGCCTGCCCCGACGCTTCGGGAAAGCGAGGAGATCATCGACACGCGCCACCCCACGCAGAAAGCCCCGCTCGCAAAAGTACTGTTGGGCCTGCCGTTTCTCGTCTCGGCCGGGTACTTCCTGTTCTTCACGATGTACCCCTACGTCTATCCGACAGTCGCGTTCGCAATCGCGCTCTACCTGCTCTCGACCGGACTGTTGACCTACTGGACCAACTCACTCACGACCTACTACGTCACGACCGACCGGGTGATGAGTTCCTTCCGGCTATTTTCGCTCGTCCGGAAGGAGATTCCGATGGAGAAGATTCGCGCCGTGAAAGAGAGCAAATCGCCCATCGAGGCGATAGTCGGCGTCGGCAACATCCGGGTCGCCAGTGGTGGCGGTGCCGGACTCGAAGTCGTGATTCGGAACGTGGACGACGCGATAACGTTCGCCGACGAGATTCGCAAGATTACCTAGATTCGGCGTGGCGTCCGTGTTCTCGTCGTCCTCGCGGAACACGGTGTCTGCTTTCGCTCGGGAACACCGAAACGGCGTCTTCGGGGTCACTCGTATCGCTCCCGGCGGATTCGCCGGGAACGGCCCGGTGAATCGCGGTAGAGCAGTTCCCCCGCCAGTTATACACATAATCCTAATTGCTAGAAGATGAATATTACTTCCTAAGGCATTATTTTGTTGTTTCTATAGCCCTTGTGGTAGTCTTTACGGAAAGTTCGAGGCGAAAGCCTCGCCCTTCAGGGCAGGGAGGAAGTCAACGCCGTTGTAGGACGGTGCGCGGCGGTGGCAGTTGCGTTGCTGTAGCGGTGGCGGTGCTGTAGCAGTGGCGGCCGCGGTGCTGTCGCGGACGAGTACCAGCGATTCCACCGCGAGCGAGGAGCAACGCGACGAGCGAGCGGACCAAGGGAGGACCAAAGCGAGCGAAGCGAGCGGCGGGACGACCGCCGTGTTTTTCATGAAAGTTTTACCAGCGAGGAGATTCGCCGGAGGCGAATCTACGAGCGCAGTAAAAGTTTCATTGGAACATACGTAGGGGCTGAGCCTGCGAACTCTCGTCGGACTCGGCCTCCTGCATGCGCTGGGCGAGTTGCTCCTTCTGCTCGCTTATCTCCTCGGCGCGTTCCACGAGGTCACTGCTATCGACCTCGACGCCGGTCAGCGGGCCGATGCCGTGTTTGATGAGGATGCGGGCGGCCTCCGGGTCGGGGAACTGCGGGTCACTCTCCACGATGAGGCCCAGCGCGTCGAGGCCCCGCGCCCCGGCCTCGGACAGCAGTGCGCCGGTGGGACCGCTAATCGCGCCGCGGTCACGGGGCGAATCGATGTCCTCGTCGTCCAATCGACCGGCCACGTCACCCGTCGCCACGCCGTAGAGCGACGGAATCTCGTCGGCCTCTTTCTTGTCGGGCAGGCCGCTCATGTAGATGGCGGTGGCGTCGTGGGCTTCGAGCCAGTTGCTGATACACGAGGCGAACTCGGAGGCCGCCGACGCCGAGACCGGCACGTCGCTCTGGAGCGCCACGAGGTCGCGCTCCTCGTCAGCGTAGAGTCGGACCGGGGGCCGGAGTTCACGGCTGTCCTCCTCGTAGACCGAAATCCGAGGCAGGCCCTCGCAGTCGATGCTGGCGTAGTAGGTCATGTCGAACGTCTCCACGAGGTGGTCGGTCGCAATCTTCCCGACCAGTCCGATGCCCGGCAGTCCCTCGACTAGCGTGGGTTGGTCGAGTGCTACGTCCTCGTCAACGACTGTGACGCTTGCCATGTCCGAGGGTTGTGTCAGCGAGCGCATAAAGGTCCGGGCCGCGGCCGGATTCGACCGCGGCCTCTCAGGTCGCTACTCCTCAACGGGGTCGCTGGTGCGGCAGTAGGGACACTCCGACCGACCGGCACCGATTCGGTGGTCGCAGATTCGGCAGTTCGCCCGGTTGCCGGGGCGATTCGAGTCGATAGGTCCGAAGAAGTCGAACTCGGCGTGGATTGCCAGCAGGACGCCGACGACGAACAGACCGGCGGCGACCAGCGGCGCTGGCGACACCGAGTGACTCGCGGTCACGATTCCAGCGACGACCGCACTGGCAGTTTCGAGCGTGAAGGCGTCGAGACCGACCGTTCCGACCGTGAGCATCCCCACGACGGCCACCAGTAGGCCGACGCCACGAACCACCTGCAGACGCATTCCGTCTCTCCCACCCAAAGGGTCCATGCACGACCCGAGACGGTTTGCATTCAAAACCGTTACCAATCTCCCTCGAACTTGGGCGTACTGGCTCAGGTCTCCGAGTCAGAGGTGTAGGCCAGTTCGAGTTGGAGGAGCGCCGTGCAAGTGACGTTCTCCACGTCGAAGTCGATGCCCTCGACCTGCTCGTTCAGGTAGCCGTTGCACCGGCGCTCCTCGATGATGTTCTCGACCGTCGCCGGGGACCCGCACTCCGGGCAGTCGAAGTAGTAGCCCGAATCGCTCTCGTGGATGGCGTCGGGTTCGAGTTCCATCCGCGCGGCCTCCTCCCAGTCCACGTCGTCTGGTGCGTTCGCGTTTGCCATGAGACAATCGACGGTGGAGAGACGGGTAACGGCTACGGCCGGCGAGTGGCTTTTGGGACAGTCGCCCGCCTTCCGAAACCCACAAACGACGCTCGCGCCAACTCACCGCCAATGGAGAAACTGGAGCGGTACGAACCGCTGGTCGAGGAGTTCGACGCTTTCCTCGAAGCCTGCCAGCGCACGCTTCCCTCGGTCGTCCGGGTCAACACCATCAAGGCGACCCCGGAGCGCGCGAAGGCGGCGCTGGACGAGGAGGGCGTCGGGTGGACCGACCGCGAGTGGTCAGAGACGGTCTTGGAGTTAGACACCGACAATCCCGGAAGCACGTGGGCGTCCTACCACGGGTGGATTCACGGCCAAGAGGAGGTCTCGGCCATCCCGGCCGAGGTCCTCGGGCCGGAACCCGGCGAGGTCGTCTGGGACGCCTGCGCCGCGCCGGGGAGCAAGACCACCCAGCTATCGGCGCTGATGGACGACGAGGGACTGGTCGTGGCCAACGACAACAACCTCGGCAGACTCTCTGCTCTGCGGTTCAACACCGAGCGACTGGGCGTCACCAACACCGCGGTCACCAACACCGACTCGCGGAACTTCTCGCTGAAGCCATTCGATTTCGACGCCTTCGACAAAGCCTTGGTTGACGTACCCTGCTCCTGTGAGGGCACCATCCGGAAGAATCCGACCGCGCTGGACGACTGGACGATGGACCACGTTCGGAGCGTGGCGGGCGTCCAGAAGGGCATCCTCCGGCGGGCCGTGCAGGCCACCAAGGAGGGCGGCACGGTGGTCTACTCGACCTGTACCTTCGCGCCCGAGGAGAACGAGGCCGTTCTCGATTACGTCCTCGGCGAGGAGGACTGCCGACTGGTCGAGTTCGACCTCGGTCTCGATTCGCGGCCCGGCGTCACCGAGTTCGAGGGCGAGGAGTACGACGAGAGCGTCCGGAAGGCCAAGCGGTTCTACCCGCACCACAACGACACCGGCGGGTTCTTCTGCGCGAAACTGGAGGTGGGAGAATGAGCGACCAGACCAATCCTACGAACGACGGCCAGCAGTTCGACCGCCTGCCCGCGACCGCCGACGACCGCGAGGTCGAGGGCCGGGCCACCCGCAAGGAGGTGCTGGACTGGTGGGACCAGCGATTCGAGATTCCGCCCGAGACCTTCGAGGAGTTCACGTTTTGGGAGAAGGGCAAGGGCAAAATCTGGATTCTCCACGGCGACATCGCCTCGCCGCTCCGCATCGAGGCCCTCGGGATGAAGTTCCTGCGGACCCGCCAAGAGCATTGGAAGCCCACGACAAACGCGGTCCAGCGGTTCGGCCGCGAGGCCACCAAGAACGTCGTGGAAGTCACCCGCGAGGAGGCGCGGCGGTTCGTCCGGGGCGAGGACCAAGAACTCGACTGGGACGGCGACTGGGGCTATCTGGTGGTGAGCCACGAACTCGCCGGGGGCCTCGAACCCCTCGGGGTGGGTCTCTACGTCCACGGCGAACTCCGGAGTCCCGTGCCGAAGGGCCGCCAGCGCGACCTGTAGGTCTCCTCGGGTCGCCGCTCGGTCCGGACGGCGAACTCGACTATTTCGAGCTGTCTTTCGGGATTGTATACGATTCTTTGGGGATTGTTTTTCGTCGTCCGTGGTGGTCCAGCGAATCGGAGGTACACTTATCTGTCGAGCGAGAGGAATTGCGCACTGATGACACACCTCGACCCGCTTCCCGAGGACGAGACGGACGAACTCGAAGCCGAGTTCGAGACCTTCGAGGAGATTCTTGGCTTCGTGCCCAACAGTCTCCTCACGATGCAACGCAAGCCCGAAATCGTGGAGGGCTTCGACTACCTCACCCAGAAAGTGATGCAGGAGGCCGACGACGTGGACCCCGGATTCAAGCGACTCGCCGCCCACGTGGCAAGCCACAGCGCCGGGTGCCAGTACTGCGAGGCCCACTCGCTCGTCGCCGCCGACATCCACGGCGTGAGCCAAGCCAAGTTAGACGACCTCTGGGAGTACAAGGACAGCGACCACTACTCCGAGAAGGAGCGCGCGGGCCTCGACTTCGCGCTCGCCGCCGGGAGCGTCCCCAACGAGGTGGACGACGAAATCATGGAGACCCTCAAAGCCCACTGGACCGAGGACGAAATCGTGGAACTGCTGGCCGCCATCAGCCTCTACGGCTTCCTGAACCGGTGGAACGACTCGATGGCGACCGACCTCGAAGACGTGCCCCGCGAGATGGGCGAGGAGTTCGCCGACGAAAGCTGGGACGGCGGCAAGCACGTCGCCGACGAGTGAGAGCCTATTCCGACTGCGCGTCGTCTTTCTTGCGAACGGTCCCGCCGCTCAGGCCCTCCCACTCGACGGCGTAGCCCAACTCCGAGAGGAGGGCGCTAGCGTCTCCGATAGCCCGCGATTCGAGGACCGCCTCGACGGCGGAGAAGGCCATCCCGTCCTCGATTTCGTCTGCGAGGTCGTCTAACACGCCGGGACGGACGAGGGTCCGACCGACGCGCTCGTGGGCCGGGAACGCCCTGCTCTCGATTGCCTCCTCGCTGACGCCGCGCTCCTCGGCGAGGGCTTCCAGCGAAATCGCGTCGGCTTCGGGGACGATTTCGGCGGGCAGGTCGGCCGCGTTCTCGGCGACTAACTCGTCCTCGTAGCGCCGGAGGGCGTCGCGCACGTCCTTGAGCCGAACCGTCTCCGAGTAGGGAATCGCCCGGTGGTCGCGGGCCTCGATGGCCTCGCCGACGCCCAGACTCTCGTCCACCGCGACCAGAAGCTCCACGTCCTCGACGGTTTCGAGCTGTGAGAGCTTCTTTTCGACGTACTCGGGCGTCCAGAACCCCATAATCTCGAAGAAGACTCGAAAGTCGCTGTGCCGATAGTCGAACGCGAAGTCCGGAATCATGACCCGCGCGCCGGTTTCGAGGGGTTCGGGTTCGCGGGTCAATTCCCAGTCCGACCCCAGCGACTCGAACCGGCCGGCGAAGTCGGCCTCGACGCCGCTGTCGAAGGTCACCTCCGCGACCGGTTCGACGCCGGGGACCCGAACCGGGTCGTCGTCCGACAGCGAGAGGGTGCGCTCGGTACCGTAGTCGTCGATGGTCGCCGAGAGGGTCCACGAGTCGGCCTTGGCGACGGTCCGGAGGAGGCGCGCGAACCGGGTCCCGTAGCGCCGCGTCGAGCGAAAGAGGGCGTCGGGGCCGGTGACGATTACCTCGCGGTCCGAGAGGTCCTTTCCGTCGCCCTCGGTCTTGTGAATCTCGTACATCAGACGCAGACGTTTGACCGCCGAGACGAGGGCTTTCGGGTCAGCAGTTCGGACCCGAATCTCGGTCGCATCGAAAAGCGCTGTCTGGGCGAGTGAGAGGTTGTATTGTGTCAGCAGTTCGTCTGGACTCCATCTGGCGTCGAACTCGGCGAGGACCTGTCGTTCGTCCAAATCGGCGTAGAGCGAGTCGGCGACTGTTCCGGGCGAAACAGCGAGTCGGTCGCTCGCTCGCCGGAGGGCCTCGGCGCGCTCGGACTCCGAGACCACGCCGACCGCCTCGGCCTCCTCGAAGGCGGTCCGGCGGGCGCGCTCCGGCGGGACCGGAGCCTCGGTTTCGAAGACGGCCTCGCGGTCCAGCAGTTTGGCGAATCCCCGGACGAGTTTGAAGTGGTCGGCGTCGGCCTCCAACTCCTTCAGCGCGGAGTCGAGGTCGGACCGCGGTTCGCCGACGTGGCCCTGAAACGTGCCGAGGACCCGCGCTGAAAGCGGACGGTGTTCCCGCCCGGCGAACTGCGGGTGATAACCCCCGCCGGCCCGAGAGACGCGAAGCAGGTCCTTCGTCAGCATACCCGTCACTCGGGTCGGCGCGTACAAAAGCGGTCGGAAGAGTAGGGAGAACACCGGGCCTGAGAGAACGCAGGCCGGGGTGAAAGCGCAGGGCCGGAAGCAGAAAGCACATGCCACTCGACTGAGAGGCTCCGCCATGCGCAGACGTGACACCCTCCGGAAGTGTGCGGCGGTCGGCGTGACCGCCGGGTCCGGTCTCCTCGTCGCACTCTCGGACGGCGATGGGTCGAACGCCGAATCTGAAGCAGGCGGCGAGACCAAATCGGGTCCGTTGGCGGTCAGCAACGTGGACTACCGCGAGGACGACGCCGGGAACTTCGTGGCCGTGATTTCGGTGACCAACTCGGGAGACGCCGAGGCCACTGGCACGCTCGCGGTGAACGTGACCGCGGCGAAATCGACCACCGAAGACGCCGACGACACTACGACCGTCCGCCAGTCCACCGAGGTCACGGTGTCGGCGGGCGAGACCCAGACCGTCAGTCTGTCCTTCTCGGTGACGTTCGCGCAGTTCGAGCGGAAGGGGTCGCTCGACGCGGAGGTCCGGACCTGACGACGCTCACCGTCTGCGCTCGGCGACGCGCTCCTCGGCGGTTTCGGCGCTGACGACTTCGTAGAGGAGGGCGGGCCGACCGTCGTCTTTCGGGCGGAGGACCCGGCCGAGGCGCTGAGTGAACTCGCGTTCGCTCCCGCTTCCAGAGAGAACGACGGCGACGGTGGCGTCGGGCACGTCAACCCCCTCGTCCAGCACGTTCGAGGTCACGATGCGGGAGTACTCTCCCTCGCGGAACCGACTCAGGATTTCTCTGCGCTCGGCGGTGGCGGTCTGGTGGGTGAGGGCGGGGAGAAGAAATCGCTCCGAGAGGCGGTACACGAGGTCGTTGTGGGCGGTGAAGACGATAACCCGGTCGTCGCGGTGGTCGGCGAGGATGGATTGGAGGGCTTGGACTTTGGCCTCGCTGTTCAGCATGATTTCGCGGGCCTGCTGTTTGGCCAGCAGGGCCTCGCGGGCCTCGGGGTCGGACCCGGAGCGTTTGACCAGTTCCTGATAGTCGCTCCCGCTCCGCATCTGGATATTCGACTTGGCGAGGTAGTTCGTGAACACCTCGTTGGCGTCTTCGTATCGCCGGCGCTCGTCGTCGGTGAGTTCGACTTCGAGGCGCTTGATGTCGTAGGGCGCGAGGTGTTCGCCGGCGAGTTCGTCGGGGTCGATGGCGTAGACTTTTCCGCCGACCAATTCGGCGACGACTTCGTGGGCACCGTCGGGGCGCTCGAACGTCGCCGTCAGGCCCATTCTGGCGGGCGCGGCCAGTAGTCTGGCGATGTCGCGGTAGCCCTCGCCGCCGAGGTGGTGAACCTCGTCGAAGATTGCCAGTCCGAACCGGTCGCCCAGTTCGTCGGCCCGGAGGTACGCCGAGTCGTAGGTCGAGACGGTGAGGGCTTCGACGGTCTGCTCGCCGCCGCCCAACTGACCGACCGGGACGCCGAACTCGGCTTCTAACTCCCGCCGCCACTGCTCCAGCAGGTCGATAGTCGGGACGACGACGAGGGTCGCGGTCCGGAGGTCCTCGATGGCCTTCAGGCCGATGACGGTCTTTCCGCTCCCGGTGGGGAGTTCGAGGACACCCCAGCGGCGAAGCCGCTGTGAGCCTCCACTCGCTTCGCTCGCGGGGACTCCTCGGCGATTCGCCTCCTCCCACGCCGACAGCGCGTCCCGCTGGTACGCTCGGAGTTCGTAGTCGGAGGCAATTTCGGGAAGGTCGGGCGCGTCGAGAACCCTGTCGTCGGCGGAAATCCCACGGCGGTCGAGGGCCTCGCGCAGGTCAGCGTACCGAAAAGCGGGCGCTCGGCGCGTCTTCGACCGGGTGTCGGCCTCGGTGTGAGGGAGGGAGAGACCGGGGTCGGCCTCGACGCGGATGGTTCCCTCCTCGAAGGTGAGCGTCGCGTCTGGCACGGCTTGGTGGGTCCTCGGTCCCCGTAGAACATAAGCGGACTGCCGTCGGTCGGCGAGCAGTCCGAGGAATAAATATAAAAGAATGATTATCTAACGATTGTATTCATTTCTTAAACACGCATATTTATTTTCGGACTGGGTATTCGAGCGAGCGCCCGCCGAGGCAGGGGCTCGCAGACGCGCGGTGTGGTTCTCCCGCCGAACGCGCGATAGCCCATCTGACGGAGGCGTCAAAAACACACCAGCCCCGCAATCCTGCTGTTCGCGCTCCCGACCACACCAAGATAGTGCAACCGGTAGAGGTTTCGAAAAGCGTTCACAGTTCCTCGGGCATCCAAAACAGAAACCCGACAACGAAACCCCACTATTCCCGGCATTTCGACGCTGAGACAGTCGTTCTCCGAGGAGACACGACTTCGAGTGGGCACGTAGATTAAGTTGCCAGACGGCGTTACCCCGATGAACACATGGGGGACCAGACCAAGCGAGAAGCGGCCCGGCTCGTGGACCGCGTTATCGAGGAGGTCGCGGCGTGGCCGCACGTCAACACCAACGAACACCGGTTCGAGGGCCGGGAGTTCACCCTCGGCCCGCGCGAGGTGGGCCACGTCCACCGCTGGGGCATCGTAGACGTGCCGTTCACCAAGCGCCTGCGAGAGACGCTGGTCGAGGACGGAAAGACCGAGAAACACCACGTCGTCCCCGAGTCGGGGTGGACTACCTACTACATCAAGGGCGAGGAGGACGTGGAGCGGGCGATTTGGCTCCTCCGGCTGTCGTACCTCTACCACGTCAACAACCTGAAGAAGACGCCCGCGGGGGCCGAGAAGTTCGAGAACGTGGACGTGGCCGACGAGTTGGCGGAGTTAGAGATTAGCGACGACGTTCGGGCGGCGTTCGAGCGGCGAGGACTACCACAGTGATGCGGAGCGGAACCTTCGACCCATCTTTTCATTCTAGTTATAATTAGAAAATTTTATTACTTGACAATTATAAAATTCGTGTATGCAGAACTCGGAATTAGATTCTGGTCGGAGGAGTTTCCTGAAACGAACAAGTGGCATTGCAGGAGCTGGAATCGGAATTGGCCTCCTCTCCTCGACGGCCGCGGCACGCGAACACGACTTGTACATCGCGGCGGCGTCCGGAGAACCCTACTACCACATCACCGTCACCGGTTCGTTCGAGAACGGTGACAGCGATATCGTCGGGCGAGTGAGCGCCGACGAGCAAATCTCGTTCACCTACACGGGGTACATGGAGAAAATAAACGTTCAAGAGACCGGTGAAATAGTCATCGAGGCGACGAATGGGAACAACTTCGATGGTTGGCGGAAGCTGACGCTGGACAACGTGGACTCAACGAGCGTCGATTACCGCGTCAACACCGCCGACGGAATCTCCGACTACGACAAGCTCGAAAGCGGCGACTCGAAGCCGACGAAAGGTGCCGGCGACGGAACCCTCGGCTCGTTCGATACAGACATCTACTACGGTCGCGGGGACTTCACCTCGGCTCGGTTCACGCTGGATGACATCTACAGCACGGACCTGACAGTCGAGTACATGGACAACGCGCCGTAGGTCGCCGGCTGAGCGCCCCCGTCGTCCCGTTTCTCAATTCTTAAACGCGCCCAACCGTTTGTATCGCACATGACCGACGAGGAGACCACCGAGCAGGTGCGGAAGGACGCCGACAGCGAGGCCGACGCCACCGAAACCGCCGACGCCGACACCGAGGCCGAGGAGCAGGAGGACTCGCTCGGCCCGACCAGTACCAAACTCGTCGCCGAGGTCGCAACCCAAGACGCCGAACTCGCCACCGACCTCGAAGCACACCTCGCAGAACTGGAGGCCGACAAGCAGGAGGCCGCCGAGCGCGCCGACGACCTCGAATCCAAACTCAAGCGCAACCGCGCGGACTTCAAGAACTACAAGAAGCGCGCCAAGAAGCGCCAAGAGCAGATGAAAGAGCGCGCGACCGAGGACCTCGTGGAGAATCTCCTCGACGTGCGCGACAACCTCAAGCGCGCCGTCGAGGACGACCACGAAAACGTCGAGAGCGTCCGAGAGGGCGTCGAGATGACGCTCAACGAACTGGACCGCGTGTTCGACGACGAGAACGTCGAGGAAATCGCGCCCGAACCCGGCACCGAGACCGACCCACAGCGCCACGAGGTCATGATGCAAGTCGAGAGCGACCAACCGGAGGGGACCGTGGCCGACGTGTATCAACCCGGCTACGAGATGGGCGAGAAGGTCTTGCGGGCGGCGCAGGTGACTGTCAGCGACGGCGAATAACACCAGAGTCGCTTTTGGGGTTTGCAGGGTTTCGGGTGTTCACTGAGGATAACGAGGGAAAACGGGAATACCGGAGCAAGGACGTTTTAGAAAGCCCCCGCCCGGTCGCGGTCACGTGAGCGAAGCGAACGTGACCTTGGAAGACGCGGTTTGTCTTCCAGCGGTCGCTCAGCGACATATCGCTGGCCTCTCCGCACCACCCGGCCAGCGATAGGGGTCGCTGAGGCGACTAAACTGCACGCGACCGGGCGGCCCCTTTCAGTCCACCCAGACGTAGGTTTGGTTGGCCAAGCATTTGCTGGCGGTTGTTCGGCCGAGCGTTCGCCGACAGGCGCGTCGCCGAGCGAGGCTTGTTCGTGTTCGAGTTCTGCGAATTATTTCGACTGGTCGAGAACTGGTAGAATTGCGGTCCGATATATAAGTATGTCATTCACGGGCATAGGACATTTCCAAAACCGCAAGACGGCGTAGGGTTTTCTCTGCGAGCCTGTACGCCGAGACTAGCAAGGCTTAAACAGCAGAACCCGCAACGTATCGACAACATGGCGAGCAACAAGATTCTGGGCATCGACCTCGGTACCACGAACAGCGCGTTCGCGGTCATGGAGGGCGGCGACCCGGAGATTATCGTCAACAGCGAGGGCGACCGCACCACGCCCTCGGTCGTCGCCTTCGACGACGGTGAGCGTCTCGTCGGGAAACCCGCCAAGAACCAGGCGGTCCAGAACCCCGACCACACGATTCAGTCCATCAAGCGCCACATGGGCGAGGACGACTACACCGTCGAAATCGACGACGAGGAGTACACGCCGGAGCAAATCTCGGCGATGACCCTCCAGAAAATCAAACGAGACGCCGAGGAGTATCTGGGCGACGACATCGAGAAGGCGGTCATCACGGTCCCCGCCTACTTCAACGACAAACAGCGCCAAGCGACCAAGGACGCCGGCGAAATCGCCGGCTTCGAGGTCGAGCGCATTGTCAACGAGCCGACCGCGGCCTCGATGGCCTACGGGCTTGACGACGAGTCCGACCAGACGGTCCTCGTCTACGACCTTGGTGGGGGTACCTTCGACGTGTCCATCCTCGACCTCGGCGGGGGCGTCTACGAAGTCGTCGCCACGAACGGTGACAACGACCTCGGAGGCGACGACTGGGACGAGGCCATCATCGACTATCTGGCCGACGAGTTCGAGAACGACCACGGCATCGACCTCCGCGACGACCGACAGGCCCTCCAGCGACTCAAGGACGCCGCCGAGGAGGCCAAAATCGAACTCTCGTCGCGCAAGGAAGCCGACATCAATCTGCCGTTCATCACCGCGACCGACGAGGGTCCGGTCCACCTCGAAGACAGCATCACTCGCGCGAAGTTCGAGAGTCTCACGTCGGACCTCATCGAGCGGACTGTCGGCCCGACGGAGCAGGCCCTCGAAGACGCGGGCTACGACAAGGGCGACATCGACGAGGTAATTCTCGTGGGTGGCTCGACCCGAATGCCGCAGGTTCAGGAGCAGGTCGAGGAGATGACCGGCCAAGAACCGAAGAAGAACGTCAACCCCGACGAGGCCGTCGCGCTCGGCGCGGCGATTCAGGGCGGCGTCCTCTCGGGCGACGTGGACGACATCGTTCTGCTCGACGTGACGCCCCTCTCTCTCGGTATCGAGGTCAAGGGCGGTCTGTTCGAGCGCCTCATCGACAAGAACACCACCATCCCGACCGAGGAGTCCAAGGTCTTCACCACGGCGGCGGACAACCAGACCTCCGTACAGGTCCGAGTGTTCCAAGGCGAGCGTGAAATCGCCGACGAGAACGAACTCCTCGGCGAGTTCCAGTTGACCGGCATCCCGCCGGCCCCGGCCGGAACGCCCCAAATCGAAGTCGGCTTCAACATCGACGAGAACGGCATCGTCAACGTCTCCGCCGAGGACCAAGGTTCGGGCAACTCCGAGGAGATTACCATCGAGGGCGGCGCTGGTCTCTCGGACGAGCAAATCGAGGAGATGCAGGAAGAAGCCGAGAAGCACCAAGAGGAAGACCAGAAGCGCAGAGAGCGCATCGAGGCCCGCAACGAGGCCGAGAGCGCGGTCCAGCGCGCCGAGACCCTGCTGGACGAGAACGAGGACGACATCGACGACGACCTCAAAGCCGACATCGAGGCCGAAATCGAGAGCGTCCAAGAGGTCCTCGGCGACGAGGACGCCACCAAAGAAGAACTCGAAGACGCCACCGAGAGCCTGAGCGAGGAGCTTCAGGAAATCGGCAAGCAGATGTACCAGCAACAGGCCCAAGCCGGTGCTGGCGGTGCCGGACCGGGCGGCGCTGGTGCAGGACCCGGCGGCGCGGCGGGCGCTGGCCCCGGCGGCATGGGCGGTCAGGCCGGACCCGGCGGTGCCGGTCCGGGCGCTGGCGGCGACGACGACGAGTACGTGGACGCCGACTTCGAAGACGTTGACGACGAGGAGGAGCAATAGCGACGACGAGTCGTCTGCTCGTCAGAGCTTGCCTCTGACGGTGTTGACGACGACGACGAAGACAAGTAGTGACGAATAGCGACGAGGTGGATTCGCGGTCGGTCGTCCGCGAACCCGCGCGCCGACGAAATCGACCGACGTTTCTTTCGAGGTGAAAAAACAGTCAGTGGTGAGTTCACACGCTGACCGGTTCAGTTTGGGAATCGGGGTCCCGTCTCCGCGGTTCAGCGGTAGCTACGGGTAAATCTGGTCTCCGTTGAGCGTCACTCTGACACAGCAGTCCGTCTGAGATTCGTCGACGACGAGGTTCGCCGAGTCGTACCAGATGACGTCTACGTCGTCGCCCGAGGAGGCGATGGTACCGTCCAGAGCCAGTCCCGAATCGAGGTACTCCCAGTTGTCGTCCGACTCCAGTTTCTCCCACTGGACACTATCGGCCTGTCCGAAGATGAGTCGGTAGTCCTTCTCGCTGTCCGCGTTGAACGGTTCGACTCGGACTTCGTTTGCCAACTCGGCCGCGCCCGTTCCCGACAGGGCCGCCGTCCCGAGCGTTGCGGCGCTTGCAGTAGCCGTAATCCGTTTCAGTGCGTCCCTCCGCGAAACATCTTCGTGTGACATCACTCACTTGTTGGGATTCTATCCATTTGAAATTGTTGGCAAAAACTAATTAAATTAGTAACTCTTACTCTGTATATTGCTCCCGGTTCGTCTCGCAGAACGAGGCCGTTTTACTCAGCGGTCGGGACGACTCGGCAACGCACCCTTGAAGTAACTCCATCGTTTATCGACTGACAACGAATGAGCGAGGACTTCTACGACGTACTCGGCGTGAGCAGGGATGCCGACGAGGACGAAATCAAGGACGCCTACCGCGAGAAAGCGACCGAGTACCACCCCGACGTGAGCGACGACCCCAACGCCGAGGAGAAGTTTAAGCAGGTCAAGAAGGCAAAGGAAGTGCTGACCGACGACGAGAAGCGCCAAGCCTACGACCAGATGGGCCACGAGCGATTCGAGCAGGCCGAGAAACGCGGCGGATTCGACGGCGGTCGCGGCGGCGCTGGCGGTGCCGGCGGCATGGGCGGCGGTCCCTTCGGCGGCGGCATGGGCGGCGGTGGCAACATGGGCGGTGGCATGGGCGACATCTTCGAGCAGTTCTTCGGCGGCGGGAGCGGCGGTCGCCGGTCCAACCGGGCGCAGAAGGGCCAAGACCTCCGAACGCGCCTGACCATCGACCTCGAAGACGCCTACGAGGGCGTCCAGAAGCAGGTCAGCGTCCGCAGACCCGAGACCTGCGACGACTGCGACGGCGAGGGCCACCCGCCGGGCACCGATTCGCACACCTGCGAGGAGTGCAACGGTCGCGGGCAGGTCACGCAGGTCCAGCAGACGCCCCTCGGCCGGGTCCAGCAGACCCAGACCTGCCGTCGGTGTGGCGGCGAGGGCGAAATCTACGCCGAGACGTGTTCGACCTGTAACGGCGACGGCACGGTCCGCAAGGAGGCCACCCTCTCGGTCGAGGTCCCGGCGGGTATCCAGTCGGGCCAGACCCTCCAGATGGAGCGCGAGGGCGCACCCGGCGAAAACGGCGGGCCGAACGGGGACCTCCTCATCGAGGTCGAAATCGAGGACCACCCGGACTTCGAGCGCGAGGGCGACGACCTGCGCTATCAGGAACCCATCTCCTTCCCGCAGGCCACGTTCGGCGACACCGTGCAAATCGAGACCTTCGACGGGACCGTCGAGATGGACGTGCCCGCGGGCACCCAGAGCGGCGAGACCTTCCGCCTGAAGGACAAGGGCATGCCGCGCCTCCGGCGGCGCGGCCACGGCGACCTCTACGTGAAAGTGCAGGTCGTCACCCCCGACAGCCTCAACGACGAGCAAAAGGAGGCCCTCCAGCAGTTCGCCGAGGCCGGCGGCGAGGAGGTCAGCGTGGACGAGGGGTTCTTCGAGAAGATTAAAAACTCCTTCTAAACGACCTTTTTATTGCGAGAGCAAAACCGGCGTCACCGCCTCAGAAGCGCCTTCGGTGCTTCTTCGACAGTTCCTTGGTCCGCTTGCTCCTCCCTCCGGTCGTCGCTCGCGGTGAAACAGCGCAGAGCGCCGTATGCTACTGCGCCCACCCGCGGTCGAATCGCTGGCCCGTCGGTGGGCAGTCTCGCCGCGCACGCTAGAATGAATTCGACTGTCTGGTTGTAGACAACCTTCTGCGTTTAGAAAAGACGTGAAAAGGTTTCTTTAGGAATTGTTTTGTTGTCTTTATCCGTAGTCCCCTCCAACTGGCCCGTCGGCTTTTCCCTGTCTATCTCTGACTCCGACCCGAATGAGTGAAACCGAGCAACCGCTCGACGGGACGACGGCCGCGGTCCTCGTCGCGCCAGAGGGCACCGAGGACGTAGAGTTTGCACAGTCGAGAGAAGCGGTCGCCGACGCCGGGACCGAGGTCGAAGTCCTCAGCACCGAGGCCGACGACCGGACGCTCACGTCCTATCCGAGCCTTCAGACCGACGTTCGGAACGCGGGCGGCGACTGGGTTGACGAGGAGGTCGTCACCGACGACGGTCTCGTGACCAGTCGCAAGCCCGACGACCTCGACGCCTTCTGCGAGACCATCGTCTCGGAACTCGCCGGCGAATCGTAGACTGGGCCGGACGCCGCGAGGAGCCGAACTTTTTGACCGCGGGGTTCCTACTCGGTACCGATGCCGCCAGCGCCCCAGTACGAGTCGTTCGCCGCCGTCACGATGCTGGTCCTCGGCCTGCTCATCGTCCTCGCGCGGGCCTCCGAAGCGATGTTCGAAGACCCCGAGGAAGCCGAGGACGCTACTGTAGAGACCGATGCCGACGACGGAACCGACGAGTGGGACGCCAGCGAGCCCCGGATTCCCGCGACCGGCGCGGCCCGAATCGAACAGCACACCGACACCGGCGAGGGCCGCATCGAGCGCCGGATTCTGGACGACGAGAACGACCCGTGGAACGACGAGAGCGACTGGGACGACGGGCCGGACCGAGACGACACCCCGTGGGGCGAAAACGAGGCCGAGGCCGACGCCCGACGAGCGCGGGCGCAGGCCGCCCCACGCGAGGAGGCCGAACTCGACTTCACGACCGGCGCGCTGTTGGCCAACGTGGCGTTCAGTCAGGGCCTCTTCGGCGTGGCAATCGTCGGCGCGGCGTGGATTGCCGACCTCCCGCTGGTCGCCCTCGGGGTCAGTCCCGCCGACCCGTGGAACCTCGGTCTCCCGGCGGTCGCAATCGGTGTCGGCGTCGGTCTCGCGCTCTACGTCGCTAACGAACTCTCCGCGAAAGTCGCCGACGCAGTGGGCGTGGACTACTCCGAGGGACTGCGCGAGGCGCTGGCCCCGGACTCGCTGGGCGGGTGGGCGATTCTCCTCGGCGTCGTCTTGCCCGTCATCGCCGGGTTCGAGGAACTCCTCTTTCGGGCCGCGCTAATCGGCGCGTTCTCCGCGGGATTCGGTATCTCACCGTGGGTGCTGGCGGTCTTCTCGACCGTCGCGTTCGCCATCGGCCACGGCGCACAGGGACCCGGCGGCGTCGCCGTCACCGGCCTGCTGGGGTTCGCGCTGGCCGCCGCGTTCGTCGTCTCGGGTAGCCTGCTGGTCGTGGTGGTCGCCCATTACCTCGTCAACGCGCTGGAGTTCGTGGTTCACGAGGGACTGGGCATCGAGTGGGCCTGAGCCAAACCCTTTTGCGCGGACGCCCCCAGTTTTCCGACGAGAGCGATGTCCGAAAGCGCGACGCCGAACGAGTTCGCACCTACCGACAGTGACGAGACCGACGGCTTCTTCGGCCTCGTCGCGGGCCTGTACGCCGCCACTCTGCTCGCGCCCGCCGTCGCTATCCTCACAGCGTTCGTGACCGACGACGCCGCCGCGCCGTTTTTCGGCTTTCTCGGTTCGGTCGTCGCGTTCGCGGGTCTCGTCGGGTGGTACGCTCGCCCGAAGTCGGTCGCGGTCCGCCTCGGACGCTCGCGGTGGATTTGGCTGGCCGTCGTCGCCCCCTTTGGCTACGCCGGAGTCCTGTTCCTGACCATCTCTGCCGGCCTCGGCGGTGCGGGCGTCGGTGCCTCGATGGTCGGGATGATAGCCGGAATGTTCGTCGGGATGGGGTTCGCCGTCGCGGCGCGGAACCGCTACGCGAAGGCCGCACTCGACGGGGCCGACGAGTACGTTCGGTTCAGTGCCCGCGCACCGAAGCGTGACCGGCGGGTTCACTACGTCGTCCTCGGAGCGGGCGTCGTCGTCACCTTCGCGGGTCCGGTGGTTGCGTGGCTGACCGACCTCCACGTCGCGGAAAACACGTTCTATCTCGTCGGTCCCTTCCTCGGCGGGTTGGCTGGACTCACCGCCGAGCGAACCTTCGCAGTCACCGACGCCGGACTCCTCGTGGACCAGCGCGTCTCCAAGAACCTCCGGCCGTGGGACCAGTTCGAGAGTTTTTCGGTGAGCGACGATGCCGTCGTCGTCCGTCGCGCTGGCCGGTCGCTGTTCGGACTGCGGGACGTTCGCCGAGACGCCAGCGACATCGAAGACCCGGATGCAGTCGCCGACGCGCTCTCGGAATTTCTACCGCGAGAGGAGTAAGACGGTTCTCCTCCGCGAACGACGAGACGAGGCGACTCCAGTCGTCGGTGCATCCAGTGAGAAAAAGGTGGTAAGTTACTTTGCACCGGACCGCAATTTTTGCGATATATGGACACGCTCGAAGACGTGGACGAGGTTGTACACGAACCCAGCGACGAGTTCGTGGAATCGACGAACGTCTACCAGTTCATGCAGAAGTACGACATCGAGGACTACGACGAACTCATCGAACGAACGACTTCGGACGTGGAAGGCGTCGAGGAGTCCGGCGTCGAGTGGTTCTGGGACGAGATGGTCGAGTACCTCGGCATCGACTTCTACGAGGACTACGACACCATTCGAGATAACAGCGAGGGACCCCAGTTCTCGGAGTGGTACGAGGGCGGCGAGTTGAATATCGCGCACAACGTCGTGGACCGCCACGCAGAACCCGACAGCGAGACCCGGAACAAGGTCGCCACCATCTGGGAGGGCGAGGACGGCGAGGTCCGGGAAATCACCTACCACGAACTCGCCCGCCAGTCGAACAAGGTGGCTAACGCCCTCAAAGAACGAGGCATCGAGGCCGGCGACTCGGTTGGCCTCTACATGCCGATGGTGCCGGAGGTCGTCTCTATCCTCTACGGCGCGTTCAAGGTCGGCGCAATCGTCGTGCCCATCTTCTCCGGATTCGGCGTGGACGCGACGGCGACCCGCATCGAGGACCCCGAGTGCAAGGTGCTGTTCACTGCCGACGGGTTCTACCGACGCGGCGACGAGGTTCTGCTGAAGGACGCCGCCGACGAGGCCATCGACCAAGCGGGCCACGTCGAACACACCATCGTCTACGAGCGACTCGGCCACATCTCAAGCGACGAGGTGTCGCTGAAGTGGCGGAGTAGGGACGAATCGTGGGACGAGGCGGTCGAAACCCAGTCCGACGAGTTCGATACCGAGTCGATGGCGTCGGGCGACGAGTCGATGCTGTTGTACTCGTCGGGGACCACCGGCAAGCCCAAGGGCATCGTCCACACCCACGCCGGGGCCTTGATGCAGTCCGCCAAGGAGATTTACTTCGGCTTCGACCACAAACCGAGCGACCGGTTCTTCTGGGTGTCCGACATCGGGTGGATGATGGGACCGTGGACGCTTATCGGCAACCACGCCTTCGGCGGCACCGTCTTCATGTACGAGGGAGCGCCCGACCACCCCGAACCCGACCGGTTCTGGGAGATGATAGACCGCCACGGCATCTCGACGTTCGGCATCTCGCCGACCGCGATTCGGGCCTTGCGGAAGTACGGCGACGAGTACGTCGAGAAACACGACCTCTCGACCCTGCGACTGCTGGGTTCGACCGGGGAACCGTGGGACCCCGAGAGTTGGATGTGGTTCTACGAGAAGGTCGGCAACAGCGAGGCACCCATCATCAACATCTCCGGCGGCACCGAAATCATGGGCTGTTTCCTGATGCCGATGCCGATTCAGTCGCTCAAGCCCTGTACCCTCGGCGGGCCGGGTCTCGGCATGGACATCGACATCGTGGACTCCCAAGGCGAATCCATCGCCGACACGCACGAACGCGGCTTCCTCGTGGCCCGCGATTCGTGTCCCTCGATGACCAAGAGCCTCTGGTCGGGCGACGAGCGGTATCTGGACGAGTACTGGTCTAGCTTCGAGGACCCGCCGCTGTGGGACCACGGCGACTGGGCCCAGAAGGACGAGGAGGGCTTCTGGTTCCTCCACGGCCGGGCCGACGACGCCATCAACGTGGCGGGCCGGAAGGTCGGTCCCGCGGAGGTCGAGGGCGCGCTCATCGACCACGAGGCCGTGAATCAGGCCGCCGCGGTCGGGGTCCCGGACGACACCACCGGGCAGGCCGTGGTCGCCTACGTCATCCTCGAAGACGGCTTCGAGGCCACCGACGACCTCCGGGCGGAACTCCGCGGGCAGGTCGGGGGCGAACTCGGCAAGCCCTTCAAGCCCCGCGAAGTCCTGTTCGTGAACGAGTTCCCCAAGACCCAATCGGGCAAAATCATCCGGCGGGCCATCGAAGCGACCTACACCGGCGAGGACCTCGGCGACATGAGCAGTATCGAGAACCCCGAGGCGCTCGACGAACTGGAAAACGCCGAGTAGTCTCGCGTCCTGTCTTTCGAGCGTCAGGCGCACCCCATCCGCACTTCGACCGCGCCGCCGGACGCGACTGCTACCACTAGCTGGCAGTAGTCGTCCGGCCCTCGTCGCTCGAACGACTGGGATTCGCGGTCGTCCACTGTCACGACGAACCGATACTGCGCGTCCTCGTCAGCTACTCCGTCGAGCGAGACTGTCTCTCCCGGTGCGAGTACCGCCTCGACTTCGAAGCCGTCGGTCTCGCTCGACTTGTTGGTCGGGTCCTCTGCCGGGGCGGTCGTCGCTCGCTCGTCGCGGGAGAAGGGGACGCGGGGCATACACCTGCCGACGGACCTTTCGGACTAAAGGGAGGTCCTCTCCGGACGAGTCTCCTCGATGCGGGCCGAGGGCGTATCCGCTCGGACGAGACAACAAAAACAGTCTCAAAGAAATCAATATCATTGTTTAAATCCCCTATATATGTTTCTGCAGGTCGAACCGACGCCACTTTTCCGCCACCGTCCTAACCGCCGACCATGAACGCACTCGGTGACCTCGTGGCCCGCGACCGGCGCTCGGAGGAGACCGCACTCGTCGCCCCCCGCGAGAACCGGACCTACGACTACCACCGGTTCTGCACCACGGCGTGGAAGACCGGCAACTTCTGGCGGCGGCGAGGAGTCCACGACGAGGCCACCGTCGCAGTCGCCGACGACCCCGAACCCGAGGCCGTCTTCTCGCTCCTCGGGGCGGCCCTGCTGGGCGCGCGGACCCGGTTCGGCCTGCCCGCGACCGGCGAGACCGGTGACTCCGGCCAGACCGGCGACTCCGAGAAGGCCGCCGACCTCGACGCCCGCGTCGTGGTCGCGCCCCACGACGAAATCGGCGACTACGAGGTCCCGCCGGGGTGCCAGCGCGTCGGGTACGGCGGACCGCCCGACGACCCCGCGATAGCCCACTTCGAGCGCGACGTGTGGAGCGAAAACCCCTCGTTCCCCGAGACGCCCATCGACCCCGAGACGGTCGCGCTAGTGGCCGACGGCGACGAATTCACCCACGCCGACCTCCTGACCGCCGCAGAGGAGGTCGCCGACGACTGGGGCCTCGAACCCGGCGACGAGGTGGCCGTCCGCGCGCCCCTCGCCGACCCCGGAACGGTCGTCGCCGGCCTCGTTGCTCCGCTGGTGGCGGGCGCGGCCGTTCTGTTCCCCGACGACGAGACCGCCGGTGACTTCGCAGTCGTCGCCGAATCCGGCGACTCGCCCGGTGAGCAGACACCGGAGTCCGAGACTATCGCAGTGTCTACGGTCGTGTAGGTTGCTCGTCGGCCCGGCGTCCTCCTTTCGTCCCGGTTCACTCCGAACTATTATTACACTCGTACTGGAACTACCGCCGGAATGTCAGTTACCGAGAAATCGATAGCGGTGGCCCGTCGGGTGTTCGTTCGCCTCGTCGCCTCGGTCCGAGAGTTCGCGCTGATAGCCGTCTACGCCGCCATCGTCGTCGCCGTCTCAGCGCCGACCATCATCGCTACCGGCGCGGCGATGTACTGGGTGAGCGTCCACCTCGGCTTGGAGGGTCCCGTCCGAACCGCCTACTTCGGCGTCGGCGTGGTGGTCCTCATGTTCGTGTTCGCCATGCTCCACCGGTTCGTCCAGCACGTCGGCCGGGCGCTCCTCGGGGCGACCCGAGAACCGTACTATCAGGTCTGAGGCACAAAAAATAGCGACTGCCCGCAGGGGACAGTGACTTACTCGGCGGGAATCTCGTCCTCGAACTCGATTTCCGCGTCGTCCGACCCGGAGAGAATCGAGGCGACCGCAACCGAACCGCCGGTCAGGAGGCCGATTTTCGTGCCGTCGCCGCCGACCGCGCGGACGGCCAGCGTTGCGACCACGAACGCGACGATACCGCTCAGGAGGCTCTTTTTGAGTCCCATACTCACCCTTACGACAGGTAGCGTAAAATAGGTATCTATCGTTCTCGGCCAGCGAAACCGACCGCCGGGTCGCTCGAAACGAACTGGCCGGAACGAATCGGTCGAGATGAATCGGTCGAAACGCGAAGAAAAGCGCGCCGAGTTACTGGGGACTCGGACTACCGGTGCCCTGACGGCCAACCTGCCGTTCGAGGGCCGACCCGGTGATGTTCTTCAGGCGGTCCACGAGACTGTCCTTCTCGGCCTCGCCTTCGAGGGCGACCTCCAGCACTTCGCTGATGTGGGAGACGGGGATGATTTCGATTTGGTCCTCGTACTCCTCTTCTATCATCACGTCGTCCTCGTTCGCCGCGGGGATGATAACCCGGTCGAGACCCGCCTTCGCGGCGGCCTCGATTTTGTGGGTGACGCCGCCGACCGGAAGCACGTCGCCCCGGACCGACAGCGAACCGGTCATGGCGAGGTCCTGCCCGACCGGAATGTCCTCCAGCGCGCTGATGACGGCCGTGGCGACCGTGATGGACGCCGAGTCACCGTCGACGCCCTGCTGGCCGGCCTGCACGAACTGGATGTGAACGTCCTTCTCGGTGATGTCCTCGTCGCTGAACTTCTTGATGATGGCCGAGACGTTCTGGACCGCCTCTTGCGCCATCTCCTTGAGTTGTCCCGTGGCGATGACCTCGCCGGGACCCTGCGAGGGCGTCACCTCGGCCATCACGGGCAGGACGATACCGGAGTCCTCGCCCATGACTGCCAGTCCGTTGACCCTGCCGACGACCTCGCCCTGATTGACGGTGAGTTCGTAGTCCTTTCTGCGCTCGATGTAGTCGTCGGCGACCTGTTGCTCGATGGAGCGACTGCGGCGCTTGGCCTGTAGCACGTCCTCGCGCTCGGTCTGGTCTTTGTTCTCGGCGCGAGCGATGTCGCCCGCGACCCGAACCAGTCCGCCGAGGTCACGCAGTTTGAGCGTGAGGTGGTCCTTGCGACCCGACCGACGCTGTGCTTCGAGGATGATTTCCTCGACGGCCTCCTCGTTGAAGTGCGGCAGGCGGCCGTCTTTTTCGACCTCTTGGGCGATGAACCGGGTGTACTTCCGGCGCATCTCCGGGGTGTCGTCGATGGTGTCGTCCATGTAGACCTCGTATCCGTACCCCTTGATGCGGGAGCGGAGCGCCGGATGCATGTTCTCCATCGCGTCCATGTTCCCCGCGGCAATCATGATGAAGTCACAGGGGACGGGTTCGGTCTGGACCATCGCGCCCGAGGAGCGCTCGGACTGGCCCGTGATGGAGAACTCGCCCTCCTGAATCGCGGTCATCAGCTTCTGCTGGGACCGGATGTCGAGGGTGTTGATTTCGTCCACGAACAGCACGCCCTTGTTGGCCTTGTGGATGGCTCCCGGTTCCACGCGGTCGTGGCTCGGGGTCTCCATCCCGCCGGACTGGAAGGGGTCGTGGCGAACGTCGCCCAGCAGGGCACCGGCGTGGGCACCGGTGGCGTCCTCGAAGGGCGCGGTGGTCTGGTCGGCGTGGTTGACCAGCAGGTTCGGAATCATCGCGTCGTTGCCCCGCGACCCGTAGCGGAACGCGAGGTAGATGACGCCGGCCGCGAGGATGCCCAGCAGGGGCCGGGTTGCGATGAGGAGCGAGTAGCCGACCACGATGGCGATGATGACCCACATCAAAAAGGAGCGCATCTGGTTGCGCTTGCGGGCCTCCTCTTTGTGGGCCTCGATAATCTGGTCGCCCTTCCCCGCGGGGACGGTCCGAACCTTCGGTTCGTTGCCGTCGTCGGGGTTGTGGTAGACGAGGACGTCCTGTAGGTCCTCCTTCGGCAGGAGTTCGCTCATCGCCTTCGCCAGCATCGACTTCCCGGTACCGGGCGTGCCGATCATCATCACGTGGCGGCGCTGTTTGGCCGCCTTCTGCACCACGTCGCGGGCGTGGTCCTGCCCGATGACCTGATCCACCAGTCTATCGGGAATTTCTATCTCGTCGGTGGTCTCGATCTCCAATCCGCCAAGCAGGTCCTCCTCGACTGCTTCGTCGTCCGCGATGTCGGGTTCGACATCACTGCCGAGGTCTTCGAACTCCGAGCCCCCCTGCTCGGTCGTCTGCTCCGGCGGCGGAGCCTCGTTATCGGTGTCCTTACTCATAGAACTGTCCTGTACGTGTCTGAATTGAGGGCTGGAGAATTGATATACTTTCTCCCTCGATTCGCCCGAGGAGGTTACGTCGAACTCACCGCGATACGGGCTGAAAACCCGGTTTCTACCAAACGCGGTAACTCGCCACCCTTATAAAACCACACCGTGCAACGGTACAGTATGACTCGCGGATTTTACATCGGGCGGTTTCAGCCCTACCACAACGGCCACCACAACGTGGTCCAGAGCATCGCCGAGGAGGTAGACGAGTTGGTCCTCGGCATCGGAAGTGCGGGCGACTCTCACAGCCAGCACGACCCCTTCACCGCCGGCGAGCGAATCATGATGATAACCAAGTCGCTGGTCGATTCGGACCTCGTGACCTACGCGGTCCCAATCGAGGACTTGGACCGAAATTCCGTCTGGGTCAGCCACGTCCAGAGCATGAGTCCGGACTTCGACGTGGCCTACTCGAACAATCCGCTGGTCATCCAACTGTTCGAGGAGGCCGGCGTCGAGGTGCGCCAGTCGCCGATGTACAACCGCGACGTGCTGGAGGGCACCGAGGTCCGCGACCGGATGATAGAGGGCGACGACTGGGAGAGGTTGGTGCCGGACGCGGTGGTCGAGGTTGTCGAGGAGACCGGCGGTCTGGAGCGGATTCAGCGCGTGAGCGATTCGGACTCGAACGGCGAATAGCACGTTTTGGGTAGGGGGCGTTTTCTCGACCGGTCGCTCTGAATTATACGATTAGAGTTCGGCATCGGAGTACCGAAGTCCCAGAAAGCCCACGACCGGTCGCGGACGCTCCGGCGGATATATTCGCTCTCCGCACCGCCCGCGAAGATAGAGCCGCCGGAGACGACCATGCAAGCACGACCGGGCGTGCCCTTTCAGTCCGACCGCGCCGCAACCGCAGGCCTCACACCTCCCCAACCTCCTCGCTCGCTTCGCTCGCTCGTCCCTCGCACGAAACGGCGCACCCACTGACGGGGTGCGCCAGCGCGCGCCAACCCCAAAGAATTGTTCAGCCATTTTTAGGAATTGTAATTCAATTCTTAGACCACAAATAGTTGTTTTATCCCGACACCACATCCTCGACCGCTCCCGAACTAGTGCGTTTTAGACGCCAGAAATAGAAGTGATGAGCGACAATGATAACGCTCGCTTCAGACTTCGGCACGCCCTACCCCGCCGCGATGAAGGGCGTGATGCTCCAGCGGACCGACGCGCGACTGGTGGACGTAGCCCACGATTTCCCCCGGCAGGACGTGCGGTCCGCCGGGTTCTGGCTCCGGGAGGTCCTGCCGTACTTCCCGCCCGCGGTCCACCTCGTCGTCGTGGACCCCGGCGTCGGCACCGACCGGTCTGCGCTGGCGATTCGGGCGGGCGACCACGCGCTCGTCGGCCCGGACAACGGGGTCCTCCTCCCGACAGCGAGAGCACTCGCTGGCGACGACATTGAGGTCTTCGAAGTCGAGTATCTGGACCCCGAAAGCTCGACTTTCCACGGGCGAGACGTGTTCGCGCCTTTTGCGGCCGAAATCCACGAGGAGGGCGTCGAGTCCTTCCACGAACGCGACGACGTGACGCCAGTCGAGGACTACCAAGACCTCCGGTTCCCCGAGCCAGCAATCGAGGACGGCACGGCGGTCGGCGAGGTCCTCGTCGTGGACGGGTTCGGCAACGTCGTCACCAACTTGCCCAGCGACCTGCTGGCCGACCGCGAGGAAGTGACCGTCAATGGCGAGTCAGCGCCGGTCGTGCGGGCCTACGCCGAGGTCGGCCCGAACCGACGCCTCGTCACGGTCGGAAGCCACGGCAACGTCGAACTCGCGGTGAACCGCGGCCGAGGAGACGACGCCTTCGGCGTCTCGGTCGGTGACGAAATCAGAATCGAGTGAGGGGCCGGCCCTCGGTCACTGCGCTCGCTCTCCGGTTTGGTCGTCGTACCGCGAGGCCACGCTGACGAGGCCGAACAACAGCGCCAGCACCCCTGCGGTCAGGGCCATCCCGAACACCGCCATCGAAACCGGCGTCATCTGGAAGGAGACGACGCCCAGCAGGTCCATCGACACCGCTCGATTCTGGCCGGACGCGCCCACGACTGCGCCGATGCCGCCCGCGAGGAGGACGACGATGACCGCGCCCGCCCCGAAAATCGGTCTGCTGGAGATGCGCTCGTCAGTACTCACGACCGGACGTTAGAACCGACCGCGATTATGGCTATCGGTACTGGTTCAGGCGCTCTTTGAGGTCCGCGGCGGCCTCGCCCGCGGCCTCGTCGAAGGGCAGGTCGGACTCCTCGCCCGAGAAGATGATGCCTCGGGTCGAGTTGACCAGTCCGGCACCGTTGTCGGCCGTGGCGTGGGTCGCCGCGGCCTCCGCGTCGCCGCCCTGCGCGCCGACGCCGGGGACGAGGAACGGGAGGTCCGGCACGCGCTCTCGGACCGAGCGTAGCTCTGCGGGCGTGGTCGCGCCGACCACGAGACCCACGTTGTCGTTGTCGTTCCAGTCGCTAGCGAGGTCGGCGACGCGCTCGTAGACCAGTTCGCCGCTGGCGAGTTCCAACTCCTGTAGGTCCGCGCCGCCGGGGTTCGAGGTCCGACAGAGGAGAAAACAGCCGGCGTCCTCGCGGTCGAGGAAGGGGGCCAGCGCGTCCTGTCCGAGGAAGGGATTGAGCGTGATGGCGTCCACCGAGTCCAGAATCTTGGCGTACTGCCGCGAGGTGTTGCCGATGTCGGCGCGCTTGGCGTCGAGCAGGACCGGGACGCCCGTCTCGTGGGCGTGTTCGACCGTCTGCTCCAGTGCTTTCCAGCCCTCCGAGTCCTCGTAGAACGCGGCGTTGGGCTTGAAGACGGCGGCGTGTTCGGCGGTCGCGTCGATGATTCGACGGTTGAACTCCCAGCGCGGCAGGTCGGCGTCCCGGACCGCCTCGGGCAGGCGGTCGGTATCCGGGTCGAGTCCGACCGAGACGATGCTGTCGATGTCGGCGATGCGGTCGGCGAGTCGGTCGAAGAACGTCGTCATTGCCCCGGATTTCCGGGGGCGCGGATACAAAGGTTGCTACTCGGCCGCGGTCCCGAACGTCGGGCGTCACCGCCGCCGCGTCTTGTCCGACCACAAATATGATAACAAATTTATAATCGGGGTGCAGAGACAGGAGCATGTCGGTAGCAAACGACGATTCGCCGACTGGTCTCCTCGGCGAGAAACTCGGCGTCTTCCTCATGGGCATCGGCCTCGGCTATCTCGTCGCCATCGAGGCCACCGTTTCCGGCGGCGACGAAATCAGCTACGTCGGCCTGTCCACGATTACGCTCGGCGTCCTCGTCTCGGCGTACTTCCGGCGAGACGAAAACTGATACTGCTGGCCGAGATTCGACGTAGAACCCGCGCCGGAATCAAATATACTTCTTAAGCAGAGGATTACAATTTTGCACTCCGGGCTGGTGGATTACCTGCTAGCAAAAAAGGCCGTGTTTGGGCAGGGACAGGCTTTTGAGGTTGCTACCCGAACGTGCAATCAATATGGCAACTCGTGCGGGACGCGATTCGGGGAATCCGCGTCGGGAAATCCACCTCGTTCAGGAGGACGACGGATGGTGGTCGGCCATCGACGAGGAGACTGGGGTCGCAAGTCAAGGCGAAACTCGGAGCAAAGCACTCGACAATTTGGACGAGGCAGTCGCGCTCACGAAGGAAGCGCGGGCCGAGGACACGGACGCGCCGGAACCTGACGCGCCGGAACCTGACGCGCCGGAACCTGACGCGCCGTGGTTCGATGAATAACTGTGGTATCACGCGACTTTTCTGGGCGTGACGTAATCAGCGCGCTCACGATTTCAACTACCGAAAGGACCGACAGCGCGGCAGTCACGTGATTCTGAAGTACACGAATCCTGATACAGGAGAAGTCCGAACCGTCACGGTCCCACTCCACGACCGAATACGCACCGGGACACTGCAGTCAATAGCGAATCAATGCGGTGCGGAAGACTTCGAAAGTTGGTGCGAGTGGGTCGATGAGCATCGGTGAAGGGCACGTACTAAACCCCTTGCTCTCCCACCAACGCTTATGAGAGCCTTCGCCCCCGGAAGCGTCACCGCCGTCTTCGCGCCGGGCGAGACGGCAGACCAGTCGAAGGGCGCGAGCGTCGCCATCGCCGACGGGATGATTGCGGACGTACAGCAGGCCCGAGACGAGACCGACCGTGACGGACCACTCGTCACGGTCGGCGGCGAACCGACCGCTTTCGAACCGGTCGAGTTGGCCCTCGGAAAACTCGACCTGCCGGACGCGGCGGTTCGCGCCGACCTCACCGCCGAGGTCCCCATCGGCAGGGGGTTCGGCGCGAGCGGGGCGGCCACCCTCGCCACCGTCCTCGCTGTCAACGAGGAGTTCGACCTCTCGATGACCCGCGAGGACCTCCTCGAAGTCGCCCACCGCGCCGAAGTCGAGGCCGGGACCGGTCTCGGCGACGTGTTCGTGCAAAATCGCGGCGGCCTCGTGGTCGGCGACGGTGGGGAACCACAGAAGTTCGCGCGTGAGACGACCATCGAGTACTCGTCGTTCGGTTCCATCGCCACCGAGGGCGCCTTGGCCGACGACGACCTGATGGCTCGCGTCCAGCGCGAAGGCACCGCCGTTCTCGACGCGCTCCCCGACGACCCCGCACTCGCGGACCTGACCCGGAAATCGTGGGCGTTCGCACAGGCAATCGACCTGCCGACCGAGGAGGTCCGCGAGGCGGTCGAAGCGGTCGAAGCGGCGGGTGGGACCGCCAGCATGGCGATGGTCGGCGAAACCGTGTTCGCGGTCGGCGTCGAGGGTGTGCTGGAGAACCAGACTGAGGTGTGTCCCGAGGGCGCGGAACTGCGATAAAAAGGAAAGTCCGAGAGAACGGCCGCTACGAGATCATTCCGCCGCAATCACGTCGTCGATGCGCGCAATCATCGTCGCGGCTTCGGTCGCCGACTCGAAGGCCTCGCGCTTGACTGCGGCGGGGTCGAGGACGCCCGCTTCCACGGGATTGCCGACCTCGCCGTGTTCGCCCTCGGCGATGATTCCGGCCCGGCCCTCGTTGTCGTCGTTCTCGGCGCGGAGGTCCACCAGTCCGTCGATGGGGTCCATGCCGGTGTTCTCGGCGAGGGTGCGCGGAAGCACGTCGAGGGCGTCGGCGAAGGCCTCGACCGCGAGTTGCTTGCGACCTTCGACGCTGGCGGCCTCCTCGCGCACTCGGTCGGCAGAGACGATTTCGGTCGCGCCAGCGCCGGGGACGACGCCGCCGGTGTCGAGCGCGGCAGTCACCACGTCGATGGCGTCCGAGAGGGCGCGTTCGAGTTCGTCCACGACGTGTTCGGTGCCGCCCCGAATCAGCATCGTGACCGCCTCGGCGGCCGCGCCGCCCTCTACGAACGCGAGGTCGTCGTCGCCGAAGGTCCGGACCCGGACCGTCTCGGCGCGTCCGAGGTCGGCGTCCTCGATGTCCGCGACCTTGCTGGTCCTGCTCGCGCCGGTCGCGGAGGCGATGGCGCGGGCCTCGTCGTCGCCGACGCTCTCGAAGGCGAGGAGGCCCGCGTCGGCGAGGAAAGCCCCGGCGCGGTCGTCGATGGAGTCGGTCGAGAAGACCACATCGACACCGGCCTCGGCGAGCGCGTCGGCGTATTCGCGGAGTTCGCGCTCCTCGGCGTCCATCGCGGCGGTGAGTTGGTCCACGTTCTCGACGCTGTACTCGGCGTCGATTTCGGTCTCGCGGACGCCGAACTTCTCGTCTACGACCGCGATGGTGGCGTCTTCGACCTCGGTGGGCATGTTGGCGTGGACCGCCTCGGCGTCGCTGATGACGCCCTCCACGAGTTCGGTGGCGGACGAGGAGCCACCGGTCTGAGTGTGGACCCGGATGTTGTCGCGGACGACGCCCTCGTCGCCCTCGACGTGGCGGACCGCCCGGACCACCGCGTCGGCGAGTTTGTCGGTGGTCACGTCGCCGGTGCCCTTACCGGTCATGCTCGACTCAGCGACGTGCCGGAGGAGTTCGTCGTCCAGTTCGTCGTCAAGAACGAGGTCATCGACCGCGCCGAGGGCCAACTCGCGGGCCTCGGCGTAGCCTTCTACGATGGTCGTCGGGTGTACGTCGTCGTCCAGCAGTTGCTCGGCCTTCGACAGCAGTTCGCCCGCCAGCACCGCCGCGGTCGTAGTCCCGTCGCCGACTTCCTCCTCTTGGGCCTCAGCGACTTCGACAATCATCTGGGCGGCGGGATGCTCGATGTCCATCGTGTTCAGGATGGTCGCGCCGTCGTTGGTGATGGTCACGTCGCCGGTGTCCGTGACCAGCATCTTGTCCATCCCGCGAGGCCCGAGCGTGGTGCGTACCGCCTCGCTGACCGCCCTCCCGGCCGAGATGTTCGACTTCTGTGCGTCTCGGCCCTGCGTTCGCTCGGTCCCCTCCGCGAGGACGAACATCGGTCGGCCTCCCATGCGTTGCTGTCCGGAGTGTGAGTCTGCCATGGTTACTCCCCGTCTAAAAGATGTCTAAACTTCTATATAAACTTTACTCGCAGTTCGTGTCGAGTGGTACCACAAATGATGGTCCTCAGACCGGCCGAATACCGACATCCATCCCACCCATTTCCAACTTCAACAAAAAATATTGCTCTTTCAAGAATTTGAGACTGCCGAAGACCGCCTACTTTTTGTAATAGCAGTTCGTCGTTTCGAACGAGTGAGCTAAACAAATGTCAGTAGACAGCTACAAGCACGGCGTGTATGGCGTGCAGGACGACGAGATTTCTGCGGAGGTTCGAGTATGAGTCGGTCGAACAAAAACTGGTGGCCCAACCAGTTGAGTTTGGACATCCTCGATAAGAACACTCAGGAAGTCAGCCCGATGGGCGACGAGTTCGACTACGCCGAGGAGTTCCAGAAACTCGACCTCGACGAGGTGAAAGACGACATCGAAGACGTGATGACGACCTCGCAGGACTGGTGGCCCGCCGACTACGGCCACTACGGGCCGCTCTTTATCCGGATGGCGTGGCACAGCGCCGGGACCTACCGAACCAGCGACGGTCGCGGCGGTGCCTCCGAAGGTACTCAGCGGTTCGCTCCCCTGAACAGTTGGCCCGACAACGCGAACCTCGACAAGGCCCGGCGACTCCTCTGGCCCGTCAAGCAGAAGTACGGCAAGAAGCTCTCGTGGGCCGACCTGATGATTCTGGCGGGGAACGTCGCCATCGAGTCGATGGGGGCCAAGACGTTCGGCTTCGCCGGCGGCCGCGAGGACGCCTTCGAACCCGACGACGCCGCCTACTGGGGACCGGAAGACGAGATGGAGGCCTCCGAACGCTTCGACGCCGACGGCAAACTCCACGAGGGCCTCGGTGCCACCGTGATGGGCCTCATCTACGTGAACCCGGAAGGCCCGGACGGGAATCCGGACCCGATGGCGTCGGCGGAGAACATCCGCGAGTCGTTCGGTCGCATGGCGATGAACGACGAGGAGACCGCCGCGCTCATCGCCGGCGGACACACGTTCGGAAAGGTCCACGGTGCCGACTCCGGTGACAAACTCGGTCCCGAACCCGAGGCCGCGCCCATCGAACAGCAGGGTCTCGGTTGGGAGAACGAGTACGGAACCGGCAAAGGCTCCGACACCATCACCAGCGGCATCGAGGGGCCGTGGACCCAAGCACCCACCGAGTGGGACACCGGCTACATCGACAACCTGCTCGACTACGAGTGGGAACCCCACAAGGGTCCCGGCGGCGCGTGGCAGTGGAAACCCAAGGACGAGGACCTCCACGACACTGTGCCGGACGCCCACGAGGAGGGCGAGACCCAGACGCCGATGATGCTGACGACGGACATCGCGCTGAAGCGCGACCCCGAGTACCGGGAAATCATCGAGCGGTTCCAAGACAACCCGATGGAGTTCGGCATCAACTTCGCCAAGGCATGGTACAAGCTGACCCACCGCGACATGGGACCGCCCGAGCGGTTCCTCGGCCCGGAAGTCCCGGACGAGGAGATGCTGTGGCAGGACCCGGTTCCCGACGCCGACTACGACCTCATCGGCGACGACGAGGCCGCCGACCTCAAAGCCGAGATTATCGACTCGGACCTCTCGGTCTCCCAACTCGTCAAGACCGCGTGGGCCGCGGCATCGACGTACCGCGACAGCGACAAGCGCGGCGGCGTCAACGGCGCTCGCATCCGCCTCGAACCCCAGAAAAGCTGGGAAGTGAACGAACCGGCAGAGCTGGAGACGGTGCTGGAGACCCTCGAACGGATTCAAGAGGAGTTCAACGGCTCGCGCTCCGACGAGACGCGCGTCTCGCTCGCCGACCTCATCGTGCTGGGCGGCAACGCGGCCGTCGAGCAGGCGGCGGCCGACGCCGGATACGACGTGGAAGTGCCCTTCGAACCGGGTCGGACGGACGCCTCCCAAGAGCAGACCGACGTGGAGTCGTTCGAGGCCCTCAAGCCGACGGCGGACGGGTTCCGTAACTACCGCTCGGACGAGGCCGACGAGCCGGCGGAGGAACTGCTGGTTGACAATGCGGAACTGCTGAACCTGACGCCCGGCGAGATGACGGCGCTCCTCGGCGGCATGCGGGCGCTGGACGCGAACTATCAGGGTTCGGACCTCGGCGTCTTCACCGACCAACCGGAGACGCTGACCAACGACTTCTTCCGGAACGTCCTCGACATGGGCTACGAGTGGGACCCGGTCTCGGAGGACCGCGAGGTCTTCGAGGTCCGCGACCGTGAGACGGGCGAAGTCGAGTGGAAGGGGTCCCGCGTGGACCTCATCTTCGGCTCGCACTCCCGACTCCGCGCTCTCGCCGAGGTCTACGCCTCGGACGACGGCGAGGAGAAATTCGTGCAGGACTTCGTGGACACGTGGTCGAAGGTCATGAAGCTCGACCGCTTCGACTTGGAGTACGCTGAATAAGACTCCTCTACGTTTCCTTTAGCAATATTTTGTTGTCTTAAAAGATTGTCTTGTTGTCCTAAATAGTGGTTGTGACCACCGGCATTAGTGTGAACGTCTACTGAAGTCCCGCCCGAGAGAAGTTCGACCGGGCGCACCCTGCCGGTTGTTCGTCCGGGCGTTCGCTGGCAGTTGGTCAGCCGAACACATCCGAGACCGGTCCGCCAAATCGTTCGGCATAGTGAATCAACCGACCGGTCTCGCCCGGCGGACCTTGTTCGGTCCGTGGCGGACTGAAAGGGCGAACCGCGCGAGGGCTTTCGAGGTCGTAATCGCTACTCTCACATCGTATCCAACTCCTGCCGAGTGCAACCGACACTAAGAAATAGGGTAGTTCCGAAGCCACCCACGATGCTGGAGTTGGAGCATCGCTTCCGGGTGGTGGACGTACACGCACGGCTCAACGCCGACGCCGGGGGCGTCCAGACCCGCGGGCGGGCTATCAGTCCTGATAGATTGGAACGAGAGATGCACCAAGCGGGAGTCGTGCGGTCGGTCGTGTTCCCCGGACCGCGAGACGGCGGGAGCTACGTCAGCGCGAACAACGCCGTCGCGCGCCGGAGTGTCGATAGGCCCTTCCTCGCGTTCGCCCGCATCGACGGCCCGCGAAATCCCGGCGAGACGGCCTCGTCGCGGCTTCGAAACCTGACCGCGCGACGGCAGGACCACCACACTTCGCCCGAGGACGTAGAGCAGTACGCCTACGACGACCGATTTCACGGCTTCAAACTCGACCCCGCCAAAGACGGCCTGCCCGACGAGGAGACACTCGACCAGTTAGAGGAGGTCGGTCTCCCCGTCTTGGTCCACGGCGGCGAGGGGTTCTCGCCGAAGACCGCCGAGGACGACCTCCTCGCGCGGTCGTTCCCCGTCATTCTGGCCCACTTCGGCGGCCACCCGCTGAACCGGGAGTTGATGACCGACGCCATCGACCTGTTGGAGCGCCACGACGAGTGTTACCTCGACACGAGTTACGTCCGGTATCGGGACCTGTTGGAGCGGGCGGTCATGGAACACCCCGACCGGGTGCTGTTCGGAAGCGGCGCGCCCAGTTCCCACCCCAACGTGGCGGTGATGGAGATTCTGACCCTCGACGTGCCCGAGGACGCGATGCGGAAGGTCTTCGACAAGAACGCCCGGCGGGTGCTGGCCGATTCGCTTCCGGGAGACTTCTGAGCGGTTGGCGACCGTCGGCGGACGCCGACGAGTCGCTGACGGTCTCACGCGCGACGCTCTGGGTCGGGCACAATTCTTAGGTGTGAGCCGACGGTTTACACGCCGGGGCGGAAGCGGATGTCTGAGAATGGGGGAGACGACGACCAATCCGACGACAGCGACGACTGTACCGATAGCGCGCGTGACCGACGACCAGTCGGTGACGTTTCGCTGTCGATAGATACGACGCTCGAACTCCTCGCCGACCACGACCGGCGAGTCGTTATCGACTATCTCCAAGACGGAGACGACCGGACAGTGACCATCGACGAACTCGCTACCTATCTCGCCTCCCGGACCGACGAGTGCGCCGCCGACCCACCGAGTGCCGACCGCGTGCAGACGATGCTCCATCACGTCCACGTGCCGAAACTAGTTGACACCGGCGTCGTGGATTACGACGCCCGCAACGAGGAGGTTCGATACTGGGGGAGCGAGCGACTCGAACGCTGGCACGAGCGCATCCGGAATCGAGACGATTAGTCGGGCGCGTTCCGCGCGATACTGTCCGGCGAGGCCACCTCGGCGAACGCGCGGGGTTCGCTCTCGGTCTCCGCTCGGGCCGCGGTCGTCAGAAACGGTTCGAGGCCAGCGATGCCGTCGTCCAGCGATACCTCGTCGTTCGGGCCGTCGTAGGTCACTACGTCGAATTCAGCGAGTTTCGGGAGGTGGTTGTGGACGAGCGACGCCATCGCCCGCTCGTGCTCGTCTGCGATTCCGGCCGAGACCACCGCGTCTGCGAGTTCGCCGACGCTCGCCGGACCGTCCGCTTGGAGGGCGTAGATAACGTGCCGACGATAGGAACTACTGAGGAGGTCGCACGAGCGGTCGATTCGCTCGCGGACGCTCCCTACGTGTTCATCTAACATCATCTCCGGATACCGCCACGGGCCACTTAAGCGATTGATTCGTTCCCACCCGTTCCGTAGCGACGACCGGGACCGTTGCAACCGTTTCACGACCGTTCGGAATCGAAAGCGGACCCAACCGATTAAACTCTCAGGCGTCGTACTCGTCGTATGACCCTCATCGCGGACTTCTATCTGGAGACGCCCGTCCTGCGGACCGCGATTCGGGAGGCCCCCGAGATGACCATCAACTTCGAGCAACAGACCTCCCGAGATACCAAGCCCTTCGCAATCACGTTCTGGACCGTGGACGGCGATTTCGAGGCCTTCGAGGACGGTTTGGCCGACGACCCGACCGTCGAGGACGCGGCGGTGCTGGCGGAAGTGGACGACCAGCGACTCTATCAAGTCGAGTTGACTCCGGAGGGAAGCGACCAGATGACCTATCACGCGTGGGCCGACCTCGGCGGCGTGTTCGTCTCGTCGGAGCGGGTCGGCGACGGGTGGCGCGTCCGGATTCGGTTCCCCGACCGGGAGTCGCTCCGGGAGTACGTCGATTTCTGCGAGGACCGAGACCTTACGTTCGACCTCCGGCAGTTGTACGATGCCGGACGCGAGACGGAGAACACGCTCGGCTTGACCGACCGCCAGCACGAGACGCTCCAGACCGCGACCGAGATGGGGTATTTCGAGGTCCCCCGCCAGTCCGAACTCGAAGACCTCGCAGAGGTGCTTGGCGTCTCCCGGCAGGCGGTCTCGGAGCGACTTCGGCGCGCGACCGAGACGCTGGTCCGGGCTACGATTTACGAGGGCGACTCCCCTGACGGCGGTGACACCGACCGCGGTGAGTAGCTACTGTTCGGGTTCTTCGGTCCGCTCGGTCTCGTCGGCCTCGTCAGAATCGGTGCGCCAGTCGTAGCGTTCGACTGCCCGGTCGGCACGGGCCGAGATGCCCCACGGGTTGCGGGTCTCGCTCCGGTCTTTGACCCGCGCCCAGAAACCGTCTTTCGCGCCCCGGACCGTGTTCACCGCGACGCACCGCCCGCTGGCCATCCACGCAGAGGGCGTCCCGTCGCCTTGAATCACGTCGATACCGGACCCGATTGCGTCGGACACCGCGTCTCGGGCGGTCCGCCCGAAGACGCCGGGTCGCGGCCCGTAATTCTTCACGAGTCGGTAGGCCAGCGCGCGGTACTTCCACCCCCAGTCGCGTTCCTCGTCGTCCTCGCCCTCGTCGTGAGACACGCTCACGTCCGACGACCACTCGACTTCGTAGCCGTTGGCGGCGAGTCGGTGGGCGCAGTCCCGCGCGCCGCCGGTGACGAGGTACTCGTCGAACCCATCCATCGCCTCGATGGTCTCGCGGGTGAACGCGACGTTGCCGCCGTCGAAGTAGGTGACTTCCCGGCCGTCGATGGTCCGGGACTCCTCGTCCTCGGTGGTCACGCCGGCCCGGACCGACCGGTGAACCGGCCCGGTGACCGCGCCGATGTCACTGTCGGCGAGCGCGGACCGGACGCCCTCGGGCCACGAGTCCTCGATTTTCTTGTCCTGTCCGACGAGCGCGATGGCGTCACCGCTGGCGACCGAGAGGCCGGCGTTGCGCGCGACGTTGAGTTTCCTGTCCGAAACCTCGACCAACATGTCCACGTCGTCGCGGTTCCGGACCATCCCGGTGGTCCCGTCGGCCGAGGGGCCGTTGACGACGACCACCTCGGCTTCGGGGGCGTGAGACGCCAGCGCGTCGAGACACCCGGCGAGGCGCTCGCGCCCGTTGAGCGTCGGGACCACCACGGATAGCTCCATACCCCCGAATCTCCCGCCCAAGGTTTAAAAACGGTTCGGCCTCTGGTCGAAGTTCGCCGATTCGGCGAGTCGATTCACTCGACTCGGGTGTTCCAATAGGAGACCGACGCGAAGTAGTCGCCGACCGGCGAGTCGCCGATGGCGGTGTCGAAGTCCCGAATCGGGCCGGCGATTGCGCCGGGAATCTTCCGGTAGAACCCGTAAGGCAGAATCCAATCGTGGTCCTCGTCCACGAGTCGGAGGTCGGCCTCGTTCAGCAGTTTGTCCACGTCGCCCCGCGAGTAGAGGTGCGACCCCATCGGGAGCAACCAGTTGTAGACGCTCCGAGTACTTCTGGCGTTGAACGTGTCGAAGACGACCTGCTCCTTGGCGACCCGGCGCATCTCCGAGAGGAAGGTCGCCGGGGTGTCCGCCAGATGGAAGAACCGCATGGCGAAGACCACATCGAAGTGGTCGTCGGGGAAGGGAAGTCGCCCGGCGTCCCCCCGCATGAACTCCAGATGGTCGGAGACTCCGGCGTCTCGGGCTTTCTGGCGGCCCTGCTGGAGCATCGCAGACGAAATGTCGAGACCCACGATGTCGGCACCGCGCTCGGCCAGCATGACGGTGAACCGACCGGTACCGCAGGCTATTTCGAGGACTTTCTTGTCCTGTAGCGGGCCGATGGCGTCGAGGACGGCCTGCTTCTCCCGGCGGTCGATGAGTCGTCCGCCGCGCGAAAATCGCTTCTCCTCGTACTCCTCGGCGACCTCGTCAGTCTGGTACCACTCCGCTCCTTTCACGCTTCTCGTCTGCTTATAGTCCGCCGGGGGACTAAAACGGTATTGGAACAGTTTCGGGACTGACCGCTTTCCGGGGACTAACCTCTTTGCGGGTCGGGTCGTACCCCCACGGGGAACTATGACGACGTGCAAGGGATGCGGGCGGGAACTCGACGCCGAGGACCTCGTCCGCCACGAACTCGAACGGTCGGTGGTCGTCCACTGTCCGGACTGCGAGTGTCTCGTCGGGCGGTACAACCGCCACGGCGACAACCCGAAGACCGACCGGCGAACGCAGTGAGACCGCGGCCGTCCGGCCCGCTGGGCGCTACTTACCGCTAGTGACCACGCGGTCGGGCCGAATCCGAATGATGACTCGCGGTCCGGCCTCCTCGCCGTGGTGTGGATACTCCTCGACGCCCATGTAGCGTCGGGCGAGTTTGTCGATGTGGTCGATTGCGCCGTCCTCGGTGACCTCCTCGACTTCGCCGCGGACCGAGACGTACCGGTAGGGGTCGTCGGGGTCCATCACGCAGACGCCGACCTTGGGGTCGCGCTCGACGTTCTTCTCCTTCTGGCGACCGCGGGCGGTGTTGACCAGCAGGTTGCCCTCGTCGTCTTTGTCTATCCAGACCGGCGTAACCTGCGGGGTGCCCTCCGGCATCAGGGTAGCGAAGTTGGCGAACGTCTCGCGCTCGAACAGGTCGTTGAACTCGTCGGGTATCGTCTCCATGTCGCACCCGACGTTCCCGACCGCCGTAATTTTTGCCGCCTCGGCAACTACGAAAGAAATTTAAGGGTGATTAATATTTCCTTAAGGTGTTTAGAGTGTACAGACGCACATATAGCCAACATTTACCTATGCTTTCCGGAGTTGGATACCCATGAGCACGACCACGGACGAGCCACCCGTCGCCGAGCAGTTATCCGACGACTTTCGCGACCGCTTACGCGAACTTCCCCCGAGCGCCAAACTCGTAGCGAAGGTGCTGGAGACCGACGCCCCGCTGTCGCAGGGCCAACTCGCCGAGGAGTCCCTCCTCCCGGACCGCACGGTGCGCTACGCCCTCAACCGCCTCGAAGACGAGGACCTCGTGGACTCTCGCTACAGCTTTCAGGACGCCCGCAAGCAGGTCTACTTCCTCGAACGCTGACGACTCCCGAGTCGCTTCGTCTCCCTTTTCTCGTCGGCGCGCGACGCTTCCGACATGAACGTCCAGCAGGTCTCGGTCCCGACCGAGACGCTCGCACCGACCGGCGCGACCAACGCCTACGTACTGGGTGACGACGAGGCCCTCCTCGTGGACCCCGCGAGTCGAACCGACAAACTCGACACTGTGGTCGAGTCCTCGTCGGTCGAACACGTGCTGGTGACCCACGCTCATCCCGACCACGTCGGCGCTGTCGAACACTACGCCGACGCCTGTGACGCGACAGTCTGGGCGCGGGCGGGCAGAGAGGAGCGATTCGAGCGCGCCACGGGAATCGAACCGGACCGGAGTTTCCGAGAAGGGACCGACATCGCCGGTACGACCGTCGTGGAGACGCCGGGTCACGCTCCCGACCACGTTGCGCTCGAAACGGACGGCGGGATACTGACCGGCGACCTCGTGGTCTCGGAGGGAAGCGTCGTCGTCGGGGCGGACGAGGGCGACGTGCGGGCCTACCTGACCTCGCTTCGGCGACTCTACGCCAGAAACCCCGACCGGCTCTGGCCCGGCCACGGCCCCGCTATCGAGAATCCGCGCGACCAAATCGAGCGCCTGATTCGCCACCGCCTCGACCGCGAGGAGAAGATTCTGGCCGCGGTTCGCGGCGGTGCGACCGAACTGGACGCCATCGTAGACGCCGCCTACGACAAGGACCTCTCGGGGGTGCGAGAACTGGCCCGAAGCACGACCGTGGCGCACCTCCGGAAACTCGACACCGAGGGGAAGGTCGGTTGGGACGGCGACCGAACGCATCCGGCCTGACCGGTGCGCTCGGTGGATTCGAATCCCCCTTCACTCCCGATAAACACCCTTTTGCCCGCTAAGACCAACCCAAGCGTGTGCAGAGCCTCGAAGCGGAACTCGAAAACGCCCGGCAACTCGACACCGCCGACCTCGCGGACGCCATCGAGGAAATCGGCTTCGAGTGTACCCGGTGCGGAGCCTGTTGTAAGAGCGCGGAGCCTCGCTCCGCGGAGAATCGAGCGGCGGAGCCGCGAGATGCCGAGGCTGACGACCCCCACACGGCGACGGTCTTCCCCGACGAGGTGCGGGACCTCCAAGACGCCACCGACTACGATTGGCGGGACGTGGCTCGGCCGATGCCCTACGGCCTCGACGGGGCGGGAGATAGCGTAACGGGCGAGACCTTCGAGTGGGCGCTCCAGACCGACGCCTGCGGCGATTGCGCCTTCTACGAGGAGGCCGACGACGGCACTGGAGCCTGCTCGGTCCACGGCGACCGGCCGCTCATCTGCGAGACCTACCCCTTCAGCGTCGCGCTCGGCGGAACGAGCCAACCGATGGGTGAAGCGGTAGACGAGGAGGGAATGGTCCGCGCTCACGAGTGCGAGGGACTGGGCAGAGATATCTCTCGTGAGGACGCCGAGGACCTCGCAGAGGCGCTCAAGGAGCGAGCGGTGCGGGAACTACGGGAGGCCATCGCGGTCCGCGACGAGTACGAACCCGCCGACCCGGACGACGGCGTGGTGGTCCACGACTCCGAGGGCGCGAAGCGCCCGGACGGTACGGAGTACGACGGCTGAGGACGCCGCCGCGGAGGACCACCGCAAGCCCAATCACCGCGAGCGGGCCAGTTTTGAGTTTGTGAGGCGACACGCGAACGGTTGGTCCCGTGCCGGTATTTAAACCTCAGGTAGGGGAGAGTCATCGAGTTGGGTCTGGAACTCCTCCGAAGAACAGAAATCATTTTCTTAGTCAATGTTTTAGATTCTCAAGCAATTGAACATATTTCTCTTGCAGGAGGAGCGAGCGCAGAATTTTAACCGACCTTTTGCAAGGTCACGCCTCTCGTGGCGCGGCCGCAGGAGAAGGTCGTTGAGTAAAATTCTTTACGCACTGACCACTTGGGTTCTAATGGAGGCATATAGCCTTGGAGATCTCTGACAAACTCCTGTGTCTGTTCAGTGCTGATGTGACTATCGAAGACGACAGCTACGTCGTCGAAGTACCGCGCCGAGAAATCGAGACTGGGTCGGTCGAACCCGGCGAAACCTACCGCGTCGCGCTCATCTCCGACGATTCGGACTCTTCGACCAAATCTACGGAGTCCGAGGACAACACGAGCAGTGGCGCACCGTCCGAACCCCAGCCCCCCGTCGAGGAGGGCGAAATCCGCTACGTCGAAGTCGAGGACATCGGCAAGCAGGGCGACGGCATCGCTCGCGTCGAGCGAGGCTACGTCATCATCGTCCCCGACGCCGAAATCGGCGAGCGCGTGAAGGTCGAAATCACGGAAGTCAAGTCCAACTTCGCGGTCGGCGAAATCATCGACGAGGACTTCTAACCGACTTCCCCTTTTGTTGCGAGCAACGCCGCACAGCGACCGCTACGGCACGAAAACAGTAGTTCTGAGTCGTTAGTCCGCTCCTTCCGGCGTCTCTGCGGTCGTGAACTCGGCGAGGTCAATGCCCACGTCGGCCGAGAGGTCGGTCGGCGACTCGTAGGGTCGGTTGACGATGACGTTGCCGGCGCGCTGTTTGCCCAGACCCGGAATCGCGGTGAGTTCGTCCATCGTCGCGCTGTTCAGGTCGAGCGGATAGGGCACGCCCGTCACCGACCGGTAGCCGTGGTCCACCACCGCCACGTCCACGGTCCGGCCGAGTTCGCGCTCGCCCGGAATCCCCACGAGGAGCGGGTAGGTGCCCAACTGGCGACCGAAGGTCTTGCCGTCCTGATGGTACTCCAGATGCACGTCCGGCAGAATCGTCCCCGCCGGTGCGAGGCGCTGGAGCATCGGGTTGTCGATGGTCTCGCGGACCTCCGATTTGTACTGCTTGAACAGTTTCTTGTGGTCGTTGGCGATGTCCGCGCCAACGTCGCTCATCTCGGTGCCGTCGAAGGCCATGACCTGCCGGATGTTGACCCGCCGGAGCATCAGGCCCTCGTCGTAGACCCGGTTCAGGAACTCCTTGTTGTGGTCGAAGGTCTCTCTGCGCTCGCCCTTCAGGCCGTGGAGGAGGTTGATTCCCGGCAAGAGCTTCGGCAGGCGATTCGCGGCGGATTTCCCGTGGGTCGGGGCGTCCGCGGGGTCCTCGCCCGGTCGCCACCCGGCCTCCTCGTTGACGATTTTGACTGCCTCGAAGCATTCGTCGGCGGTGACGTTGAGGTTGTTCTCGTCCTGTACGAGGGGGTCGGCCGATTCGAGGCCGAACGCGGCGGTGTCGCCCGGCGTGTTGTGTTCGGCGATGACCCGGATGCCCTCGCGGGCCAGTTCGGGCCACTCGACCACCGTGATGGGGTTCATGTTGTCGAGGTGGAGCGTCTGGATGTCGGGCGCAACCTCTCGAATGCCACCGTACAAATCGCGCAGGGCCTCCGGATTGGGCTTCTCGCCGTCGCCGCCGTAGGCGAGGATGTCGGCCTGTCGGCCGAGTCGGAAGTGGCGCGCGCCCCGATTGTAGAGGACTTCCACCTCGCTGACGACCGACTCGGGTTGCCGGAAGGAGGGGTTGCCGTACAGCGGTTCGGTGCAGAACGAACATCGGTAGGGACACCCTCTGCTGGTCTCCATCTCGCAGATGAGGTAGTCCGGGTGGTTGGGGTGCTGTTCGATGACGAAGGCACCGTCGGCGGCCCAGCGGTCGATTTCTTCGTTGTCCCGTATCCGGTTGTTGAACCCTTCCAACCCGCTTTCGAGCAGGTCGTAGGCCGCGGCTTCCACGTCGCCCTTCGCCACGAAGTCGAAGTCCAAGTCGTCGCGCTCGGTTTCGGTCGCGCCGGCGTTCTCGTCGCCGACGCCGAACTTGACGGGGCCGCCCATCAGACTGGTACCGTCGGCGGTCCACGCCATCTTGCGCACCTCGTCGGGTTCGGCCGGGGTGCCGCCGACGTACTTGCCGGGGACGGTCATCCCGCCGAGGTAGACGAACAGGTCGGCGTCCTCCACGTCGCGCCACTTCTGGGAGTCGTCGCGGAGTTCGTCGATTGTGTGGTAGGTTACGTTCTCCTTGGGGACCCCCGCGTCCACGATGGCTCCGGCGGTGTACCGGGGGTACGTCGAGATGTACGGCGGCACGCCGAAGTGGGCCGGTTCGTCGACGTACCCGTCCACGAGGGTCACGTCGAGGGCGAGGTCGGTCATGTACCTTCCTACCCGTTCCACGGATAAAACCGTGCGGATGTCTGAAGCGGTGGAAACCATCCCAACGCTGACGTTTCAGAATAGGAGACACCTGCGGCCGAATAGCCGCCCGATAACAAAGCCCGACGCGGCGCTTTCTGAAACCACGAATGGTACCCGTTAGCCGACGCGGCCTGCTGGCGACCATCGCTGTCGGTGTCGCCGGACGCGCCGCCGCTCGCACCACGGACGCCACCGAGTACGTCATTGAGCAGGGCGACCAGTGCATCCCGGTGACGCCGCTCTCGGGCGAGGAGTCCGCCGAATCGTTCTACGACTACCGGACGCCCAACACCTCCCCGTCCGGGGCGACCTACAGCTCTTACGGCACGAGAGGCCTCCAGCGCGCCGAGACGAGCATCTGCTTTCTCTACGACGGTCCGGAGGGCCTGAGTCTGGTGGTCGTCCACGACAAACTCCGGGACGGAACTCCCGGCGGCGCGGTCACCTTCGACCTGAATCTGGCGAACCCGGACCGCGGTTCGTGGCTCGTCGGCGACGACGACTACGACGCGCCGACCAACTACGACACCTTCGCGCGCACCGACACCGGGTGGCGCGTCGATTGGACGTGGGCCGAGGCCCGGTCCGACGGCGGCGTCTACGGTCTCCTCGGCGAGGACTTCGCACTCACTATCGACCCGTCGTTCAACCGGCAGGCCGCGCTCTACGACGACCACTATGAGGGCGAACTCACCGACTGGCAGTTTCTGACTGGCGACCGGACCGACCCCGAGCGAATCTCGCTGGCGATGGACCGACCGGTGACGATTCGGCCCGGCGGGTGCGGCGAGCGCACGACCACATCGACGACCACGACCCGGCGCGAGACAACCGAGGAGACCACCCGAGATGACGAGTCCGAGAAACGCCCGTCCGAACCGCTCGAAGCCGACGTGGAGATATTTCCCGGCAAGGTCAACCCCCGGAGCCACGGCCGCCTGCCGGTCGTGGTCCGGTCGTCCGAGGAGTTCGACGCCACCGCGCTCGCTCCCGGTACGGTCGCGTTCGGGCCGGGCGACGCAGAGCCGGGGAAGCGAATCCGGACCGACGCCGACGACGATGGGCGCGAAGACTTGAAACTCCTCTTCTGGATGGACGCCACGGGCATCGGTTGGGAAACCGACGAGGTTCGACTGACCGGGGAGACCGAGAGTGGCCGAGAAGTCGTCGGCGAGGCCGAGGTCAGACTCGCGCCGAACCGTGGTGAGGACGACGAGAGCGACGCGGACGACGAGAATGGCGAGAGGAACGAGAGTGGCGAGAGGAACGAGAATGACGAGGACGACGAGAGCGAGGACGAAGCCGACAGGGACGAGGCCGGAAACGGGGAAGCCGACGAAGACGAAGCGGAAGACGGGGACGACGGCGAAGACGAGCGAGGCGACGAGGAACCCGAACGCGAAGGAGACGACGACGCGGAGTCGGGAGACGACGAAGACCACCCCGGTCGCGGTCACGGAAACGGGAAGAATCGCGGGGAGGGTCGCGGCCGAGGGCGTGGAAACGGCCGCGGCAAGGGCCGAGGAAAGGGTCGCGGCAACGACAAGGGCCGTGGGAAAGGTGACTGACTCGCCTCTCGCTTCGAAGTTTGGAAATATCTGTATTTGTTAAAAGTAAGTAAGTATATTTTTAACACAGAGATATATTTCCCCTACCGCTGGCGCTGACGGGTTCGAGACTCGGACGGCGACGGCGCGCGCCGGACGAATCGCTCCGCGACTTCGGGCCGGAGAATCGCCGAAGCCCTCCCGTTTATAGTCACTCGCGCGTTAGATTCGACCATGCCCGCGACGCTCGAAGTGAAGTGTACGAACGACGAGTGCGAGTTGGATATGTTCGAGATGCACTACACCTACGACATGCCCGACGACGTGGGGGTCTCGGACTTCCAATGCCCCTACTGCGCTGGAACCGACTGCCTGCGAGAGATAGAACTATGACGATAGGCGACATCGGCCGGTCGGTCGGAAGCGCCATCCTCCAGCGCATCGGCCGGGCCGCCAGCAAGGTCCAAGAGTCCAAGCCCCTGCCGGTGGACCTGCTGGAGAGCGACGACGCCTATCTGGTGGTGTTCGACGCGCCCGGTGCGACCGGAAGCGACGTGCAGGTCCGGTACGCCGACGGCGCAGTCCACGTCCGCATCGACCGCTTCCGGGACTTCTACGAGGACTTCGAGATGCTATTCCCCGGACGCGGCCTCTCGCTCGACGGCCGGGCAGACCTGCCCGCCGACGCGGTGGTTGACGCCGAGGCCGCGAGCGCGACGTTGACCGAACACGGCACGCTCCGGGTTCGAGTGCCCAAGCACGCAGAACAGACCGACGAGTCCCGCGAGTCGGCCGAGGCTTAGGGCGACTCGCCGACCGGATTCGCGCTCGTCGCACCCTTCTCGTCGCATCGCTCGATGGTGACTCGCCAGTCGGGTAACTGGTCGGGAACCGTCGTCACCGCTCGCTCTCCGGCAACCGTCTCCCCCTCGGCGAACGCGGTCAGCAGTAAGTCGCGCAGTTCGCTGTCGAAGTCGCTGTCTTCAGCCATACGAATCCTTCAATGCAAGCATACTATTTTAACCTTTCCTGCCCGGCAAACTGAAATTAGCGCCGTCGCGCTCGTCGCGCTGGCGACCCGGCGCTACTCGACGGTCATCCCCTCGACGATGGCGAACTCCTCGTCGCCGTCGAACCGCGTCGGGTCGAACTCCGGGAGGGGGTTCTCGCCGAGCATCGCGTCGGCAGACGCCTCGCCGAGGGCCGGGGCACGCATGAATCCGTGGCCCTGCCACCCGCCAGCGACGTAGAGGCCGTCGCGCAGTTCGCCCAAGAGGGGGTCGCGGTCGGGGGTCGCCACGCAGAGGCCGGCCCACGCCTCTCGCGTGGCACCGAACTCGCCGAGGCGATGGCCGAGTCGGTCGCGGGTGATTTCTCGGAACTCCCGGTCGGCCTCCCGCGCCCAGTCGTCCGGGTCGCTCTCTACCTCCTCGGTGCCGTCGCCCGCCAGCAGGCCCTCGGAATGCGGTCGGAAGTAGTAGCCACCGGTCGCGTCGTAACCCATCGGCAGGTCGGCCCGGTCCTCGCTCCGAGTCGTCCCTCCGAACCCCGCGGTCAGCGCCTGTACTCGGTAGGGCTTGAGGGGAACCGGGATGCCGGCGATAGCGAGGAGGCGCTTGGTGTGCGCCCCGGCCGCGACCAGAATCGCGTCGAAGGACTCGCTTTCGCCGTCTGTCTCCTCGACGGCGAGTGCGTCGGCGTCGATTCGGGCCTCGGTGTCGGTCCGAATCTCCGCGCCCTCCTCGCGGGCCTTCTCGGCCAGCAGGTCGGCGTAACTCGCGGGGTCGGTGTGGCCGGCGTTCTCGGCGACTGCGGCGACCGCCACGTCGCGCCAGTTCACCGCGGGGAATCGCTCGCGGAGTTCGTCGGCGTCAGCGAACGACACGTCCCGCCCGGACTCCTGCATCCGGGGCACCTGCTCGCGGATGGCTTCTACTCGCTTCTCGTCGCCTTCGCGGGCGAACCAGACGTAGGGCGTCTCGTGAAACTCGAAATCGCCTTCGCCGGAGAACTCCCGGAAGCGACCGATTGCTCGCTCGCCGACACGGGCGTCCTCCGGTGCGGCGAAGGCGTCGTAGAGGACTCCCGCGGCCCGCCCGGTGCTTCCCCCGGCAATCTCGTCCTTCTCGTAGAGAACCACCTCGGCACCCTGCCGGGCGAGGTCGTAGGCAGACGTGACGCCGACCGCACCGCCGCCGATGATTGCGGCCTTCATCTATCGATGCTCCCGCGGCCAGAGGTCCGCCATCGCTTGCTCGGCTAGCCAGTCCACCAGCGCGGAGAGGTCGTCCTCCGCGTGGGCCAGCAGTTTCTCGCCGACCTCTCGGGACCCTGCGGTGGGTTCGCCGACCGCGCCGCTCTCGGAGAAGTCGATGGTGTCGAAGCCGATGGATGCGCCCCGGACCGACTTACCCCACGAGTCAGCGCCGCCGTCCTCGGCGTCTTCGAGGGCAGACTCGCGGACCCACTCGTCGGCGACGGCCAGCATCATGCTGGTCTCTACCTCGTCGGCGTGGCCCAGCGACGTGTCGAGTTCCTCCTCGATGAGCGCGTCCAAGTTCGACCACCAGTTCCACGGTGCAGTGAAGGCGACCTCCTCGTTCCGAAGGGTGCGGGCCGCGCGCCGGAGGGCGTCTGAGTTGCCGCCGTGGCCATTGACCACGACTGCCTTCCGGACGCCGTGTTCGGTCACGCTGGCCAGAATGTCGGCCACGTAGTCCTCGAAGGTCTCGGGATTCGTCCAGAGCGTCCCGTCGAACTGGCGGTGGTGGGAACTCACGCCGACCGGCACCGGCGGGAGGACCAGCGCGTCGGGGTGGTCGGCGACGGTCTCGGCGACCGCCCGCGCCGCGAGGAGGTCGGTGCCAAGCGGGAGCGCCGGACCGTGCTGTTCGACGCTTCCGGTCGGGAGGACGGCGACTTCGGCCTCCTCGAAGGCGTCGCCAGCGGTCGTCGTGGTGTGTTCGTGGAGATACGTGCGACTCATGGCCGGGAGAAGGGCCAGCGGGTACTTAGAGATGTGGTCCCCGGAAACGGAGACGAGTTGGCGGACGGGGTTCTACTCCGAGGAGACGACCCGATTCCGGAGCGTGCCGACGCCCTCGTAGGTAATCTCGATTTCGTCGCCGGGTTCGACCAGTCCGGGATTCGCCGGACTGCCGAACGCGATTACGTCGCCCGATTCGAGCGTGAATCGCTTCGAGAGGAACGAGACGATTTCGAAGGGGTCGAACAGCATCAGTTCGGTGTTGGCCGCTTGGCGGCGCTCGCCCGCCACGTCGGTCCACATGTCGAGGCCGGTCGGGTCAACGTCGGTCTCGACCCACGGGCCGAGGGGACCGGAGGAGTCGAAGGCCTTCCGAGCGGTCCGGCCCTGCTGGTCGAGGGCGTCCATGTCGTTCATCACCGTGTAGCCCCGAATCGCGTCGGCGGCCTCGTCGGGCGAGAGGTTCCGGCACCGCCGGTCGATGACCGCGGCGAGTTCCCCCGCGTAGGTGAGTTCGTCGGTGAACTCGGGGTAGGGAATCGGTCGCTCGTGGCCCAGAAGCGATGCGGGAGGTTTGATGAAGAAGTCGGGTTCCTCGGGGCGTTCGTACTCCATCTGTTCGAGCGTCTCGGCGTAGTTCCGGCCGACGCAGTACAGCGCCGAGGGGTCGGCGGGCGGCAGGAGTCTGCCATCTCTGCCGACCTCGTAGACGCCATCGTCGGCGTCAATTCTGCCGTCGTCGTACTCGCCGCGGACTGGTCCGTCCGGCGTCAGCAAGCGCGCGAGTTTCATGTCTCGGGATTCGGAACTCGGCGGGAAAGGGGTACCGACTCGGCGCGGAGCGGGTTCGATGCGGGTCTCCTATCCGACGAACTCGTCGATGCCGCGGGCGGGGTAGCCCACCACGAGGTCGGCCCCGGCGTCTTCGAGCGCCGCGACTTGCTCGCCGACCTCTGCGGGTTGGCCGACCAGCGCGTAGTCGCGGGTCGCCGCCGAGAGGACCTCGCGCGCTCTCCCGGTTGCTGTCCGGTCGGTCTCAGCGCCGTCGGGGAGCGCGCTGGCGACGGGACCGCGGCGGGCGGCGTAGGCCCCCACGGCGTCGAGGATTTCGTCCTCGTCGTCGGTGAGGACCGTGGGCGCGTAGACTGCGAGTTCGCCGTCGAATCCGGCCGACCGGAGCGCCGTCAGGTCGCGCTCGGTGGACCGGGAGAGGAGTTCGAACTGGGTCGCGCCGGTGGCCAGCGCGAGGCGTTCGACGCCCTCGGTGCCGACCCACGCTGAGGGGGCGCGCTCGACGGCCTCGCGGAGTCGGGGCGCGACCGCCTTCCGGCGCTCGTCGTCGGAGAGGTAGGCCGAGTGGCCCGCGACTGCGACCCGGCCGACGTCCTCGGGGATGCGGTCGTAGCGCGTATCGTCGCCGAGAGGGTCGAACCCCTCGGCCCTGACGGGCGTGGTCAGGCGAACGTCCTTCCGGCGCGAGATGTCGGCAAGGGTCTCCTCGTCGGGGAGGTGTTCGGCACCCTCGTAGTCGATAGCGATTGTGTCGAAGGGCAACTCGACCGCTCGCGCCACGTCGCACTCGGCGGGTTTCAGCGCGGCGGCGTCCAGTCCTGTCTCGGCGAGAGTCTCGCCAGTGGTCAACATGCGCGAACACCTCCAGTAACAGTCGCTCGTCGTTGTCGTCGTGCGGTTCTACTGCTCGTGCGGAACGCGATCCATCGTCTGTGCGACCATGTAGCCACCTGTTCCCTCGGGAGGTTCAAAAGGGTATCGGCGCGGACGATTCTTACCGACTCGACCAACTGACTCGACTCTCGGGTCGCGCTCGGAAAATCTAGTCCTCCGGCGCGCGCTGGCGCGGCGTTTATGCCGCGCCGAATCGCGTGAGGGATGAGGACCACAGGGTGTGAGCGAACGCGAACCCCGAGGCTGGCGAGACGCGCCGCGTCTCGCTGATCTGCGAACGTGGTTCGCAGAGACCGCAATCGGTTGGGGAGGGTGTGGGCCGCAGTCGCAGTGCGGAGCGGTGCGGGTGCAGTGCTGTGCGGCAGACGACTTTGCGCAAGCCTGAAGCTAGCTCTGACGCACCGTCCGCTCCCGAAAGTCTCGGGAGAGAAAAGACAGTTCTAAGAAACAAATACAAACCCTAAATATAGGATATTATTTCCCTAGAACTCAATTTCCTTGCCGAACGTCGGCATCGGGATCCAGCACCCTGTCGATTTTCTCCGGCGCGCGCCAGTCGGTCGTCAGTTCCAGCAACTGCACCAGAATCCGGGCCGTCGCGCCCCAGACCGTGTAGCCGCCGACGTGGAAGAAGTGGACGACCGCCTCGCCGTACTGGGGATGCTCCCGGCGCTCGTTCTCGTAGTTGGCCGGGTCCAGAAAGTCGCCGACCGGCAGGACCGCGATTTCTGCGACCTCGCGCTCGTCCGGGACGTACTCGCGGTCCGGAACTCGGGCGACGTAGGGGGTGACCGAGTAGCGACTGGTGGTCCTGATGTCGTCTAAGCGACCCACCACGTCGGCCTCGTCCGGGCGAAGGCCGATTTCCTCCTCGGCCTCACGGAGCGCGGTGGCCCGGAGGTCCTCGTCGCTCGGTTCGCGGCCGCCGCCCGGAAAGCTCATCTGGCCGGCGTGTTCGCCGAGGTGGTCGGCACGCTTGGTGAACAGGAGGTAGCGGTCGTCCTCGCGCTCCACCACGGCGGCCAGCACCGCCGCATCGTGCTCCTCGTCGGCGATTTCCCGCGGGACGTGTTCGGCCACGCGACCCAACTCCATACGCCATCCTCGTACCCCGGCGTCTTAATTCGTCCGTCCTCGGGTTACGGAGACTCCCTCGAAGGCCCAGGAGTAGACGAAACTGCAACGTTCTCGAAAGCCCTCGCGCGGTTCGCGGTCGAAACAGTCGATAGACAGTCTCTCGACCTACTCGAAGGCCCGGTCCAGCGTCTCGCGCACGTGGTCAGCCTCGACCGGTGCCCACGCTTCGAGGTCGTAGCTCACGTCCAGCAGTTCCTGAGCGCGCTCTGCATCTCCTGCCGCCGCGATTGTTCGGGCCTCGTCGTGGAGACGCTCGGCGACCGACTCTCCGAGGCCCTCGCGGTCTAACTCCCGGTCGGGCACGTCGAGGATGTGGGGCAGGTCCTCGCCGTTCTCCGGCACCGTGGGGAAAGCCGCCGGGCCGGACACGAGGAGCGTCGCGGTTTCGCCGTCGCCACCGTCCCAGTCGGCTTCCGCGAGGTAGTAGTCCTCGACCGCGGCCTCGATTTCGGTCGCGAAGGCCTCGCGTTCGACCTCCTTGCCCTGCTTGAACGCGAGTTCGACCAGCGCCTGCTGTAGCTCCTCGGGGGTGAGACCGCCGAACAGGTCCACCACCCCGGCGAGTTCGTCCTTGGTGTCGCTCATTCGTGTCGGGAGGGGTTCTCGCGGGGGCTTAGTTGTTCGGGAACCATCGCAGGGTAGTGCTCAGATTAGCAGGTGAAACTGAGGTTGTGGTTTCAAAAGCCCTCGCGCGGTTCGCCCTTTCAGTCCACCAAGGGGTTGTTTTGATTCACCGAGCGAAGCAGGTAGCGAGTGGCGCGTATCTGAACGCCGACCCATCGCAGTGGCTCTCCGCTCGCTTCGCCGCGCTCGCGCAGAACTGTGCGTGTGGCGAGTGCAGTGTGAGTGGGGAGTTTCACGCTGAAAGCCGACTGCTCGGACGAAGATTGAAGTACGAAACCGTGACGAATCCGCCCCGGACGCTCCGTGCGGTTGCGGGCAGATAGCTGGCGAGTCAGTCAGCACTGTCGCTCGGCGGTTCCACTGCCTCGCTAATGGCGGCAGAGCCGCCCGTACCTCGTAACCGCCAGTCCGACTACCCGGAAACGGCTGTGCCAATCCGATAGCTATGCGAAGTACTCTGCCAGTCGCTCGGCGGCCTCCTCGACGCGGGGTGAGACCAGCGCGAACCGGAGCCATTCGTCGCGCGACTCGCCGAACGCCTCGCCGGGCATGCCCGCGACACCGGCCTCGTCGATGAGTTTCTCGACGTTCTCCAGCGTGCCGGGGAACTCGGGGAAGCGCGCCAGCACGTAGAACGCACCGTCCGGCGAGGAGTAGTCTGCCCCGGCCGCATCCAGCGCGTCAGTGAACGTCTCGACGCGCTCTCGCAGGAGTTCGCGGTTGGCCTCGTAGTAGGCGGGGTCGGTGTTCCGGAGTGCGTGGAGGACCGCGTACTGGCCGGGGCGAGTAGTGGCAACGTTGGTCAGCATGTGGCGGGTCTTGGCCACGTCCACCAGCGACTCGGGGAAGACGGCGTAGCCGACCCGAAAGCCCGTGATGGCGAACGTCTTCGAGTAGGAGTTGGTGACGACGCGGTTCTCGGAGTCGAAGGCGAGCGCCGAGGTGAACTCCCCGGAGAAGTCGAAGTGGTCGTACACCTCGTCGCTGACGAGGAGCGCGTCGTACTCCTCGGCGATAGCCACGAGTTCGCGCATGGTCTCCTCGTCGTAGACCGCGCCGGTGGGGTTGTTCGGCGTGTTGACCACGATGCCGGCAGTCTCGTCGCTGGCGGCCGCCCGGACGTTTGCCGGGTCGAGTGTGCCATCCTCCTCGGTGGCGACGTAGTTCGCGCTCGCGCCGAGCATCGTCGTCTTGCCGGGGTAGTAGGGATAAACGGGGTCGGTGAGGACGAACTCCGACCCGCGTTCGCGCTCCAACGCTCTGGCCATGGCGAGGTAATTCGCTTCGCCACCGCCGTTGGTCACGACGACTTGGGATTCGTGGACGTTCCGGCGTTCGGCTATCTCCTCGCGGAGTTCTCGCAGGCCCTCGCTCGGCGGGTACTGGAAGTCAGCCCCGCCGAGGTCGGCGTACTCGTGGAGGCCCTCGCTGATGGCGTCGGGCGACCCCCAGTCGGGGTTCCCGCTCACCATGTCCACGACGTCTCGGTCGGCGTCGGCCGCGTACTGCATCACGTGGAAGAACAGCGGTGTGTCGTACTCCATGGGCGGAGAGTCGCACGCCGAGTAGGTTTTTCTTTCCCTCGCCGAGTCGCGGGACCCCCAAAAGGTACAACTGCTAGACACGCCACGGAATCGATATGTCCAACGCAGACCCCGACGCGGTTCGAGACTACTACGACTACATCGACGCCGAGGACCACGAGTCGGTCTTCTCGCTATTCGCCGACAACGTGACCTACGAGCGCCCCGGCCAGTCTGACCTCTCGGGAATGGACGAGTTCCGCGAGTTCTACCTCGAAGACCGACCGCTAGAAGACGGGAGCCACGAGGCCCACAATCTCGTCGTGGACGGGGATACCGTTGCGGTCCGCGGCGAGTTCTCCGGCGTGCAGGACGGCGAGGAGGTCACCTTCGGCTTCGCGGACTTCCACCGCTTCGACGACGAGGGCCAAATCACCGAGCGATGGACCTACACCGACCGCGACGAGGTGTAGGCGACTGGTTTCGCCAATGGACCAATCGTCATTCCTTGGTGGACTGAAGGGGCGACCGCCGGAAGACAACCCGTGTCTTCCGAAATCACGTTCGCTTCGCTCGCGGTTCCACCGCTCGCCAGCCACAGCGCGGAGCGCCGCCACTCCTCACGTGACCGCGAACCGCGCGAGGGCTTTCGAGGATGTTGCGGTCTCGTCCGCTCCGGCGGTTTCGAGGACTCCATCGGCCAGTCCGCCAACCGACCAATTACCACCGACACCCGCACCTTCATCCACGTCCGCCCCGACACCTCAAGTATGCGCGAGTTCGCCGAGGAGCCACCAGTCGAGGAGCGCATCGGAGACCCACTCCGCGAGGCCGACCAGACCCTCGCAGTCGCCGAGTCCTGCACCGGCGGTCTCGTCGGGTCGCTTCTGACCGACGTGTCGGGGTCGAGTGACTACTTCGACCGGGGCCTCGTGACCTACTCCTACGACGCCAAACTGCAGGAACTCGGCGTCGCTCGCGAGGCCTTGGACGAACACGGCGCGGTCAGCGAACCCGTCGCGCGCCAGATGGCCCGCGGGGTCCGCGACGATGCCGGAACCGACTGGGGCGTGGCGACGACCGGCATCGCGGGGCCGACCGGCGGGACCGACGAGAAACCGGTCGGAACGGTGTTCATCGGGGTGGCATACGCCGGCGAGTGGGGTACGCAGGAGTCCTACGCGACGGTCTCTCGCTACGAGTTCGACGGGAGTCGGCGAATGGTGAAAGAGCAAATCGCCCGGCAGGCGCTTCGGGACGTGCTTTCTGAGATAGAGTCGGAATAGCGGTGATAGTGTTAGAGCAATCAAAATATTTCCCAAAAGCAAATTTGTGATTATTAGAAGCTTGTAATTGTTGCTTGTTTCGGGGTACGGTGGTTTGGGTGGTCGGGCCTTTGTCGGTGGTTTGGCACACCGAGCGCGCTCTGTCGGAGGACCCTCGGGTCTTCCTTGACCCGAATCCCGAAAGCGCAAGACGTGCGTCAGACATCGGAAGGAAAACCTTGAGTCGCCGCCGGGTAAGGAGTCCGATATGACCGAGGCCAAGCCATGAACAAGGAGGGACACGTGCTGAACGCGGTTCTGCTGAGTATCGGACTGGGGTACGTCTTGCACCCCTCGGGCGACGTGCCCACTTTCCGGGCCATCGCCGAGATTTCCGTGCCGGTGGTCCTCGGCGCGCTGTTCCCCGACGTGGACACCGCGTTCGGCAAGCACCGCAAGACGCTCCACAACCTGCCCGTGCTGGCGATTATCTACGCCTACCCCGTCTTCTTCGACAACCTCCACTACGTCTGGATTGGCGTGGCGACCCACTACGTGCTGGACGTGGTGGGGAGCAAGCGCGGCATCGCGCTGTTCTACCCCTACACGAAGGAGTACAACCTCCCGGTCGGCGTTGCAGTTTCGAGCGAGCGCGCCACCCTCGTGACGGTCCTCATCACGGGTCTCGAAGTCGCGCTCATCGCCGCAGTGGTCCACGTCCAACTCCCGGTGCAGGACCTCACGGCCTCGATTACGGGACTGCTCTAGTAGACGCTCTCGAATCGGTCGTCGTAGGCGATGTGATTCGGGTGGGTCGGTTCGGTCCCCGAGAGAAACAGGCGGTCGATTTTCTCGTAGGAGTTCTCCCACCCGAGATGCGCGAACTCCGCGGCGCACCGGAGTTTGTGGCCCCATCCCGACCGGTGGACGATTCTGCGCGAGACGCCCTCCTTCAGCGCCGACACGAGGTCACTCGCCGAGTCGAAGGACTCCTCGAACTCGGTCCACGCCTCGCCGACCGACCCCCGGAGGTGGGCGTACGACGAGGTGAACGTCGGCAGGTCGAACTCGGTCGCCAGTTCCCGAGCGCGTCGATTGTGGTGCGCCCAGTGTTTCGGGTTGTAGGCCTCCACGGCGTCGATTCGGTCGCGGTGGGCCGACAAGTCCTCGGCGTCGAAACTGACGTTGAGGAACTCCGGATGCGGCGCGAGGACCGCGGCGTCCTGCCGGTCGAACTCGGCCAGCGCGTCGGCGAGGGTGATGAAGTCGGGCACCGGGTCGTCGAGGCCGAACGCGAGGACGTGCCTGCGGTTCGACCAGTCGCCCGTGAACACCTCTCGGCCGGGAATCACCAACAGGTCGTCGTCGGAGAATCGGTCGGCCTGCTGGCGGACCTCGGAGAGTCGAGTGAAGTGGGGTGCGTAGACGATTGCGTCCAACCCGCGGGCCTTTGCTCGTTGCACTACTCGCTCGTCCAACACCTTCACGTGGAAATCGACGCGAAACGACTCGCCCCCTGTCACGTCCGAACGTTGCCACACCCACCGGTTAACGATTCTGATTCGCGGAGTTTTAGGTTGGTATCTTGTAACAAACAATAAGGTGTCGAAGCCCGGAGAAAGAATATGGGTGGAACTGACCCCACACTTCGACCGTTCCTCTGGCGCGCCGAGAAACTGTACCCCGACACCGAAATCGTCTCTCGGACCGCGCAGGGAATCGAGCGATACGACTACGCGGAGTTCGCCGACCGGACCGGCCAGTTGGCGAACGCTCTCGATTCAGCGGGCATCGAATCGGGCGACAGGGTGGCGACGTTCTGCTGGAATCACCACCGCCACTTCGAGACCTACTTCGGCGTGCCCAACTCCGGCGCGCAGTTGCACACAATCAATCCCCTCCTCCCCGACCACCACATCGAGTACATCGTAGAGAACGCCGACGACAAACTCATCTTCGTGGACCCCTCCCTCATCGAGAAACTGGAAGGTCCCGCCGACTCGGCGGCCTTCGAGAGCGTCGAGCAGTTCGTCGTGATGGGCCAGCAAGTCCCCGAAACCTCGCTCTCCCCAGTAACTGACTACGAGTCCTTCGTCGCCGACGAGTCGGCCGACTACGACTGGCCGGACCTCTCGGGCGACACCAAAGCCGGGATGTGCTACACCTCCGGGACCACGGGCAAGCCCAAGGGCGTCGAGTACACCCAGCAGATGCTCTGGTCGCACACGATGGCGTCTCTGACCCCGCAGGGACTGGAGTTCGACGAGTCCGACGTAATCATGCCGGTCGTGCCCATGTTCCACGTCAACGCATGGGGAATGCCCTATTCGGCGACTGCCGCGGGAGCCAAGCACGTCTACCCCGGTCCCGCACCGGAACCTGCGGACTTGGCTCAACTCATCGAGGAGGAAGGCGTCACCTTCACCGCGGGCGTGCCGACGGTTTGGCTCGGACTCCTCGAATATCTGGAGGACAACGACGCCGACCTCTCGTCGCTCGAAACCATCGTCATCGGCGGGAGCGCCGCCCCCGAGGCCGTCATCCGGCGCTTCGACGAGGAGTACGACGTGGACGTCCTCCACGCGTGGGGCATGACCGAAACCGCCCCAATCGGGACTGTCTCGCACCTCAAGGCCGGAATGGAGGACTGGGACGACGACGCGCGCTACGAGAAGCGGGGCAAGCAGGGCCTCGTCGTGCCCGGACTGGAGTTCAAAGTCGTGGACGACGACGGCAGTGAGGTCCCGTGGAACGGCGAGGACTTCGGCGAAATGTACATCAAAGGGCCGTGGGTGACCCAATCGTACTTCGAGCGCCCCGAAGCCAACGAGGAGGACTTCGAGGACGGATGGCTCAAGACCGGCGACGTGGTGACGGTGGACACCGACGGCTACGTCAAAATCGTGGACCGCGCCAAGGACGTCATCAAGAGCGGCGGGGAATGGATTTCGTCGCTCGAACTCGAAAACGCGCTGATGGCGAACGACAGCGTGGCCGAGGCCACGGTCATCGGCGTGCCTCACGAACGCTGGCAGGAGCGACCGGTCGCCTTCGTGGTTCCGGTCGAGGGGGCCGACGAGGAGGACCTGCGCGAGGCCCTCATGGCGTCGATTCAGGACGAGTACCCGCGATGGTGGGCACCCGACGAACTCGTCTTCATCGACGAGGTGCCAAAGACCGCGACCGGGAAGTTCGACAAGAAGGTCCTGCGCGAGGAGTACAGCGACGAGTCGCTGGTCGAGGGGTCGGTGCCCGATGAGGCCGCCCCGGAAGAAGACGAGTGAGTCCAGCGATGGCGTAACCGGTCAGACGACTACCGAACCAACCGTCCGGCGCGCGGGGGTGTCTGCGCGAACGAAGTGAGCGCAGGCTCGGAAGACGTGGTTTGTCTTCCGGCGCGCGCAGAACTGCGCGCATCCCTCGTGCGAGGGACGAGCGAACGACCAGCGGGAGTGACCGAGGAGGGTGGGGAGGTATGAGGTTCGCGGTAGCGGGGCGGTTGCGGTGTTGGGCGGTTGCGGTGTTGGACGGGGAGGTAGACGGCGTTGCTCACGCCTGAAGCTAGCTTCTTGCTGACTTTCAGGGTTCGTTTCTCTCGGCTCCTCTGGTTCTCACTCCTCTCAGCTCCTCCGGTTCTCACCCCAACTCGGCCCCCGAGTTCGTCTCCCGACCAGCCCCGAAGTATATCCTCCCGCAGTCCTTCCATCCCGTATGGAACTGCTCGCCGACGACATCGTGCCAGAGTACGCCCGAGAAGTCAAACACGAGGCCCGCGAGTTCGCCGACGAGTACATCGCGCCCAACGCCGAGGAGCGATTCCGAGAAGCCGAGTACCCCCACGACATCCTGCAAGCCGGACAGGACGCCGGACTCGTCGCCCAAGACATCGGCGAGGACTTGGGTGGCCGGGGTCTCGACGTGGTGGAGATGCTCGCCGTGGCCGAGGAGTGGTTTCGGGCCGACGCGGGCATCGCCCTGTCGCTCCAACTCGCCAGTTTCGGCGCGGAAATCGTGGAAGCCCACGGCACCGACGAGCAGAAAGAGGAGTACCTCCGACCGGTCGCCGAGGGCGACCAGATTACGGGCCTCGCGGTCTCTGAACCCGACACCGGGAGCGACCTCTCGGGAATGCAGACCACCGCCGAGAAAGACGAGGACACGGGAGAGTGGGTCCTGAACGGCGAGAAGTACTGGATAGGCAACGGCGTCGAGGGCGACTGGCTGACGGTCTACGCCCGGACCGGTAACGACGAGGACAATCGCTACGGCAACCACTCGCTGTTCATCGTGCCGACCGATGCCGAGGGCTACGACGCCGAACACATCCCCGAGAAGATGGGGATGCGGGCGAGCAAGCAGGCCCACATCGTCTTCGACGACTGCCGGATTCCCGACGAGAATCTGGTGGGCTACGAGGGCGCTGGCTTCATGCTGTTGGCGGAGTTCTTCAACCACGGGCGGACCGTCGTGGCGGGCCACGGTCTGGGTCTCGCCGCCGCCGCAATCGAGGAGGCGTGGGAGTTCGTCCACGGCAGAGAGGAGTTCGGCCGGACCATCGCGGACTTTCAGGCGGTCCAGCACGGTCTGGCCGACATGCGGATGGAGTTCGAGGCGGCCCGCGCGCTGACCTACCGGTCAGCAGAGAAAGTCCGCGACGGCGACAACGCGGGTCTGTGGGCCGCGATGGCCAAGACCAAGGCCACCGAAGTCGCCACCGACTGCGCCGAGCAGGGGATGCAGTTCCACGGCGGACGTTCGATTCTGACCGACCGCAGAATCGCGCGGGTGTACCGCGACGTTCGCATTCCGGTGGTCTACGAGGGCGCGAACGAGATTCAGCGGAACCTCATCTATAGGCAATCGTAGAGTAGGCTTTGAGAAACCTTCTTCGTTCCTTAGAAATCACGATTGTTTCTCTTGCGCAGGGGCGGAGTTGTGTGAGATACTTACCCACGCCCTCCCGTCCCTTTTTATCCGAGAACGGAGAACCCCGAAGACATGCGAGCGGTCTTCTTCGACCTCGACGGCACGCTAATCGACCTCCCCGAGGACTTCTTCGCGGTCTTCGAACAGGCCCTGACCCGCCACGACGTGCGCGCCGACGCCGAGCGCCACGAGCGGTTCACCGAGACTCTGCTCGACCTCCTCGGGGAGTGCCGCGCTGACCCCTACCGGGACGCGATGGCCGACCTCTGTGCCGAGTTCGGCCTCGACGCCGACCCCGACGAGTTAGCCGAGAGCTACGTCGAGCGTGAGGTCGCGGCGACCGCGCTCCGACCGGGTACCAACGAGGTCTTCGACGCGCTCGGAGGGTCGGCGGAGACCGCGCTCGGCGTGCTGACCAACGGCGGGGCGCGCGCTCAGCGCCGGAAGTTAGCCCGTCACGGTCTCGCCGAGGAGTTCGACGCCGTGGTGGTTTCGGGCGAGGTCGGCGCGGGCAAGCCCGACCCCGAAATCTTCGCTACGGCGACCGAAGCGATACCGGCCGACGAGTACGTCTTCGTCGCCGACGACCTCGAACGCGACGTGCTACCGGCCCAAGAATCCGGCTTCACCGGAGTCTATCTGTCGGAAGCGAAAGAATCGGCCGAACTGAGCGAGGCGACCGACCGCGCCGACGAAACCGCTTCGTCGCTCCGCGAGGTGCCCGCACTGCTCGGGTAGTTAGCTACTGCTGTTGCCGCCGCCACCGCTATTTCCGCCACCGCCGCCATTTCCGCCGCCGGACTGGTGAATCTGCATCATCTGTACCGGGAGGTTCGCGGCACCCGGACCCGGAATCTCCGGGACGAACCCGGCGAACTCCCCGGAGTTCACCGGCCACATCACCTTGTCGTAGCCGTACACCTGATACGGGAAGTCCAGATAGATTCGCTCGACCGCCTTGCGGGCGATTTGGTTGCGCTTCTCGGCTTCCATGGTGGTTCTGGCCCGCGAGATGAGGTCGTCGGCCCCGGCGTCGCCGAGTCCGTACCCCATCGCGTTGTTGAGTTGGGTCGTGGTGTTCTTCTCGTCGTAGCCTTCGAGTTCGGAGTGGTCGTCGGCGTTGTCGGAGTGGAAGATGTTGTAGAGGGTCCCCGTGGCGAACGGCGAGAGGTCGCTCCACCCCATCGGGTAGATGTCGAAGTCCTCTTGGGAGTAGACCCGGCCGAGCATCGTGTTGAACGTCATGACCTTCGTGACGGCCGGAATCCCGAGTCTGTTCATCATGTCCACCCACCGGGTCGTCATCTTGGCCAGTTTGGGCGTGTCCTTGGCCGGGTAGAGCAGGACCTCGATGGGACCGCCCATGATTTCGGGGATGGTCTTGCCGTTGACCCGAATTTCGTCCTCGACGCCCTGCTTCTGGCGCAGGGTCTCCGACTGGACCGGTCCGAAACTGTAGTCGTGTTTACCCTTCGACTGCCCGCCCGTGACGCCCGTCAGGGTTCCGGGATACTGCTTGCCGACGTACTCGCCCTCGTCGCCGTCGATGACCTTCCCCTCGGTGAGGAAGGTTCGAATCCCCTCGTAGTCGGGGACGCCCGGTTCCTTCTGGCGGAACTCGAAGGCGTTGGTCTCGGGCGCGTTCAGCAGTTCGGCGTCCTCGACTGCGGATTCGGGCCGGACCGCGGTGTACCCCGGTGGCATCACGAAGTCGCCCATGTAGGAGTAGCCCTGCTGGAGTCGTTCGGTCCAGAAGTAGTCGTCGAACACCATCGAAGTCGCCTGCCGGAAGGTGGCGTCGTCCAGCGGCACCCGGCGCATGTTGTACGCGAAGTAGCCGAAGCCAGTGTCGTACCCCTGCACGAACGACTGGCCCTGATTCTCCTCGACCTTCGGGATGTTGGCGACGTTGATGGAGTCGTAGAGACTGTCGATGTTTCCGCGGAGGAAGGCCTGCTGGAGCGCCGAGTCGCTCCCGAATATCTTGAACCGGACCGCATCGAGGAAGGGACCGCCCGACACGAGTCGGTCCACGTCCTCCCGCCAACCGAGGTCACCCAGCGGGTAGTCGTCCCGGAACTCGACTTCGACCGCGGTCGATTGCTCGTACCGAGTGACCGTCCCCGGACCGACGCCCACCGGTCCGTCGTTCTGGGCCGGCGAGTACTGGCGGTAGTCGCTCACGTCGGACCAGACGTGCTGGGGCAGAATCGGCACCGCGAGTTGGTTGCTCGCGTAGGTCCCGATGGGCTTGTCGAGTTTCATGTGTACGTCCCAGTCGCCCTGCGAGGCCTTCTCGACCGTGTTGATGGGCTGAATGGCCGAGGCGTACCGCCCCGGCTCCTGCTCTTTCATGTAGTCGTAGGTGAATATCACGTCCTCGACGGTGAGGTCCTCGCCGTCGGTCCACGTCAGGCCCTCCCGGACGTTGAAGTACACGTCCGGTTGCGGTTCGGCCTGCCCGTCGGGGACCTCGACGGTCCAGTCCGTGTAGATGTTTGGCCGGACCTCGAACTCCACCGGGTCCACCGTGGTCCCGCCCTGATACACGAGGTCCAGAATCGCCCACGAGTACGCCGAGGAGGTCGAAAGTGGATTCAGTCCTCTCGGCTGTTGGCCCATCCCCATGACGAAGACGCCGCCCTCTTGGACGTTCTGAGCGTCCACGTCCGTCGGCTCCGTCAGGATTGACTCGTCCGTGTCTCGTACCGCGCCGCGCTCCTCGGCGTCCGCCGCGCCGGGGAGTGACAGTGCGACTGCGCCCGCACCGCTTGCTTGTAGAAAGCTACGCCGACCGGTTTCGAACTCTGGGTTATCGTCACCCATGGTGGGAGCTAGACATTGGCACGGAAGAAGGCAATGGCTATTAATAAATCACTCCACATTGATTCAGAGCGCCGAGACAGCCCTCGCGCCACGCCGACACCGAGGCGAAAGGTTTTATCAGGACCCTCCGACCATCCGCGTACATGAGTGATTGGGAGTGCGGCATCGACGGTTGCGCCGAGGAGTTTGCGGACGTAGAGGAGGCCATCGTTCACCAGACGACCGACCACAAGCGCCGCGAGTGCAAGGTATGTGGCTCAGTAGTTCCCGATGGCTACTTCGCCATCCGCCACGCGTTCAACGAACACTCGCGGGCCGAGTACGTCCGGGCCTATGGCGCGAGCGCCGCCGAGGTCCGCCAGCGAGAGCGCGTCCGGGACGCCATCGAGGACGAGGCCGACCTCCAGCAGGTAGTGAACCGACTGGACGAAGTGACCGGCGGCCTCTGAGGACGAACCGATTCGGCCACGCTGGCCAGACACCGATTTCGCGCTACCGAGACGGTCCACGCGTTTGGGTGGCTGAAGGGGGCTTCGACGGGCGGCACTCACCCGGTCGTTCCGCGCCGAGAGCGTCGAGTTCGCCGACTGACCGTCTCCTCGCGCCACAGGTTTTTACCCTCAGACGGCGAACTGACACCCATGTACGTCCGGGGCGCGAAAAACAGAGAGGAGGTCTGGCTGTTAGACCACATCGAGGCGATGGGTCTCGACGATACCGCGTTCCGTTCCCGCGACTACGTGGTCGCCATCGACGAGACCTCCGGTCAGAAGGCGGGATTCGGCCGCATCCGAATCCACAAGACCGACGAGCGGGAACTCTGTGAACTCACCAGCATCGGGGTCCTCGAATCGTGGCGCAGGCAGGGAGTCGGCGCGCACGTCGTGGAGCGACTGGTCGAACAGGCCCGCGACCACGGTTTCGAGGTGGTCTTCTCGCTGACCAGCGCGACAGACTACCTCGCCCAGTTCGGCTTCCGGGGCGTCGAGGCCAGCGACCTGCCAGAACGACTCCGCGAGCGCCTCGAAACCAAGCGTGAGAACCTCGACCCGGAAGCGGTCGGGATGGCGCTCGAAGTCGAGGCGTTCGTGATGCCCGACCGACTCCGCGAGCGGTTCAAGAGCGCCCAACCCCACGAGGAGGAACCCGAACCCGAGGAGTCGCCCGAGGACTTCGGCATCGACCCCAAAGAGGCGACCTACAAGTACGATACCGGCGACTGACCCCGGCGTCCTCGGCGGGCGGGGGAAACTGGTGACGGGATACCGTAAATACGCGCCCGTTTAGCAACATATGGTATTGTTTAGGACGTATTTCTGTTTCTCTAGTAGGACTAGATGATTGTTTAGGGCGGTGAACGCCTCGAACGCGTAGCGAGCGAGCGCAATCCGCCGACCCGAGACCGGGGTGGCCGACGCAATCCGCCAATTGTTAAGAGTCGCGCGCTCGTCGGTTCGACCAATGTTCGACTCGGACGACCTCGAGGAGATACGCTCGGCGCGCGAGGAGTGGGAGGACGAGACGGTCGGTCCCACGGTCGAGCGGTTCGGCGAGCGCAAAGACGAGTTCACCACGGACACGGGCGGCCAAGAGGTAGAGCGCATCTACACCCCCAACGACGTGGCGGACTTGGACTACGACGACGACCTCGGTTTCCCCGGCGAGGAACCCTACACGCGCGGGGTCTACTCCACGATGCACCGCGGTCGGCTCTGGACCATGCGCCAGTACGCCGGGTTCGGCACGCCCGAGGAGACCAACGAGCGATTCGAGTACCTCATCGAGAACGGGTCGTCGGGCCTCTCGATGGCGTTCGACCTGCCGACCCAGATGGGCTACGACTCCGACGCCGACATGGCCGCGGGCGAGGTGGGCAAGTCGGGCGTCGCCATCGACTCGCTCCACGACATGGAAACCGTCTTCGACGGCATCCCGCTCGACGAGGTGAGTACGTCGATGACCATCAACGCGCCCGCCTCGGTCCTGCTGGCGATGTACATCGCTGTCGGCGACAAGCAGGGCGTCGATAGGGAGGAGCTACGCGGCACTATCCAGAACGACCTGCTGAAAGAGTACATCGCGCGGAACACCTACATCTACCCGCCGGAACCCTCGATGCGCATCATCACCGACATCTTCGAGTTCTGCGCCGACGAGACCCCGAAGTTCAACACCATCTCCATCTCCGGCTACCACATCCGAGAGGCCGGAGCCACCGCGGCCCAAGAACTCGCGTTCACGCTCGGGAACGGCATCGAGTACGTCGAGGCCGCGATGGACGCCGGTCTCGACGTGGACGACTTCGCCCCGCAACTCTCCTTTTTCTTCAACGCTCACAACAACATTCTGGAGGAGGTCGCCAAGTTCCGCGCGGCCCGCCGGATGTGGGCCACGATTATGGAGGAGCGATTCGACGCCCAGAACCCCAAGTCCAAGCAACTCAAGTTCCACACTCAGACCGCGGGTTCGACGCTCACGGCTCAGCAGGTGGACAACAACATCGTCCGAGTCGCCTATCAGGCCCTCGCGGCGGTGCTGGGCGGCACCCAGAGCCTCCACACCAACGGGAAGGACGAGGCCCTCGCCCTGCCGACCGAGGACAGCGTGCGGACCGCCCTCCGGACCCAGCAGATTCTGGCCCACGAGTCGGGCGCGGCCGACACCATCGACCCCCTCGCCGGAAGCTACTACATCGAGAGTCTGACCGACGACGTGGAGGACGACGCCTTCGACTTGCTGGACACCGTGGACGAGAAGGGCGGCATGCTCCAAGCCATCGAGGACCAGTGGGTCCAGCGCCAGATTCAGGACATCGCCTACGAACGTCAGCGCGAAATCGAGGAGAAAGAGCGCGTCATCGTCGGCGTCAACGAGTTCGAGGTGGACGAGGAACCCGAAGTGGACATTCAGGAGGTCACCGAGGAGGAAGAACAGAAGCAAATCGACCACCTGAACGCGGTCAAAGACGACCGAGACGACGAGGAAGTCGAGGCCAAACTCGACGCGCTTCGGGAGGCCGCCGAGGGCGACGAGAACGTGATGCCCTACATCATCGACGCGGTGAAGGCCTACGCGACGGTCGGCGAAATCTGCGGCGTCTTCCGCGACACCTTCGGGGAGTACCGGCCCGGCGCGGCGGTGTAGTCCAGCGTTTCCGGCGACTTCGCTCGCTCGAACTTAGATTGAGATTCTATATGTTTGAACCGAAACTTATTCTCGGAGGTGAGACCGCGTCCGGATTCAATCCGCTCCAAATCTGTGACGGAGACATCGACGCCGTCTGTTAGTGCCAGCGGTCCACCGCTGGCCCACAGTGACGTATCGCACGCTACCGATTCTCTTGGAAACTAGCGATAGGATTCGAAGATACTTTCCTTTGGAGATATAGAAGACATTTCATAATTCTACAATTTTATTAACGATTGTTTATATAGAAAGATTTATCTCTGTGTGCTTGATTACCGTGTGGAGGTGAACCACATGATCGGATTCGAAATATTCCAGAACGCCATCTGCGTCGGTGCTGGATACTGCTACGGTGCGTAATCGCGTTTTCGCGGAATCGGGTGACAATTGCGGCCGCCGATGCGGCCGTTAGGGATATTCCTAGTTCGTTGCAATACTCCAGTTTTCCGACCCTCAGAGCCACGCGACTAGTTCGTCCACGTCGTCCTCGGTGTTGAAGACGTGAATCGACGCCCGAACCGCGTTCTCGGGGTAGGGGAGCGCCCGAATCTGAATCCCGTCGTCGGCCAACTCGTCCACGAACGCCTCCGGGTCGGGGTCGTCCACGGCGAAGGTGACGAGGCCCGACTCGTACTCGCGAGGACTCAGCAGGCGGGCGGATTCGGCGTCCGCGATGCCTTCCTTGAGGTGGTCGGTCAGGGTCTCGATTCGGCGCTGAATCGCGTCGTAGCCCACGTCTTCGATGGTCTCGATGGCCTCTGCGAGTCCGGCGTAGGGCGCGGGCGAGACGGTGCCGACCTCCAAGCGATGTGCGCCGGGTTCGTAGGCGTACTCCTCGGCGTTGGGGTCCTCGACGCTCCGATAGCCGATGTGGGCCGGTTCGAGGAGGTCCTCGACGCCGGGACTGACGTGAACGAACCCCGCGCCGAAGGGGCCGAGGAGCCACTTGTGTCCGGCACCCGCAGAGAAGTCCGCGCCCCACTCCGCGAGGTTCAGGGGCATCTGGCCGGGCGACTGCACGGCGTCGGCCAGCACCAGTGCGCCGTGGTCGTGAGCGATGTCGGCGACTTCAGAGACGGGGAGTTGGGTGCCGTGGGTCCACGTCAGTGAACTCAGGCAGACGAGTTTCGCGTCCCGGACCGCCTCCTGTATCACGTCCAAATCGAGGCGACCGTCCTCGGTCTCGACCACCTCAATCTCGACGCCCTGTCGCTTGAGGCGCTTCCACGGCAGGATTCCCGACGAGTGTTCGAGGTCGGTCCGGACCACGGTGTCGCCGCGCTCCCAGTCGAGCGCCGCCGCGATGCGATTGATGCCGTCGGTGGTACTCTGGGTCAGCGCGATTTCGGCCGCGTCCACGCCGAAGTGGTCGGCCACCGTCTCGCGCGTCCGGTCGAACACGTCGAACGCGCAGGGGTACATCCCCTCCTCGGCGGGCGCTTCGTACTCGTGGTACTCGACGCACTCCTCGATGGCCTCGACCACTCGCGCCGGACTCGGCCCCGCGGCCCCGGTGTTCATGTAGGTCGTGCGGTCGAGCGCCGGAATCGCGTCCCTGAGGTCGGTCGGATTCACGTCTTCGGTCACGATAACTACGTCCTAAAATCCCCCGACCCATCGGTTGATGCTCTGGTCGTCGGCGAGGGAACCCGACAATGAATGAGGGTAACTCACCACAAGAAATATTAAATTGTACTATCGTAAGTTGGGAAAGGAGGTGACAGAATGTTCCGCATCGTTCCGTTCCAAATCATCTGCGCACAGCCGCACAAATCCTGTGAGTAAACCACACCGATGAGTATCGTCTTTCAACCAGTTTTCGTAGCGCCGACGGTTCGATTACTGGACGCACTGCTATCGTGTTGTCAGACAGGTGCTTAGGGCCTCGGTCGCGAGAGGTTCGTAACGAGTACCGACGGCGGGCCGGGGCAGGCGACCCGCACCGATTTGTGGTGCGCATTGGCGGCATCAGTCGGGTTATCTCTCCAACCCGGAAAGAAATAGATACTTCTAAGAATTAAAATACTGTCTTAAGAACTTGATTATATTTCTTTCCGGGGAAGAAAGTGTGGTTCGGTAGCACTAAACGTTCGCACGAAATATTGGTGTTTTCAATACTATTATTGTTTAATTATTCTCTGATATAGACACATTTATTATCCAGAGACTCACTATCATGTGACAGGAGGTGACAAAGAATGTTCGAATTCAACCCGCTCGAAATCGTGTGCGGTTACAACCAGTGCTTCCTCGCGTAAGGTAGCCATCTTCCGTTCGTGGACTCGACAGCTATTTTGCGACCAGTCGGTACCGGTCGAATTACGAGAATGCTACCCTGATAGTCGCGTCTGTCGCCCGTACGTATCGAACAACGTCGGCGCGGTACCGAGAGTATCGAGACGCTTCTTCCCCCTCGTACATAGTACCAACAATGTGGGACCGTCCGGTTGTACCTCGACAGTAGCGGACCGGAGGCCCCGCGGCACTAAATTTTACCCGAACTGCCCTGATTTTCACTAGAAGAAATATTCAATTATACCACTAGATGGAAATATTTATTACCCAGAGAATCACTACCATGTGGTAGGAGGTGACAAGCAAATGTTCCTAGTCAACCCGACCGAAATCGTGTGCGGTATCCAGTGGTGCGAACTGGCCTAACCCAGCCGACCGGATTCTCCCGAGTGAATCGGCTCGTAATCGTCCCTTTTCGGTAACTTATCGCTAATTCGATAGCTTGGCGTTCGCCGGTTCGGCAGTTCCGACCGAGAATCGTTAGAACAGCGACTGCGCCGGTCGAGACGACGACTCGGACTGCCGGAACACGACTCGGACCGCCGGAACTATACTCCGACGGAGGCATCTGTCGCACATGCACATCGACCACGTCGGAATCGCAACCGACGACGCCGAGGACCTCGCCGAACTGTACGCCGACCTGTTCGACGCGCCGGTCGCCCACGAGGAGCGATTCGACGGCCTCCGAGTCGTCTTCCTCGACTTTGGCGACAGCTACTTCGAACTCCTCGAACCCCTCGAAGGCGGAACCGTCCAGAAGTACCTCGACGCCAACGGGCCGGGCATCCACCACGTCGCGCTCGCTACCGACGACATCGAGTCCGCGCTCGACACCGCCCGAAATCACGGCGTCGAACTCATCGACGACGAACCCCGGCCCGGCGCGTGGGGCCACGACGTGGCGTTTCTCCACCCCAAATCGACGGGTGGCATCCTCATCGAGTTCGTAGAACACTGAGCAACCGCCAGTTTTCCGCTACTCCGAGTCGGGCGCAGGACCGAAGTTCTCGGTCTTGGCGTCGTCGGCGTCCACGTTGGCCGCGTCGAGCGCCGCAGTGGCCCGGTCCAAGAAGTCGGCGAACCCGTAGATGAACGTCTGGCCACCCGCGTCGGCGAGGACCTCCAAGACCTCCTCGCTACTCACGTCGTCGGTGATGACCACCGTTGCGCCGCCGACCGCGAGGTCGGTCAGGCGCTGTTCGTGGGCCGGGTCGGCGTCCTCGTAGACCACGGTGACAGTCGCGTCCTCTCGCTGTGCTCGCTCGCCGATGCCGACCGCGGGACCGACGCCCGGCCCACCCGCGAGGAGGACGACGTTCTCCTCGGCCTCGTAGTAGGAGTCGCCGAAGGGACCCGCGACTTCGACCGTCTCGCCGGGTTCGAGGCCCGCGAGGTAGGGACTGAGCGTCCCCTCGGGGTCAACCTCGACCGTGACCTCGAAGGTCTCGTCTGTGTCCGGCGACGAGAGGGTGTAGTGGCGCGTTATCTCCTCGCCATCGACCGTTCCAGCGAGTTGCACGAACTGGCCCGGTTCGGCGTCGAACGCCGCCGGCGTCTCCAGCGTCAGCGCGATGGTGTCCGTTCCGACCGACTCGACCGCTCGAACCGCGACCGCAGTTCCGTCCATACTCCTCGGTTGTCGGGGCGCGAGTAAAGACGCTACGACTGATTGCGAGAGTGGACGAGAGTTACGACCGATTGCAAGGTCGAACGAGAGGTAATTAACCCCGGAGTAGACGAGATTGCCGGAAGACTATCACGATTTGAAACGGACGCGACACTGCCGTAACCGGCAAGAACAACCGGGGACAACGGTTCAGAAGTTCACCACGCTCGCGGTCGCTTCAGAAGGCTTTTGATTTGGGACGGGCTACCCCACGCCTAGGAATGCCAGACGACCTGAACTGGGCCATCGGCGGCGAGGCCGGCGATGGGATCGACTCTACCGGGAAAATTTTCGCACAGGCGCTTTCCCGCGCAGGACGACACGTATTCACGTCGAAAGATTTCGCGTCCCGAATCCGAGGCGGCTACACCGCCTACAAGATTCGGAGCGCGACCGACCGCGTCGAGAGCGTCGTGGACCGCCTCGACATCCTCGTCGCGCTGACCGAGCGCACCATCGACGAGAATCTCGACGAACTGCACGACGACTCGGTCATCATCTACGACGGCGAGCGCACCGAGATGGAGGACATCGAGATTCCCGGCGACATGACGGGTCTCTCGGTCCCCCTCCAGCGTCTCGCCGAGGAGGCCGGCGGGGCCATCATGCAGAACATCGTCGCGCTCGGCGCGGCGTGCGAGGTCACGAACTTCCCCATCGAGAATCTCGACTCCGCGCTCGAAAAGAAGTTCGGCGCGAAGGGCGAGTCCATCGTGGACAACAACAAGGAAGCGGCACGGAAGGGCCAAGAGTTCGTGGCCGACGAGTTCGACCACGAGTTCGATTACGACCTCGACACCACCGACAACGATTACGTCCTCCTGAACGGTGACCAAGCCATCGGGATGGGCGCAATCGCGGCCGGATGCCGGTTCTACGCTGGCTACCCCATCACCCCCGCGACCGACGTGATGGAGTACCTGACGGGCAGAATCGAGCAGTTCGGCGGCGAAGTCGTGCAGGCCGAGGACGAACTCTCGGCCATCAACATGGCGCTGGGTGCGGCACGCGCTGGTGCCCGTTCGATGACGGCCACCTCCGGGCCGGGCATCGACCTGATGACCGAGACGTTCGGTCTGGTCGCCACCAGCGAGACCCCGCTGGTCATCGCCGACGTGATGCGCTCCGGGCCTTCGACAGGGATGCCGACCAAGCAGGAGCAGGGCGACCTGAACATGACCCTCTACGGCGGCCATGGCGAGATTCCGCGCTTCGTCGTCGCGCCGACCAACGTCGCCGAGTGTTTCCAGAAGACCGTCGAGGCGTTCAACCTCGCCGAGAAGTACCAGACGCCGGTCTTCCTGCTGGCGGACCTCTCGATGGCCGTCACCGAGCAGACCTTCGAACCGGAGACGTTCGACATGGACGCCGTGGAAATCGACCGCGGCAAAATCGTGGACGACGACGAGGTGGAAGCGTGGACCGACGAGCGCGACCGCTTCCAACCGCACTTCTCGACCGCCGACGGCATCAGTCCGCGCGCCCTCCCCGGCACCGAGAACGCCGCCCACATGTCCACCGGTCTCGAACACAACGCGCTCGGTCGCCGGACCGAGGACACCGACGTTCGCATCGAGCAGGTGGACAAGCGCAACCGGAAGGTCCAGACCGCCCAAGAGGAGGAAGACTGGAGTCCCCGAGAGTACGGTAATCCGGACTCGAACAACCTCGTCATCTCGTGGGGGTCCAACGAGGGCGCGATGCGAGAGGCCCTCGACTACCTCGAGGAGGACGACATCGACGTGCGGTTCCTCTCGGTGCCTTACATCTTCCCGCGGCCCGACCTCAGCGACGACATCGAGTCGGCGGACGAGGTCATCGTCGTCGAGTGTAACGCCAACGGACAGTTCGCCGACGTTCTCGAACACGACGCCCTGACTCGCGTCAAGCGCGTCAACAAGTACAACGGCGTCAGGTTCAAGGCCGACGAACTGGCAGAGGAAATCAAGCAGAAGCTCCAGAGCGAGGAGGTCAAAGCATGAGTTCAGAAGTTAGATTCACGGATTTCAAATCCGACAAACAGCCGACGTGGTGCCCCGGATGCGGGGACTTCGGCACGATGAACGGCATGATGAAGGCGCTGGCCAACACGGGCAACGACCCGGACAACACCTTCGTCGTGGCGGGCATCGGCTGTTCCGGCAAAATCGGCACCTACATGCACAGCTACGCGCTTCACGGCGTTCACGGTCGCGCCCTCCCGGTCGGGACGGGCGTCAAACTCGCCAACCCCGACCTCGAAGTGATGGTTGCGGGCGGCGACGGTGACGGCTACTCCATCGGCGCGGGTCACTTCATCCACGCGGTCCGCCGGAACGTGGACATGACCTACGTCGTCATGGACAACCGAATCTACGGACTGACCAAGGGGCAGGCCTCGCCGACCTCGCGCGAGGACTTCGAGACCTCCACGACTCCCGAGGGTCCGAAACAGCCGCCGGTCAACCCCCTCGCGCTGGCCCTCTCGGCAGGCGGAAGCTTCATCGCCCAGTCGTTCTCCACCGACGCCCAGCGCCACACCGAAATCGTCCAGAAGGCAATCGAACACGACGGCTTCGGCTTCGTGAACGTCTTCAGTCCGTGCGTGACGTTCAACGACGTGGACACCTACGACTACTTCCGCGACTCCATCGTGGACCTCGACGAGACGGACCACGACCCGACCGACCGCGAGTCTGCCAAAGAGAAGATTCTCGACGCCGACAAGGAGTATCAGGGCGTCCTCTATCAGGACGAGGAGAGCGTGCCCTACTCGGACCTCCACGGTCTGGATTCGAACATGGCCGACATTCCGGACGGTGCCCCCGAGGGCGCGATGGACCTCGTTCGAGAGTTCTACTGACGACCGGAACTGAATTCGGTCGTCTTTCTTCAGTTCTGCATTTTCGTTTCCCGCCGTTTCGCTCGGGTGAGTAGCCAAATCCTCGGATGGCTTCGAAACCCAGTTCTCTCTGCTCGAAGCCACAACTCCAGTTTCAGCTACTTCGCCAAACACGCTTGCGCGCCCCGGCCCACAAAATTATCCGCGGAAACGTCGTGGCCAGATTCATGAATCGACGGGAACTGCTGACAGCAGTCGGCGTGAGGGCGACCGGAATCGTGGGGTTCGCCGGAGACCGACGAGCGACCGCGAAACAGGACACGCAGACGACCCAGACCACGACCGAGGACGAGGGGTTCTCCGGCATCGACTCGTCGGCCGAGCGGCCATTCGCCACGATTTCGGTCGGGTCGCGGGCCGGGGTTCGGAATCCCGAGAACAACCAACCGCACGCGGTCAGGGTGTGGAACGACAGCGATTCGGCCCGGACTGTCGCCCTCGTCCTCTCGCGGGATGGGGTCGGTGGCGAAACCGGAGCCGGTGGCGGAACCGGGAGCGACGGGGCGTTGGTGGACCGACAGGTCGAGTTCCCCGCGGACGGGTACCTGACGATGCGACTCCTCGAACCGGCGGGGTACGCGCTGACCGTCACGCCCGGCGGAGGCGCTGGCGGTGCCGAAACCATCCGAATCCCGAGAGCGCAGTTCGACTGCAACGACTCGGCGACCGAGGTCGGAGTCACGCCCGACGGGCAGGTGAAATCGAGGACCGTCACGACCGAGGTCGGATGCCCGCCGGAGGTCACGGACCGGACGTTCACCGCGTTCGCGGGGTCCTGCGGGTCGGCCAGCGAGGCCAGCGTCTCGTTCGCCGACGAGTCAGTCACGGTCTCAGGAGCCATTCGCACGCCGAACCCCTGCTACGGCGCGCGACTGGCCGACGTGTCGGTCTCCTCGGCCGACACCCTGCGAGTCGTGGTCGCTACCACGGAACCGAGCGCCGGGGTGTGCGCCCAGTGCGTGGCGAGTGTGGAGTACGAGGCCGTCCTCGGCGTCCGCGACCGACTGCCCGAGACCGTCGAGGTGGTCCACCGCCACGACGGCCAGACGGAGACGGTTGCGACAGTCACGCGCGGAGAGGAGACGACCGCAGAGTAGCGCCGAAGCTATCGGTTCAATTCCAGTTTGAAGTCGGGTCCGGTCGCTCGCGCCCCGAGGCCCGAAAATCGACGCTCGCAGTCGCCGCCGGCACGCACCGATTACGGCCCCGTCACGTCGCGTTGTGTTCCTAAAGCCGGGTTGAGTTGGCTGAACTCCGGTTGACCCCGGCGAAGCAACTGAACGTTTGGTGGTAGTTAACACACTTCAGGTCGGTGCGTGAAACGAGTCATGCCAGACGACACGCACCTTCAGACCAAACCCATCGAACTCACGACCGACGTGAGCGAGTTCGCCGACGCGGCCGAACTCACCGCCGATGGTACCGAATCGACGACCGACCGCCTGCCCACGCTGGCCGTCTCCCGGCGGGGCCTCCTCCGCCGAGGAGCGGCGGCCGTCGCGGGCGGGTCGCTCCTGACCGCGAGCGCCGACCGAGGCGGGGCGACTCCGCACGGCGGAGACGAGCGACCGCTCGACGTGCAGACGACCGACGTGGAACTCCTCGGGGGAACCGACAGCGGGGGCGGCGACGGTGGCGACGGCCGGGCCAAGACGACGGGCAAGGTCCACGGGATGGACCGGGTGAACTGCCGCCGCTGTAGAATCGGCGCGCAGGTCTCGCGGGCGGGCCACGACAAGTGGTACGGTGGCCTCCAGCGAGTCGTGACCGCGCGGAGCAGTTTCCGGGTGGCGGTCACGCTGACCGGTCTCCGGCCCGGCAGGTTCCGGTTCCGACTCGTGGCGTGCCCAGTCACTCACGACCACCTCTGTTTCGGCAACGTCCTCACCGTGGTCGTCCGCGCGGGCGGCCGGAGAAAAAAGAAGAAGAAGAAGCAGAAGCACCACAAGAAAAAGAAGAAGAAACGCAAGAAGCGGGGCAAGTGCCCCTGCGGGAAGCACCACCCGGACAAGCACCACCTGACGCTCTGCGGTGGCGACGGCGACCGGTTACGGGATTACGCCTTCATGATTTCGGGTGGGGGCGTCGAGAAGTCACGGTACAGTTGCGCGCCCCACGCGGTCGGCCACCACGCGGTCACCGTGGACGGCGAGGACCGCATCCGGAGCGACATCGTGACCGGCGCGCTCGCAGGCGGCGGCGATAGCTTCCTGTTCCGAGGCGACCTCACCGATATGCGGTGTGACGACGGCACGAGCGTCTACCTCGACGGTCGGGAACTCCACTACTGAGCCGACCCAAGCAATATTTACAGCTTCTTAAGTATTATAATTACGTCCGAGGGACATCCATACGTTGCTTGCAGAACCAGTGCCCGTGAGCGATGGTCGGTCGACTTCTCCGAGGAGACCGAAGTCGTCCGGGACCCCGAGTAACCGACGCACCGACCGCGGAACGTCCGGTTGACACGGTTCGTCTTGTGCCCGCAGAGCGCCAACAGAATTTCCGTGCGAGAGCGTTTGCGTCCGTTTTTTAAGGGAGAGGTGAATACACGCAGTAGAGATGACTGCGGACGAATACGACGTTGACGGGACGACTTCGCCGGCCGTCCGGACCGGTTCGGGTGGCAGTCCCGTCGTCGGGGGCGAGGCGGAGAACGGGGCCGCCCCGACCCCGAGCGAACAGTTCGAGGCCCACCGGACCGGCGACGACCGACCGGTAGGAGGCTTCGGGACAGCAGACAAAACGCCGTCTTCTACTCACACCGAGGAGTCACTCTATGTCTGAACACTTCGACGTAATCGTCGCCGGTGCCGGACCGGCCGGAGCGCAGTGCGCACGCGACTTGGCCCAGCGAGACTACGACGTGCTGGTGCTGGAAGCCGAGTCCGAAGACGAGTTCCCGCGTCAGTCGAACAAATCGACGGCCGGGACCTTCCCGTCGATGATGGGGTCGTTCGGTATCCCCGACGACGTGGTGATGAACTACACCGACGACGTGGTGCTGGAGTCGCCGAACCAGCACTTCGTCCGGCGGCAACCCGGTGCCGTGCTGGAGTTCGCCGACTTCAAGAACTTCCTCGTGGCGGACGGCCGCGACGACGGTGCCGAATACTGGTTCGACGCTCGCGTCTCCAAGCCGATTACGGAGAACGGCGACATCGTCGGCGTCAAGTACGGCGGCAATCAGGAGGTCTACGCCGACGTTATCGTTGATGCGACCGGACCGTCTGCGCCGCTGGCCAAGAAACTCGGTGTGACCGACCTCCAGCGCGCCAATCAGGCCATCGGTGTCGAGTACGAGTTAGAGGGCATCGACATCGACGCCGACGGCTACGCCGATTTGACCGGTTCGATGATGCTCCGCCTCGACCACGACTTGGCCCCCGGCGGCTACTCGTGGATTTTCCACACCGGCGACGACACCGCCAAGGTCGGCCTCTGCTACATCCAGAACGAGGCCCACCGCGACTACGCCAAGGACGGGATGGGCATCGACGACTACCTCCAGTACTGGCTGGACAACGACCCGCGATTCGAGTCGGCCGAGCGCATCGAGGGCAAACAGCACCGCGGGTCGGCCCACATCCAGATGCCGACCGGCTTCAGCACCGACAACTTCATGGCAATCGGTGACACGGTTCCGACCATCGACCCCCTCTGGGGCGAGGGCATCCACACCTGCATGAAGTCCGGCCGCGCGGCCGCCATCACCGCCGACCGGTGTTTCATGTCCAGCGACCAAGACACCTCGGCCGAGAAGATGGCCATCTACGACGACCTCTGGCAGGAGCGCGTCGCGCCGAAGATGCGGGTCCGCCTGCTGATGACCCAACTCCTCTACCTCGCGCCGAACGAGCGCTACGACACGCTCATCCGGGACCTCAACCGACTCAACCCCGAGACCCTGAGCGACGCCAACGCCGGAAGCGCCCGCGAGATTCTGAAACTCCTGCACACCGACGACATCCCGCTGTTGGCCCAGTTCGCCAAGGAACGACTGTTCAGCTGAGACGCCCGACTACGCCAGCGAACCCGGCCGACCCCGAAGTCCTCGAATCAGTTTTCGCAGGAGTTTGAGCGAGCGAACGACGCTCCGAACGTCGTCCGCGATTGTGACGAGTCGCACCAGTCGTTTGAACAGCGAAGCCATGACAAGAAGTACCACCCGAGTCCAGATAAAAGACGGGGGCGAGGACCCCGACGGTTACTCGTCGCCGAACTCGTCGTTGACGGCCTGTCGGTCGATTTTGGAGGGACCGGACATCGGCATCTCCTCGACGAAATCGAGGTGTCGCGGGCGCTTGAACCGCGCTAGCTTGCCGTCCAAGAAGTCGGTCAGTTCGTCGAGGGTCAGCGTCTCGTCGCCCTGCACGACCGCCTTGCCGACCTGTCCCCACTGGTCGTCGGCGACCGGCACGACCACGACCTCCTCGACCGTGGGGTGGTCGGCGATTCGGTCCTCGACTTCGGCGGGGTAGACGTTCTCGCCGCCCGAGACGTACATGTTCTTCTTCCGACCCTCGATGTAGACGTAGCCCTCGTCGTCCTTGCGGGCCAAATCGCCGGTCGAAACCCACCCGTTCCCGAACGTGGCTTCGGTCTCCTCCTCGTTGCGCCAGTATCGGTCTGCGGCGTGCGGACTCGCCAGTTCGAGTTCGCCGATTTCGCCCGCCGGGAGTTTCTCGCCGTCGTCGTCCACGACTCTGGCGTCGGCGTGCATCACCGGGACGCCCACGCTGTCGGCCTTCTCGCGGGGCCAGCCCTCGGGCATCGTGAAGTTGTTCGGGCCGCACTCGGTCAGGCCGTAGCCCTGCGAGAGGTCCACACTGCGGTCCCACCACGCCTCCATGACCGATTCGCGGCAAGGGCCGCCGCCCGATTTGGCGAACCGGAGCGTCGAGAGGTCGGTGTCGGCCCAGTCGTCGTGGTTGGCCATCATCCGGAGGACCGCCGGAACTGCGACGAGGAGAGTCGCACCTTCCGATTCCACGAGGTGCAGGACCTCACTGGGTTCGAACTCGCGGGCGATGACGACGGTGCCGCCGAGGTGGAACAGGGGGACCGACAGGACGTTCCATCCGCCGGTGTGGAACATCGGGAACACCATCGGGGTCACGTCCTCGGGGCGGAGACCCCACGCGGTGATGGTGTTGAACGAGTTCCAGACGAGCGACCCGTGGGTCAGCACCGTCTCCTTGGGCACCCCGGTCGAACCGCCGGTGTGGAGAAACAGGTGGGCGTCGTCCATCGACACGTCGGCGCTCTCGACCGGCGAGTCGTCTTCGGGGAGCGCGTCGGCCCACGAGTCGAACGCCGACGTGTCGGCGTCGGAGTCGCCTTCGCCGGTCGAAAGCGCGAGGACCGAGCAGTCGAACTCCCGGTTCTCGTGGTCCAGCACGCGCTCGGCGAGGTCGGCGAAGGGGTCTTCGACCACCAGCAGGGCCGGGTCCACGTCGTTGAGCATCTCGACCAGTTCGCCCCCAGCGAGGCGGTGGGAGAGGGGCGCGAGGACGCCGCCGGTCTTGGCGGTGGCGAAAAAGAGGTCCACGAGTTCCGGGCGGTTCCGCGAGAGGACCGCGACGCGCTCGCCGTCTTCGTCCTCGCCGACTGCTCGGCCGCCCACGACGCCCTCCTCGCGGAGGAGCCTCGCGGTCCGATTGGCCCGCGCGTCGAGGTCGGCGTAGGTGAACCGCTCGCCGGTCGTGGCGTCCACGAGGCCGACCGAATCTGGCGAGAGGCGGGCGCGCTTCTCGCTCCACGCGCCCACCCAGTCGTAGGGTCGCTGGTCGTGGCTAAACATGGCTCAGGAACTCCACGAGTCGGTCGGTGACCTCCTCGGACTGCTCGATGAAGAACAGGTGGGACCCGCCCTCGAAGACGGCGAGTTGTACCTTCGAAAGCTTCTGGTAGAGGCGGTCGGCGTTCTCGACCGGCAGAACTCGGTCGTCGGTGCCGTGGGCGACGAGGACGGGAATCTCGATGTCGTCCAGTCGGTCGCTCGAATCGAAGGCGGCGACCCCGCCAGCTTGGGCCTCGCGGGCAGAATCGGAGGCGTCACCCTCCAGTCGCCAGTCCACGATGTCCTCGATGAGGTCCTGATTGTCGGCCCAGAACTCGTCGGTCATCGCTGGCTTCATCTTGTACCGGATGGCCTCGCGCTCGTCGGCGTCGTCTGGCACGCCGAACATCCGGGCTTGGGTCTCGTCGGGCGTCTCTACCGCGTCCTCGCCGCCGTGGCTGGTGCAGAGGAGGCCGAGGCTCTCGGCGCGGTCGTAGTCCAGCGCGTACTGCTGAGCTATCATCCCGCCCATGCTCGCCCCGACGACGTGGGCGCTCTCGACGCCCACAGCATCGAGGACCGCTTCGAGGTCGCTCGCCATCTCCTCGACGGTGTACGGTCCCTCGGGTTCGTCGGAGTCGCCCGTGCCGCGGTTGTCCCAGACCACGACGCGGTAGCCCTCGTCGGCGAGTCGCTGTCTCTGCCAGCGCCACATCCATCGGCCGTAGCCCAACCCCTCCACGAGCGCGACGACTTCGGGGTCGCTCGCGGTGGCCTCCTCGGCCGGGTCGGTAATCTCGTAGTAGAGAGAAATTCCGTCGTTGTCCGCGTAAGGCATGGGTGAACCCACGGACGACCCCGCCTTGAAATCCCCGTTTCACATGTTAACCCCCGGATTGATTCGCCGGGCAGAACGAGGTTCGGGCATGCCAGTCGCATCTGTAGACGACACCGCAGAGGCCACCCTCATCGTCACCGAGGAGACCATCGACGCCTACGCCGACCTGACCGGCGACGACAACCCCATCCACCGCGACGACGACTACGCCGCCGAGACGTTCTTCGGCGGTCGGGTGGCCCACGGGATGCTCTCGGCGGGCGTCGTCAGCGCCGCGCTCGCCGACCTGCCCGGCGACATCATCTACCTCTCGCAGGACTTGGACTTCGAGAACCCGGTCCGACCGGGCCAAATCGTGACCGCGACGGTGACGGTCGAGGAGGACCTCGGTGACGACCGACTGCGCGTCGAGACGGTTGCGGAGGCCGAGGACGAGGAATCTGAGGGCGGGGACGCCGAGCAGGTGATTTCCGGCGAGGCCGTCGTCATGTCGGTCCCTCACGAGAGCGAGTAGTCCGACGAGCGCCCACAAAGAAATCAAAGCATTTCCGAAGCAATCTCTATTATTTCTTTAGAGATTGTATAGCTGTCTCGGATCGGGGAGGAGTTGCCGCGAGGACCGCCCGGATTCCATCACAAAGCATTTTCCCGACTAGTTAGCAATCGGAGGTATGTCTCCCGTCCTCCACCGGCGACTGTTGTCCGGATTGGTAGTCATCCTGCTCGTGACCGCCGCGGTCCCGGCGACCGCAGTCGGTGCGACCGCCGAACCGCCGTCCGCGACGGTCTCCACTTCGGTCGCGGACTCCTCGACCGCCGAATCTGCGTCGGCAGACGAGGAGGCGAACGTCACCACTTCGACCGACCAGAGCGCCAACGCGACGGTCTCGGTCCACGGCCTCCGGACGTGGACAGCGACCGGTTCCGCCGACCTCTCGGGCCTGCGCGACCTCCGCGAGGCCGAGGACTCCGGCAATCTGACCCGGAGCGCGGTCGTCGCGCGAAACGACACGCTGGTCCTCGAACTCCGGGCGTCGGGACTGGCGGGCGCGATTGCCGCCGAGGAGGGGCCGAACGCCACGGCCCGGTTCGTCGCCTTCCTGAACCGAAGCGGGGCCTCGCTGGACGTCTACGACCTGCCCGGTCCCGAACAGCAACGGGCCTACCTCGACGTGACCGACCACAGCGCCGTCTCGGTCGTCCCCGACCCGCGAAACGATTCGTACTACCTCGCCGTCGAAACCAGCGAGGTGAACGTCACCGACGGCGACGGCGGCACACCCGCGAACAACCGGCGTCCGTGGGGCGGGCACGTCGCTAACTTCACCCTCCGAAAATCGTCGGCGGTGACCGACGGCGACCGAGAGACCGCGACGACTGAGTTCCGAATCGAGGACGCCGAGGCCACCCTCGACGCGCCCGACGAGACCGACCGGGTTCTCCTCGCGCCGGGACCGAACCAGACGGTTTCGGGCAGGACGACCCTCGCACCCGGCCACCGCGTGACGGTCGAGGTCCGCGGTCCCGACGGTGAAATCCGGTCGGAGACGGTTCGCGTCCGGAACGGCACCGAGACCGCGGGCCGGTTCGCGGCCGACTTCTACCTGAGCGGCGTCCCCGCAGGGTCGAACGTCGAGGTGTGGGTCGGCCACGATGGCGATTCTCTCCTCGACCACTATCCCCACGACGCCACCGTCCCGGCGAGCGTCCGCCTCCTCGACGCCGCGGTGAACCTGACCGAGCGAGGACTGACCGCGCAGGGCGTGCTGGTCGAGGACGCCCGCCTCTCGCACGGCGGCTATCTCGCGGTCCATCGCGGGTCGGCCGACGGCGAGGTCATCACCCGCTCGCAGTACCTCACGCCCGACGACGAGTTCGGCCAGTTCGTGGACTACGGTCCCGCGCTGGAGTCGAACGCGACGCTCGTCGTGGTCGCCCATCGCGCCGGTCCCGGCGATACGCTCGGCGAACCCTACGCCGAGAACGGGAGCGTCGTTTCCGATTCGGTCGAGTTCACCGTCGAACGCGAGACGACCACGACCACCGAGACGACCCGACGGACCACCGATTTGACTACCGCGACCGATTCGACTGCCACGACCGATTCGACTACCGCGACCACCGTCGAGACTCGGACGCCCTACCCCCAAGGGGACGTTCCGGGATTCGGCGTCGGCGCGGCGCTGGTCGGTCTGCTGGCGGGCCTCGGACTCGCGGGGAGAAGGGAGTAGACGAAAGGCGCAGTTCAGTACGACTTGGCGAAGTAGGCCGTCTCGCAGGCCTCGTCGCCACAGACCGCACACTCGTCGCCGATGGGGTCCTCGTCGCGGTCCATCGGGACCATCACGATTTCGGCCGCAATCTCCTCCTTGACGACCGTTTCGCAGGCCTCGTCGCCGCACCACGGGGCCTTGACGTAGCCGCCGTGCTGGCCGATGGTGCCGAGGATTTGGGAGGTCTCGTAGGCCTCGCGGACGTTCTCGTCCAGATTCTCCTTGGCGGCGTCGTAGAGTTTAGCGTACACCTGCTCGAAGTGGCTCTCGACCGTCTCGGCGACGTTCTCGCGGTCCTCCACGGTGTCCTCGCCGTCGGGGCGGTGGACCACGGTGAGTTCCTCGTCTTCGACCTCGTTGGGGCCGATTTCGATACGGACGGGGACGCCCTTCAGTTCCCACTCGTTGAACTTGAAGCCGGGATTGCGCTCGTCGCGGTCGTCGAGTTCGACGCGGACGCCAGCGTCTTCGAGGTCCTCGGTCACGTCCTCGGCGTAATCGAGGACCTCCTCTTGGTTGTCCTCGTTCCAGATGGGGACGATGACGACCTGTTCGGGGGCGAGTTTGGGCGGGCAGACGAAGCCTTGGTCGTCGGAGTGGGTCATGATGAGCGCGCCGATTGCGCGCCACGAGAGACCCCACGAGGTCGTGTGAGCGACCGACTCCTCCTCGTCCTCGTCGGTGTAGGTCAGGTCGTAGGCCTCGGCGAAGCCCTGCCCGAGGTAGTGGGAAGTGCCACCCTGCACCGACTTGCCGTCGGGCATCAGGGCCTCGACGGTCGTGGTGGTGTGGGCACCGGGGAACTTGTCGTGTTCGGGCTTGCGGCCCCGGAGGACCGGGATGGCCAGCACGTCCTCGTAGAGGTCTTCGTACTGGTCGAGGCGGGTCATCGTCTCGTCCCACGCCTCGTCCTCGGTGGTGTGGGCGGTGTGGCCTTCCTGCCAGAGGAACTCCTTGGTGCGGAAGAAGGGCTTGGTCTCGGTGGCCTCCCACCGGATGACGCTACACCACTGGTTGAGGCGCATGGGCAGGTCGCGGTGGCTTCGAACCCACTCGCTCATGAACGGCGTGATGATGGACTCGCTGGTGGGCCGGAAGGCGAGGCGTTCCTCTAGCTCCTCGTGGCCGCCGTGGGTGACCCACGCCACCTCGGGGTCGAAGCCCTCCACGATGTCGCTCTCGCGTTCGAGGTAGCTCTCGGGGATGAGCGCGGGGAAGTAGGCGTTCTGCGCGCCGGTGGATTTGAACCGCTCGTCGAGGTAGTCCTGAATCCCCTCCCAGAGGGCGTACCCCCGGGGCCGGGTGACGATGAACCCGCCCATGGGGGCGTAGTCGGCGAGTTCGGCCTTCTTGACGACCTCCGCGTACCAGTCGCCGGGCGAGTACTCTTTGCGCTCGGTGATGCCGAGTTCCTGCTCGTTGTCGCTCATTGGGTAGCAGTTTCTTCGATGTGGTCTTAAATGCGATGAAGCTATGGCAAGGGTTCAGACGAGTCCGAGTAGACGCGGGAGATTCGCAGAACGCGACATGAGTGCGGAGTCCGGACGACCTCTTTTTTAGTCGTCCTCCTCGTCGAAGTCACCGTTGAATACGGTCTGTCCCTCGAAATCGGGCTTCTCTCTGTCGTCTTCGTTAGTCACGATTACCAGTTGTGCGTAATCTCGGAAATAGGTTTGCCCTGACTACGATTCGCTTCTGTCTATCCCATCGAAAATCCGCTTCGACCACGAACGAATACTGTTCTCCGGATTCGCCATCTTTCGCCATCTTCGAAGCTGTCCCGGAAGCCCGCTCAGTTTTCCGAGGAGTACGAACAACGTGAGGCCCCAGAGGTTAGTGTGCCACGGGAGCGGTGCAGTATATACTTCAACTGCACCAAGAAGCAGATAGCAAATCCCCGTCACGGTCGTCAGAAGCGTGAGTGTGAACAAGAGTGCATTTTTAGTGTTCGCTCGGTAGTTCTCCTGAATCCACGTCGCGTACGCTTCCGCCAGTCCCTCCTCAACGAGGTCGTAGTCAAACCGATCTTCGAGAATTCGGTCGGTCACGTCGTCTGGATTGACACCGATTTCGCCGCGAGTCGAGGTATAAGTTACAGAGGCAAAGACGATTGAGCTGAATAGCAACCCGACCCCAAACTCGATAAACGGATTCGACAGCGCCGACGCGGTGACCACCTCTGACCGGATTGAAAGAGAAATCCCGCTAATCAGTATACCGACGACTACGATGTTCAGTCGAAATATCTGAACCGCCTTCTCGTTGATGTCCGAAAGTTTTGCCGTCTGTTCGGCGATAGTTTCTCTGGCCTCTGTCCTTGCAAGTTGTGCCCGGCGAACGCGGTCTTCGTTACTCATTACCCAACCTTCGCGTCCACAGGTCGTCGCCGCTACCGGTACTTCTCATAGCCCGATTTAGCTTCGTTTTGACGTATAAACGTATGTACGGGAAATATCCTCACCTAAAATGACTCGGCCGCATCGACTTCCCGGACACCGGTTTCGACTTCCCAGTCCCGGAGTTCGTCGCCATCTTCATCGAAGACGAACTCGCCCGCAAAGGTCTCGCCGTCGAGGAGATGGGGCATCCAATACCGGTCGTCATCCCACATCTGGTCGTAGGGGAGCGAATCGTAGTCGAACCACTCGGGGTCGGCCTCCGAGGACTCCTCGGGCGTGCCCGAGAACTCCTCGGCCCGGAAGACGTGGGCGAACATCCCGGAGTCGTCACCCATCACGAATCGAAACTCGCCGACCTTCTCGGGGTCGCGAGGCGTGACGCCGATTTCCTCCTCGACTTCGCGGACGACGCACTCGCGGGGGGTCTCGTCCTCCTCGACCTTGCCGCCGGGGCCGAGGTAGAGGCCTTCGCCGAGGCCGCGCTTCTTTCGGATGAGGAGGACCTCCTTCTCCTCGGGTCGCAAGAGGTAACAGAGGGTCGCGGACTGCATGTGTCGGCAATCGAACCGCCAACTGATAAATCGGGACGATTGCTCGGCCGCCCGAGTTATCCGGCCGCCCGGCGTACCACCTTCGAATCACCATGAGCGACCTCCACGAGGTCACGGTCACGTCCGTCCACCAGATGACACCGAACGTCAAGCAGTTCGTCCTCGAAGCGGACGACGCATTCGAGTTCGACCCCGGCCAGCACACGCACGTCCACTTCCCGCGAGCGGAGAGTCCGGCGGCCGACGACGAGGACAACGATGGAGAGGGTGAAAGCAACGAGAGAGAAAGTGAAAAGAATGAACCAGAAAGCGAAAGCAACGAAGGGGGAAAGCGGTGAGGACGGCGACGAAGACGAGGAGGTCGTCCGTCCCTACACCTCGACTGCGCTCCCCGGTACCCGGAAAATCACGCTCGCCATCAAGCGGTACCCCGGCGGCGTGGCCTCGACGTGGATGCACGAGCGGACGCCCGGCGACACCATCGACATCGAGGAGCTAGACGGAAATCTCTCCCTCCGAAATCTCGACTCGGACGTGGCGTTCGTCTCGACCGGAACCGGCATCACGCCGATGATGGCGATGGTCAAGCAGTACGTCGAGGAGGGGACCGGACAGGCCACCTTCTTCTTCGGCGAGAAGGACCAACAGCACATCTTCTATCGGGAGACGCTGGACCAACTCGAAGCCCAACACGAGAATCTGGAGGTCGTCTACGTCCTCTCGGAGGCCGACGACGACTGGTCGGGACCCGAGGGCCACGTGCAGGACCTCCTCGACGACTATCTGGACGACTTCGGCGACCGGGACTTCTACATCTGCGGCGTGCCCGAGATGGTGGTCGAGACGCAGGAGTATCTCGGCGACCAAGGTGTAGACGACGAACAGGTGTACGTCGAAGGCTGGGAGGGCGACGAGGTTTCGGACGAAAGCGAGTAATTGAATCATCGAGAGACCGGTAGGCAGGAACGGCGACGAAAACGACCACCGGAAGCACGGCGAAGTGCGTTTAGAAAGCCCCCGGTCGGCCGCGGTCGCTGTGGCGGATATTCGCGGCTCTCAGCACTGGAAGACAACCCGCGTCTTCCAAGCCATCGTCGTCCGAAAATCGGAGATTTTCGTGATCACGAAAGGCTTCGCCTTTCGAACGACCTCACTCCGTTCGGCGAGACACCGCCCGCCGCGAATAGAGCCACCACAGCGACTGAACTGTACGCGGCCGACCGGCCCCTTTCAGTCCACCCAAACCGGCGGTTGGTCCGTCAGGCGGAACTCGCGTTTTGGTCGGCCTGCGTTCGGCTTGTCGAACCTCGATGCCGGCGATTTCGCTGGAATTTCCATCCTACTTCCGGTCGATAGCGAAGGGACTCTCTCCCTCCTGCCAGTCCCACCCCGGCAGTCGAGTCTGGAACCCGGCGGCGAGGGCGGCGTCAAGGTCGTCGGCCCCGGCAGTCTGGCGGTCCTCCTCGGCGTGAACGCTCACGTCGGCGTAGTGAAAGGTGGCCTCGCCCAGCAAGCGGAGGGGTTGGGTCCCGGCGATGGTTCCCGCGAGTTCCCGGCCTAACATCTCGTCCACCACGAACCCCGGATAGTCGCCCTCCACGTCGAGTTCCCGGAGGAGGACCACCAGTCCAGCGAGGTTGACCGCCCGGTCCCCGTCGGCGAAAACGGCGTCTACTTCCTCGCGGTAGGTCTCCTCGGTCACGGAATCGACCTCGGTGTCGAACAGGTCGCCGAGGTCCTCGCGCACGTCGTTTATCAGCGGCACCACCACGTCGGCCCGACTCCGGACCCACTCGTACTCGTCGGCGACTCGCTGAGGAGTCAGTCGCATGTCCGGCCAAACGGCGGCCACGGGCTTGGGTTTGCGCATTTTGAGAAGGCTTTTATAATATCAGGAACTAATGCCGGATAAGCGGGTTTTCCTGCGTCCCCGAGTGAGCGTCCGGTCCGCCCCGGTTGTTCCGGGGGCGTGGACGACTCGCCGACGCGCGAGTTATCGTATCCCGCGGAGAAGCGAAACCTATGCTGTGCTGTACTCTGCATCGTAGTCCTGATGGCATCCCGACCGGTCCGACACGCGACCGTGAGCAGTTAGCCTGCGGTGGCGTCGGACCGGACGGGCCAGACGGGACGATGCGGAGAACGACAACGGAACCACTTTTTCACTATGAGTAAAGTAGACCAGCAATTAGAGGACCTGCGAGCAGAGATTACGAGCGAGTTACCGAGCGACATCTCGGTATCGGACGTGAAGTACGAAGGCCCGGAACTGGTCGTCTACACGCGCGACCCGAAGAAATTCGCCCGGAACGGCGACCTCATCCGAAAGTTGGCCAGTCAACTTCGCAAGCGCATCACGGTCCGGCCCGACCCGGACGTGCTGTCTCGGCCGAAGGACGCCCGAGAGGACATTATGGACGTTATCCCCGAGGAGGCCGGCGTCACCGACCTCGACTTCCACGCCGACACGGGAGAGGTCGTCATCGAGGCCGAAAAGCCCGGCATGGTCATCGGCAAGCACGGTTCGACCCTCCGAGAGATTACCCAAGAAGTCGGCTGGACGCCCGAAGTCGTCCGGACCCCGCCCATCGAGTCCTCGACGGTCTCGAACGTCCGGAATTTCCTGAAACAGGAGCGCGACGAGCGCCGCGACATCCTCGAGAAGGTGGGTCGCCAGATTCACCGCGAGGAGATGTCCGACGACGAGTACGTCCGGGTCACGACCCTCGGCTGTTGTCGTGAGGTCGGCCGTGCGTCGTTCATCCTCTCGACGCCCGAGACCCGCATCCTCATCGATTGCGGCGACAAGCCCGGTGCCGAGGACGAAGTGCCCTACCTCCAAGTCGAGGAGGCCCTCGGTGCCGGCGCAAACACCATCGACGCGGTGGTGCTGACCCACGCCCACCTCGACCACTCGGCGCTGATTCCCCTGCTGTTCAAGTACGGCTACGACGGCCCGATTTACACCACGGAACCGACCCGCGACCTGATGGGTCTGCTCCAACTCGACTACCTCGACGTGGCCGCCAAGGAGGGCCGCGCGCCGCCCTACGAGTCCGAGATGGTCCGGGAGGCCATCAAGCACACCATCCCGCTCGAATACGGCGACGTGACCGACATCGCGCCCGACGTGAAACTCACGCTCCACAACGCGGGCCACATCCTCGGGTCGTCCATCTGTCACTTCCACATCGGCGACGGCCTCTACAACGTGGCGTTCTCCGGCGACATCCACTACGACGACACCCGCCTGTTCAACGGCGCGGTCAACGACTTCCCGCGGGTCGAGACCCTCGTCATGGAATCGACCTACGGCGGTCGCAACGACTACCAAACCGACCAAGAGGACTCCGAGGAGAAACTCAAGGAGGTAATCAACGAGGCCTACGACCGCGGCGGAAAGGTCGTCATCCCGGCGTTCGCAGTCGGTCGGTCCCAAGAGATGATGCTCGTCCTCGAGGAGGCGATGCGCAACGGCGACATCCCCGAGATGCCGGTCCACCTCGACGGGATGATTTGGGAGGCGACTGCGATTCACACGACCTACCCCGAGTATCTGCGTGACGACCTCAGAGACCGCATCTTCCACGAGGACGAGAACCCCTTCCTCGCCGACCAGTTCAACCACATCGACGGCGGCGAGGAGGAGCGCCAAGACGTGGCCGACGGCGACCAGTGCATCATCCTCTCGACCTCCGGGATGGTCACGGGCGGTCCCATCATGTCGTGGCTCGAACACCTCGGCGGCGACCCCGACAACCGGATGGTCTTCGTCGGCTATCAGGCACAGGGGACGCTGGGCCGACGCATCCAGAACGGGTGGGACGAGATTCCGATGAACCGCGGCGGCGGCCGCAACGGCCAACTCTCGCTCGAACTCGACGTGCGGACGGTAGACGGCTTCTCCGGCCACGCCGACCGACAGGGCCTGATGAACTTCGTCAAGACCATGAACCCTCGCCCCGAGAAGATTCTCTGCGTCCACGGCGACGAGTCCTCGACGCAGGACCTCTCGTCGTCGCTCTACCACGAGTTCAACATGCGAACGTTCGCGCCCAAGAATCTGGAGACGTTCAGGTTCAAGTAGGGAACGACCGACCTCGCAGGCCCTCGCTTCTCCGCGTTTCGGCACGAGTAGCCGCGAGTAGGTCGTCCGAATCGGAGAAACGTATAGAGTTGCTAGAAAAACGATTCCGTGTCTAAAAGAAATAAATAATTGTCCCTGCCGTCTGGGCGTGCCCGCCGTCCTCAGAGTCCTTCCAGCGACCGGAGTTTCTGCTCGACCACGGCCGGGGCGGCGCTCGGGCCGTCCCGAACCCGATGGTCCGGGATGACCAGCGGCGCGGGGTTCTGGTCGAGCGCGGTCCGGACGATGTTCAAATCTGCCTCGTCGGTGTGGTCGATGCCGCTGGTCATCCGGGCCAGCGTCTCGACGTTGATTTGGTCGCCGTAGGGAATCTCGCGGACCCGCTCCAGCACCCGGCGCTGGTCGGTCGGCACCGTGAGCGCGACTTCCACGTCCGAGAAGTCGTCCTCCTCCACCCCGTCGAGGTAGTCGAAGATTCTGTCCAGCAGGTCGTGGTCGGACTCGGCCTCCTCGTCGGGCGTGTCCGGGAAGGAGACGCTGAGGACCCGTCCGCTGGCGATGCCCAGTTGGACGTGTCGGTCTAGATACGACGACTCGCGCGCGAAGATGCCAGCAACGCCGTCCACGTCGCCAATCTCGTCCATGCCCGTCGCTTCGGGCGGTCCGGACTTGAAGATTCCGCGGTCAGTCGGGAACCCCAGCGCAAGCCTTATGTACAATTCCGTCCGTTGATGCACAATGATGAACGAAAGCGAGGAACTTGCGCCCGCGGTGGCCTCTATCCTCCGGTCTGCGGAGGCCCGCGGGGACCCCGACGGCGGGCCGCTGTCGGTCGATTCCCGGTCGCTTCCCGACGCGCTCGCGGACGCCGAGGCCGACGGGCGCGTCCCAGTCATCGCGGAAGTCAAGCCGACGAGTCCGACCACCGACGGGACCCGTGACGCCGACCCGGTAGAACTGGCCGAACAGATGGTCGAGGGCGGCGCGGCCGCCCTTTCGGTCCTCACCGAACCCGACCACTTCGAGGGGTCGCCCGAGAACCTGCGCCGGGTCCGCGAGGCGGTGGACGTGCCGGTCCTCCGGAAGGACTTCGTTCTGCGCGAGGAGCAACTCGACACCGTGAAAGCCGACGTAATCCTCCTCATCGCCCGGTTCGTGGACGACCTCGACGGCCTGATTTCTGCGGCCCGAGACCGCGGGTTTCAGCCCCTCGTGGAGGTCCACGACCGCGACGGGTTGGCCCAAGCGGTCCGGGCCGGAGCCGAAATCGTCGGCGTGAACAACCGGGATTTGGCCCGGTTGGAAGTGGACCTCGAAACCTTCGAGAGCGTCGCGCCCTTCGCACCGGACGACGTGACCCTCGTAGCCGAGAGCGGAATCGCCACCTCGGACGACGCCAACCGGATGCGGGAGGCCGGTGCCGACGGCTTGCTCGTCGGGAGTGCGATTATGGACGGGATTCCAGAGACCGACTCCGGAAGTCGAGGGACCGAGTCCCTCGGAAACGTAACTGAGAACACCCAGCGACTGACTACCCCCAAAGAGACACAGACATGAGTAGCGAATCCAAGTTCGGCGACTACGGCGGTCAGTACGTCCCGGAGGCGCTGATGCCCGCCATCGAGGAGTTGACGGACGCCTACGAACGCTACGTCCTCGACAACGAGGACGGCTTCATGGACGAGTTCCGCGAACGCCTGCGAGACTTCGGCGGGCGACCCACGCCCCTCCAGCGGGCCGACCGACTCAGCGAGCGATACGACCGCGAGGTCTATCTCAAACGCGAGGACTTGCTTCACGGCGGGGCGCACAAACTGAACAACGCGCTCGGACAGGTCCTGCTGGCCAAGTACATGGGCAAGGACCGCATCATCGCCGAGACCGGCGCGGGCCAGCACGGCACCGCGACGGCGATGGCGTCGGCCTACCTCGGGATGCCCTGCGAAATCTACATGGGCCGGACCGACATCAACCGCCAGCGACCCAACGTCTTCCGGATGCGAATCCACGACGCCGAGGTCAATCCCGTAGACATCGGGTCGGGCACCCTGAAGGAGGCCATCAACGAGACGATGCGCGACTGGGCGACCAACGTCGAGGACACCCACTACGTCATCGGGTCCATCGTCGGCCCCCATCCCTTCCCCAAGATGGTCCGGGACTTCCAGTCAGTCATCTCCGAGGAGGCCCGCGAGCAGGTCCGCGACCAGACCGGGCGACTCCCCGACAGCGTGGTGGCCTGCGCCGGCGGTGGGTCGAACACGATGGGAACCTTCCACGAGTTCGTCCCGGACGAGGACGTAGACCTCGTGGCGGTGGAAGCAGGTGGCTCGGAGTTGACCATCGACGAGGACGAGGACCTCGCACCCCACTCGGCCTCGCTCTCGACCGGCGAGGAGGGCGTGCTTCACGGCGCGAGGACCAAGCTCCTCCAGAACCGGGACGGTCAGATTCTCGAATCCCACAGCGTGAGCGCGGGACTGGACTACTCGGGCGTCGGCCCGGAACTGGCCTACCTCGCGGACGAGGGCCGAGTCACGCCGGTCAACGTCGGCGACGACGCGGCGCTCGAAGCCTTCCACCGACTCTCGAAGTTGGAGGGCATCATCCCCGCGCTCGAATCCAGCCACGCGCTGGCCTACTTGGAGGAGGCCGTCCTCGGCGAGCAGGCCGACGACCTCGGCGACCTCGTAGTCGTCAACGTCTCGGGCCGAGGAGACAAAGACCTCGACACGGTTATCGAGGAGAGCGAGAAGCGCGACTTGGACGCCGCGCCCTCCATGGAGGTGTTCGAGGGTGAGCAGTAGTATTCGCGAAGCGTTCGCCGACGAACCCCCGCTTATCTCTTACGTCGCGGCGGGCGACCCAGACGCCGAGTCAACGAAAGAGTACGTCCGGGCGCTGGTCCGGGGCGGGGCCGACGTCATCGAACTCGGCCTGCCGTTCTCCGAACCCATCGCCGAGGGGCCGACCATCCAGCAGGCGATTCGCCGGGCGCTAGACGCCGGGATGACGCCGGACCGGTACTTCGACCTCGTGGCCGAACTGCGCGAGGACGCCGAGGTAGACGTGCCGCTGGTCTGCATGACCTACTACAATCTGATTTATCAGTACGGGGATAGCGAGGCGCAACGCGCCTCGGATGCGAGCGGTAAAACCGCGAGCGAGGGCCGGGAGGGACCGGAACCCTTCGTGGAGGCCGCCGCGGAAGCCGGAATCTCGGGCCTCATCGTGCCCGACCTGCCGGTGGACGAGAGCGGCCCCCTCAAGTCGGCCTGCGAGGCCCACGGTCTCGACCTGATATTCATCGTCGCGCCCACGACGACCGACGAGCGCCTCGACCGGATGCTCGACAGGGCGACTGGGTTCGTCTACGTGCAGGGCCGACTCGGTACGACCGGCGCGCGCTCCGACGTGAGTACCGACACCCACGTCAGCCTCGGGCGACTGGACGAGACCGACCTCCCGAAGGCGGTCGGATTCGGCATCAGCGAGCGCGACCACGCCAGAGAAATTGTCTCGGGCGGCGCTGACGGCATCATCGTCGGGAGCGCGTTCGTGGACCTCATCGCAGAAGGCGACGAGGTAGCCGACCGCCTCGAAGCCAAGGCCCGCGAACTCAAAGAAGGCGCACTCGACGGCGCGGAGAAAGTTCCGGAACCGGAAGGCAAATAACCATTCCTTGCTACAGATTCACACACCATGGACGTAGGAACCACAGCACGACTCGACCGAATCGGCACAGACGGAAAGTACGTAATCGTCCCGATGGACCACGGCATCACCCTCGGCGCGGTGAAGGGACTGGGGGACATCGAATCGACCATCGACGCGGTGACTCGCGGCGGCGCGGACTCGGTGCTGACCCAGAAGGGCATCGCCCCCCGCGTTCACCCGAACAAGAACGGCGCTGGCTACATCGTCCACCTCAACGCCTCGACTTCCATCGGCCCGGACAGTAACGACAAGCGCATGACCGGCACCGTCAAGGAAGCGGTCCGGGCGGGCGCTGACGCCGTGTCGCTCCACATCAACGTCGGGAGCAAGTTCGAGCGCGAGCAAATCGAGGACCTCGCCCGCGTCACCGAGACGGCAGACGAGTACGGCGTCCCGGTGCTGGCGATGTCCTACGCTCGGGGACCGGGCATAGACGAACACGACGCCGAGAATCTGGGCCACGCGGTCCGCCTCGCCGAGGAGGTCGGCTCCGACGTCGTGAAAACAGCCTACAGCGGCGACGCCGACAGCTTCGAGCGCGTCGTGGAATCGACCAACCTCCCGGTGGTCATCGCCGGCGGCGAACCCGAGGGCGACCGGGCGACACTCGAAGCGGTCCGCGGCGCGATGGACGCCGGCGCATCCGGCGTCTCGATGGGCCGGTCGATTTTCCAGCACGACAGTCCGGAGTCGATTGCGCGGGCGGTCTCCTCGGTGGTCCACGACGGCGCGAGCGCGAACGACGCGCTTCGGGAAGCGGGTCTGGCAGTCGAAGTCTGATTTTGTAGCGGTCTCGTTTAGAGCAACTTCTTCATGTGCTTTGAATAGGTAATCGTTTCTTTAGCAATTGTATCTAATTCTCCAATGGTGCTGTGGCGCGCGCTGGCGTCTTGCCGAGCGTAGCGAGGCAAGGCTCGTGGGAGCTTGTCTCCCACGGCGCGGCGTTCATGCCGCGCCAACCGCACGAGGTCGTCGGGAGCGTAGTCGTTCGAAAATCGAAGATTTTCGTGATCACGAGAGCGTCGCTCTCGGACGACGACCGACTGCTCGGCAGACGCGGTTTGTCTGCCGGTGGATGAGTAGCGCAGGCCGTAGGCCGAGGCTTGCGAGACGCTTCGCGTCTCGCTGATCTGCGAACGTCGTTCGCAGACAACGCAATCGGTTGGAGAGGGTGTGGCCCGCGGTAGCGGGGCGGGGCGGTAGACGCCTCGGCTTCGGCAATAGCTAGCTTGCTCGCAACATCTTCCGGCGTTTCACCACTGCAACGTCCTCCGGAGTTCCGCCAGTAACCTAGCAATCAGTCGCCGAGATAGAATCAGTCTATTGCTCACACCCATCGCTACCCGTCGAGAGAAAACTGAGAATGAAATGTCCGCAGAACTACGGCCGGATTAGAGCAGGCCCGTCTTCTGGAGCTTCATGAGGTCCTCGGTGTCGAGGGTCTCGCCTTCCTTGAACTGCTGGTAGATTTCCTCGGCCTCTTCCTTGGCCTCTTCTCGCTCCTTCTCCTTCTCGGACTTGCGCTCCTCTTCTTCCTGCTTGTCCAGTTCGCGGAGTCGCTTCTGGACGCGCACGAAGTCCTCGTGGTGCTGGTCGGCGGACTCTTGGGCCTCCACGAACTTCTCGTGCATCTCGTCGGCCTCGTCACGAATCTCGTCGGCCTCGCGGTAGGCCTCAATCATCTGGTTGTGATGCTCTTGGGCCTTGTCCGCGAGTTCCGTGACCTTCTCGTGGTGACGGCTCGCTTCGGCGCGAACCTCCTCGGCTTCCTCAACGAGGCCTTCGAGGTCCTCGCTCTCCTCGAGCTTCTCCTTGCGGGCCTGAAGCTTCTCGCGCTTCTCCTCGATTTTCTCGATGAGTTCGCGCTCGTCCTCGGTCGAGAGGACCTCGGTCTGTTGCTTGAATTCGAGGTCCTCGATTTCGGATTCGAGCTCCTCGATGTCCTTGCCCTCGTCGAGTTCGAGGTCTGACTTCTTGTCCTCGACCTCGTCGAACAGTTCGTTGGCCTTCGCGTTGAGCTCGTTACGGCTCTCTTTGTGCTCTTGAACCTGCTCGTTGAGTTCGTCGCGCTTCTCGCGGTGTTCCTGCGCTTCGTCGACCTTCTCGCGGGTCTTGGCGTTCAGGTCGTCACGCTTGGAAGCGCGCTTGGACGCCTTCTGGTTCAGCTCGTTTCGTCGGTCTCGGAGCTGTCCTGCAAGTTTGATTAGTTCGCCTTTCGACTTGTTCTGAAGTTCCTCTTCTGTTACACTTACCATGCTAATTAAACCTCGATTCCATGCCCGCCGTGGCGTTCGGCTGTCCAGCGACCGACAGCAACTGCTGTCTGTCACTGGCAATCGACCGTTGACAATAGTCCCATGTCATTTGTCGCACGATGCTGGCCGAACGCTCGTGGCGTTCTGGTACCTCCAAATATTCGCTGTGGATATATAAATGTTCCGCCTACCCCAGCCGTGGAAAGCGTTCACACGCCCTCTACCGGCCGTGTAAGGCCTTCCCACACTTCTCAGGGGGTTATAAAGGATACACGTTCTGGACCGCCCCGTCGGCCCGGCCGAACGAGAGTTCGACCGCTTCGGCGTCGGTCGGAACGTCCAGCGTTCCCGCCCGCTCCCGGCCGTAGGCTTCGACCGACACGTCCGACCCGCCGGTCCGGTCGCCCGCGGTCCACGAGACAGTGCCCGACACCTCCTCGGGCGTGTCGTTGACCACGGTCAACTCGCGGGTGTCCCCGCCGGTCGGGTAGGCGTCGAGGAGGACCTGCACCGGTTCGAGCGAGGCCGCCATCGCCTCGTACCCGGCCTTCTGGCTTCCGTCGGCGGTCAGGACGCCCATGCCCGCCCCGGCGTCGGTGTCCCGAAGCGCGTCCGCCGTCAGCAGGCCAGTTCCGCGTCTGCGAAGCGTCTCGGTGACGTGCTTGAGGACGCGCGTCTGGTAGGCTTGGGAGGCCTCAACCGCTCCCACGTCGTCACCGCTCTGCGGGACGTAGGCGTCGTGGGCGCTCGCATCGAACCCGGCGGGGTCGCCGTCGCCGCCCGCCTCCTCGGCGAGCGAACCGGCACCGAACGCACCGACTGCGCCGCCGCAGTCGTACTTGTCGAGAATCCACTCGGTATCGCCGACGTCGCCGAACTCCCATCCGGGGTAGACGTGGGTCGCGTCGGCGTCGATGCCCGGCGCGCCCGAGACCGGAAACACCACCGCATCGTCGGGGAAGGCCTCGGCGACCTCTCGGTCCGGCGTCGGGTCGTGGCCCGCCCGCCACGCCCGCCAGCGGACCTTGTAGCGCGCGAATCGTGAGGGACCGACGCCCGCGAGGTGGTCGCTGGGGTCCGACCGGACGCCGAACGCGGCCACGCAGGGGTGGCGCTCGACCGATTCGGCGAGGTCGGTCGCGCGCTCGGCGTCGTAGTCGCTCGCTCCCGAAATCGGGAGGTCCTGCCAGACCAGCAGGCCCGCCTCGGCCGCGGCCTCGTAGAACTCTGCGGGCGGGACGTGGCCCCGAGCGCGGACGAGGTTGGCGTTGGCGTTGGCCGCCCGTTCCACGTCCCACGTGGGGTCGCCGGTCGGCAGGAGCGAGAACCCTCGCGCTCGGACTCGCTGGCCGTTGACGACGAGACCATCTGTTCCGTCTCCGGCCTCCTCGACTTCGCAGAGGCCGGTCTGGACGACGCGCTCGGAGTCGCCGAGTCTCGCCCTGACGGCGTACCGGTGCTGAGGACCGTGCCCGGCGGGCCACCAGTAGGCGGGGTCCCGGAGTTCGAGGGTCTTCGAAATCGCGGCGCGCTCCCCGGCGTCGGCCTCGATTCTGGCGCGCTCCATCACGCCGCCGCCCCGGAACCCCTGCGGGCGGACCGACAGCGAGATGCGGTCGTCGAGGGCTTCGCCCGCTTCGACTGCGAGTTCGGCGTCGATGACCGCGCCCTCGTCGGTCCGCCGAGGAGTCAGCGACAGTCGGTCGATGAACGTCTCGGGGTGGGTTTCGAGGTCCACGCCCCACCAGATGCCGGGGACGGCGCGCGACTCGGGCACTCGGTCGGTACCGTAGATACCGGCGAACTCGTCGGGGGCGCGACACTCCACGACTAACTCGTTGTCGGCCTCCAAGTCCAACTCGTAGCGGGCGGGGAGGAAGTAGGTGTCGTGTTCGCCGAGCAGGTCGCCGTTGAGCCAGATTCGGGCGTCGGCGAACAGGCCGCGGAGTTCGAGGGTCGCTCGCTCGTCGCCGTCGGTGGGGTCGGCGAACTCGGTTCGGTAGGCTACGATGTCCGCGTCGGCAAACCGCTCGGGGCGGCCCGGCACTTCGACGGGGTGCCACTCGTCGGAGGAGGGAGGTTCGTCCTCCGCGGGCGAGTCGAGGGCCGCGCCCGTCCAGTCGGTGAGAGACATACTCGGCCAACTAAACCCATACCAGATAGGCTTTACGTCCCATGGCCGACCACTTTCACTTTCACTGCGCCCTTAGCACAATTTAAGTAGGATGGCGGCACCACGTTCTCCCATGCTCGAAGACTTGCGGTGTGCCTGCGACGGTGCCAAGTGCGAGCGCACCCTCGGCGAGAACGAGTTGATGCTCCGGATGACGACCGAGGCGGGCGAGCGCCGGGCCTACGAGTGTGCCTGCGGCGCGGTCACCGTGACCGTCGTCCGGTAGCGCCGCGCCGGAACGCCGCCCTGTCGTCCTCGCGGATAGCGGTTGCCGACGACGCCGAGAGAAACTCGTCCCGAAAGAAGACTCTCAAGTGACCACCCTCCCAACCCTCGGCCAGCAACCATGCAAGAAGTCATCCACGCCGAGGGCCACGAGAACGTCTCGGCGGAACACGCCAGCACGTTCGAGGTCACGACCGACGACTTCCTCACGCCCGCCGGCGACTGTATTCTCGGTATCGAGGCCGACCGCGCCCCGGCGGACTTCAATCCCGAGTTCGTCGCGGCGTGCCAGCACGAGGACGCCACCATCACCCTCACCTTCGAGACTCCCGACCACACCGAGACGGTCGCGGGCCGAGGAGACCCCGACCTCACCTTCGAGAGCGACCGGAGCGCCGTAGGTCGGACCAGCGACTACGTGGACGACCGGACCGTGGTGGTCGGCGCGGAGTTCGCCGCCGAGGGCTTCGACCGCGAACTGGTCTCCGCGCTGGCCGAGGGCGCGGAGTTGACCGTGACGCTGACCGTCGAGCGCGAGGAATGAGTCGTCAGACGTGGAGCGTCGTGGCCCGGTTGGTCGCGTTCGCCGGGGCCGGCGGGGTCGCGGTCGGGACGTGGCTCCCGTGGCTGATGGTCCGACCGGGGTATCAGGGGCCGGTACCGGCGATTCATCTCGCCGGGATGGAGACGGGTATCGCCGGTCTGGATTGGCTTGCCCTGACTGCGGCGGCCGTGGCGCTTCTGGGGGTCCTCCCCGTCGAGTTGATGCCCGTCTCGGTCCCTCTCCTCGGCGGAGCGCGGGCCGCCGTCGTGACGACCGTCGCGGGCGGGTTCGTCGCGGTGCTGACCGTCTACTACCTGCTTTCGAGCGGCTTTCTCGGCACGTTCGTCCCGGCCGCGGGGTTCTACCTCACCGCGCTCGGGGGCGTCCACCTCTCGATGGGCGGCGCGCTCCGCCTCTACGCCATCGGCGGGTGAGACGTATTATTGTTTGCTTTCGGCATAGAATTATTTCTCCGAGCAATCGATACATTTCCCCGTCCGGTAGCCGACCGCTCGGACTGCGAGGCCGAGCGTTTTAATCGGATTCGGTCCTCAGCCTCGGCCATGAGCGAGGACGCCGACCCCGACGAGGGCGACCCCGAACCCGCCGAGAACATCAGCGGGGGCGACCCGTCTGCGAGTTCGTTCGCGGCGTTCGACGCCGCCGAGGCCGGGACCCGCGCCGAGGAGGTCGTGAATCGCCTCGGAGACCTGTACTGGCAGAAGACCTACGGCGGACGCGACGCCTTCGAGTGTCTGGTCCGCACGATTCTGAGCCAGAACACCAGCGACGTGGCGAGCCAACCGGCCCACGACGCGCTGATGGAGACGTACGGCGAGGACTCCGAAGCGACCGACCTCGCTGGCGCGCTCGCCGACGCCGACCACGACGAACTCGCCGACACGATTCGGTCCGCGGGCCTCTACAACCGGAAGGCCGACGTGCTGATTTCGGTCGCCGACCGGGTGCTGGCCGACTACGGGAGCGCCGCCGAGTTCGACGCCTTCGTCCGCGAGGAGGACCCAGAGGAGGTCCGGCCCGTCCTCCTCGATTTCGGCGGCGTGGGTCCCAAGACCGCCGATTGCGTCCTGCTGTTCGCTGGCGGTCGGGGCGGCGTCTTCCCCGTGGACACCCACGTCCACCGCATCTACCGGCGACTCGGCATCGCGCCCGCCGACGCCGACCACGAGGGGGTCCGCGCAGTCTTGGAGCGAGAAGTCCCGGCGGAGAAGTGCGGGTTCGGCCACACCGCGAGCATCCAGTTCGGCCGGGAGTACTGCTCGGCCCGCAAACCGGCGTGCCTCGACGGACTGGACGAGTGCCCGATGTCGGACATCTGCGACAGGGTGGGCGTCGATGTCGAGTCCCGCGCAGTCGTTGACCCTGCGGAAGCCACGCTTGACGCCGACTAGTTTTCTCGCCGGGCCTCCGCCAGCAGGTGGTCCCGCAGGTGGCGAACGTCCCGGCGCTCCCGGTCGCGCCACGGCAGAAAGCGAAGCTTCCGCGCTCGCTTCCCGAGGTACGACCCGAGGTAGCCGACCTGCCGGTTCGAGAGCGAGACGGTTTCGGTGACGCCGGCGGTCTCACGGTTTTCGCCGCGCTGGTCCGCTATCTCCCGCCGGAGGTCGTGAACGAACTCCCATTCGGCGGACTTGTCCCGGAGGGCGTACTGGAGGCGGTTCTCCCGCTCTCGGAGCCAGTTTTCGAGGACGTACCACTCCTCGGATTCGAGGGTCAGGTCCGGCATCTCGACGCCTCGGATTTTCGAGGGCCGGACTTTTGCCGTTTCGGGTCCTAGCGAGAGGAAATGACTCCCGAGGTCACGGTGGCTATCGACCCCCACGTCCACTCCGAAGGGTCCTACGACGGCCACGAACCCGTCGAACTCCTCTTGGAGCAGGCCAGCGACATCGGCCTCGACGGCATCGTCGTGACCGACCACGACACCATCGCCGAGTCGCTCCGGGCGGCCGAACTCGCGCCCCAGTACGGACTGGTCGGCATCCCCGGCGTCGAGGTTTCGACCGCGGCGGGCCACCTGCTCGCCATCGGCGTCGAGGAGCGCCCGGAACCCCATCGGCCTCTCGACGAGACGGTCGAGTGGATTCGAGACGCGGGGGGAACTGCCGTCGTTCCCCATCCCTTCCAGCGGACTCGCCACGGGGTTCGGAAGGGCCACATCACCGACTGCGACGCCATCGAGGTGTACAACGCGTGGATTTTCACGGGCTACCGCAACCGGCGCGCTCGGAAGTTCGCCGCCCACTGGGACTACCCCGGCGTGGCCGCCAGCGACGCCCACTCCGCGAAGTACATCGGCCGGGCCTACACCGAACTCACCATCGAGGGGGTCGGGTCGAAGGCGGACCTCGACAGCAATCGCGTCGTGGACGCCATCGGCAATGGCGACGCCGAGGTCCACGGCCGCCGCCAGCCACTGACCCGGAGCGTCCAACACTACGCGCTGGGTGCCGGGCGGAAGGTCGGCCACGGCGTCGCCGCGAGTCTGTCGAGTTTCGCCCGATTCTGACGGGGTTTACCGGACGTATCACCCCAAGCACGAGGGTTTTTAACGCCCGACCGTCTGAATTCAGATACGCGACATGAGTACGCTGGTAGTGTGCGTGGACCGCGACGACGACATCGGCACCAAGACCGGTCTCCAGACCCCAGTTTCGGGGTGGGAGGCCGTCAGGTCGTTAGTCACGGAAGTCGGTCTCGCGGACCCCGAAGACGCCAGCGTCAACTGCCTCCTCGAATCCCTGCGGGTGGCCCGCGACCTGCGCGACGACGACGAGGAGACCACCGTGGCGGTCATCTCCGGCGCGGCCGAGACGATGGTCGGCCGGGACCGCGCGGTGGCCGACCAGATGGACTCTCTCATCGCCGAACACGACCCCGACTCCGCGGTCGTGGTCATCGACAGCGCCCAAGACGAGCGACTGGTCCCCATCATCGAGAGCAGGGTGCAGGTTGATGCGGTCGATAGGGTGGTCGTCCGGCAGGCCCGCGACATCGAATCGACCTACTATCTCCTCAAGCAGTTCCTCGCCGACGAGGAGCTACGCCAGACCGTCCTCGTCCCGGTCGGGGTCGCCATGCTGGCGTTCCCCATCCTGCTGATGGTGTTCGGTCCCGCGATGGCGGTGGCCTCGATTACGGCCGTTATCGGCCTGTTCGTCCTCTACAAGGGGTTGGGCGTGGACGAGTACGTCTCGGACCTGCCCGGCCAGATTCGGGACGCCCTCTACTCGGGCCGGGTCTCCATCGTCACCTACGTCGTCGCGGCGGGCCTCTCGCTCATCGGCGTGTTCGCCGGGGCGCTCCGGGTCTCGGACCTCGGGATGCCGACGCAGGGGGTCCTCCTGCCCGCGATGGCGTTCGCGTTCGCCAGCGTGCCGTGGCTGGCGGCGGCGGCGCTCGCGGCCTCGACGGGCCGACTGCTGGACGAGGTTATCCGCAACGACCGGGTGCGCAACTCCTACCTCAATCTCCCGTTCGGCGTGCTGGCGGTCGGACTGGTCGTCCGGGGCTTCTCGGCGTACTTCCTCCAGCGCGAGGAGTTCATCGAACCGGTGGTGGTCCCCCACGCCGAACTCGGAAGCCTCGCGGTCGCACGCATCAACCTCGACGCCGGCACCCGGATGGCGCTGTTCGTCGTCGCGGGCGTCGTGGTGAGTCTGCTCGGGGTTCGCATCTCGTCCTACGTCACGGGGTCCTCGCTTGGCGACGAGTTCGAGGACGAGGAACTGATGGATTGAGGAACTATACGTATTCGTCTCGCAAACACATTTATTCTGCATACAATCGAAAATGTGTTTTAGGCCGGAGTGGCGCGATTCGCCGCACCTAAATCCGCTCGCTCCCGACTCACGGTCATGACCGAACAGCCATCGTCGGCCGCGCGGGAGGGCCAGTGGGTTAGCCTCTTCTCGGGCGGCAAGGACTCGTCGTGGGCGCTGTATCAGGCGCTCGAAAACGGACTGGACGTGTCCCGTCTCGTCACGGTCCATCCCGAAGGCGACTCTTACATGTACCACGTCCCGGCGACCCGATTGGCCTCGCTGGCGGCCGAGAGCATCGGCATCCCGCTCGTAGAGGTCGAACCCGACGACTTCGAGGCCGACGACGCGACCGAATCCGGCGCGCAGGGCGACGAGGAACTCGAACCCCTCGAAGCCGCGGTCCGGGAACTCGACTCGGACCTTTCGGGCGGCGTGGCGGGCGTCACGGCGGGCGCAGTCGAGAGCGAATACCAGACCTCCCGCATCGAGGAGATGGCCGACCGACTCGACGCCGAGGTGTTCGCGCCCCTCTGGCAGGAAAATCCCCGCGAACTCGCCGACGCGATGCTCGACGCGGGCTTCGAAATCACCATCATCCGCGTCGCGGCCTACGGACTTGACGAGTCGTGGCTTGGCCGGACGCTGGACGAGGCGGCCATCGCGGAACTCGAGGAGTTGAACGAGAGCCACGGCGTCCACATCCTCGGTGAGGGCGGCGAGTTCGAGACGCTGGTGACCGACGGTCCGCACATGGACCGCGCCATCGAGTTGGAGTATTCGACCGAGTGGGACGGGACTCGCGGGACGCTCCAAATTGAAGATGCGTGGTTGAGTGAGTGATTTCGGGCGTCGGTGGTTGCGGCAGTTTGTGATTTGTCGGCGGTCGCGTTCTCTGCGTGCGTCAGCAGTCGGTGAAGGGTCAGGGAAGCTAGCTTCAGGCTTGAGCATCGCCGTCTACCGCCCCGCACAGCACCGTCAGAGCTTCGCTCTGACGAGTCGTGACTCGCTTCGCTCGTCATGACACCGCAACCGCGAATCACACCCTCCCCAACCTCCTCACTCCTTCGCTCCTTTCAGTCACTCAGTCGTTCGTCCCTCGCACGAGGAGTGCGCGCAGTTCTGCGCGCGCCGGAAGACAAACCACGTCTTCCGAGCCTGCGCTCAGCTTCGTTCGCGCAGACACTCCCGCGCGCCGGGAAGCTTCCCGAGATTCGCGCAGGCAATTATTTCTATTCTTTAGCCGTGGAATTTATTTACGCGGGTTTCGTGGCCGAAACTGTAGATGCGAGATTCACGACGCGACTTCCTGAAAAAGGCAGGCGTCGCCGCGGGCGGAGCGTCCGTCCTCGGCGCGAGTACCGCGAGTGCGGCGACCTTCCAACTCGGCGAGGTCGTCCACACCACGACCGCTTTGAACGTCCGAGACGGCGCTGGCACCGGCTACACCGTCCTCGACACCGAACCCGCCGGGATGCGCGGCACGGTCAAGGACGGCCCGGCCTACGCCGACGGCTACGAGTGGTGGTACGTCGAGTTCGACGACGACCGCTACGACGGCACCGCGACCGGGTGGTGCGCGAAAGGCGACGGATGGCTCTCGTCGGGCAAGGAGTGGACCACCAAGTTCTGCCGCTACGACGCGGTTCACGCCACCGAGTACGCCGCCATCCGGGACAATCCGACCACCAGCGCGAGCAAGGCCGGCACGACCGAACCGGGCGACTGGGGCACCCTCGTCGCCGGGCCGAAGTGGAGCGACGGCTACGAGTGGTGGAAGGTAGACTTCCACACCGACTACGACGGGTGGGTCGCCGCGAAGTCGCTCGAGGAGGGCATGCTCTACGGTTGTAACTCCGCGTGGGACAACCTCGACAACCAGTGGGCGCTCGCCAAGGTCATCATGTCCGAGGCCTCCATCGGCAACACGACCGAGCAACGGGCCGTGGGCTACACGGTCCTCAACCGGATGGACCGCAACGGCACCACCGCCGTCACCGACGAGTGGGACGCCTACGCCCACAATCAGGACCCGACCAGCGAGATTCACGACCTCGCGGGACGCATCCTGACCTGCTCGGAACCCGACCCCTCTTGCGGCGCGACCCACTTCTACTCGCCCCGAAGCATGCCGATGGAGGGAGAAAGCACCTCCGGATGCGCCTGTGGTGGCGGACTAGAGTGGACGCCGGGTCTCGACCAGCGTAACTACTGTCCGAGTTGGTCCGAGACGCTGTGTCGGTCCTACGTGGTCGGCGCTCGGCAGGCCTACTACAAGTTCTACCGGTCGTGGGGCGACGGCGCAATCTAGGCGAGAAGTTGCGGTCTTTTCATCGACGTTTTGCAAGCGAGCGAGGAAACGGAGCGACCGACCGAGCGCAGGAAACGGTCGTCGTTAATCGCCGTTCAGAATCTGGGTGTGTGCCCCGATGAGGGCACCCGCGAGGTCCATGTTCTCGACGGTGGTCTTCTCGTCGATGATGGAGTTGCGGATGTCACAGTCCCGAATCGTCGTGTTCGGGAAGACGATGGAGTTGTTGACGCTGGAGTTGACGACTTCCGCACCCGGCATGATGTGGACGTTCTCGCCGACCGTGGTGTTCTCGACGCTGGCGGAATCGGCGATTTGGTTCTCGCCGTCGAGTTTCCACCCGACCGCTTCGAGGTAGCTCTCGGGGGTGCCGATGTCGAACCACGCCTCGTCGAAGGTGTAACTGTACACCGAGTCGCGGTCCTGAAGCCACTGGACGAACCAACCCGGTTCGTCGGGGTTGTTGCCGTTTTCGAGGTACTTGTCGAACAGCGGGATGTTCTCAGCGGTAAAGGCGTAGCAGGCGATGGAGACCAGCGTACTCTTGGGGTCGTCTGGCTTCTCTTGGAAGTCCACCACCTCGTCGCCGTCGAGTTCGACCAGTCCGTAGGATTTGGCGCGTTCTCTGCTTCCCACGTCGTAGGCGGCCAGCGTCGGCGAATCCTTGGCTTGGAAGAAGTCGATGAAGTCGCTGATGCCGAAACTGATGAGGTTGTCGCCGGCGATGACGAGGGTGTCCTCGGAGATGTTTTCGCGGTCGAACAACTGGGCAAGCGCCCCGACCACGCCGAACTTCTCGTCCTCCTCGGTGGTGTCCTCGACGGTGAGTTTCGGCTTGTCGAATTCGCTCTCGGCGAGGTGGTCCCGGAAGTCCTCGGCGAAACGCTCGTTGGTCGAGACGTACACCTCGTCAACTCGGTCGTCGGCCTCCAGTTCGGCGAAAATCTGGTCGATGACGGTCGAATCGCCGACCGGCAGAAACATCTTGGGTCGGTGCTTCGTAATCGGCCAGAGTCGCGTCGCATAGCCTCCCGCGAGAACGACTGCCTTCATAGACTGAGACTCGACCCGCCACGGTAAGTCCTTTTTCATTTCTCAAGTCGGGGGAAATCGGGAGCGGAGTCGGCCTCGAAACCCGAGTCAGCAGTCGGAATCGAGTCGGCAGTCAGAATCGAGTCGGTAGCCACCACTGGGGTCTGCTTACTCGCCGGTCTCGTGAGACCGTGCTAGTTCCACCCAATCGGTGACGAGGCCGTCGCCGCGGTAGCGGACGACCTCGCTTCGAGGGTCGTATTCCACGACGTTCGCGTCCGCGAGTTTCGGCAAGTGGGTGTGATGAAGACTGACTGCGAGTCGCTCGTTGTCGGTCGATTCCCCGGCCGAGTCGTCGGCGACGTGTTCAACGAGGTCCGAAAACGCCGCAACACCGTCGTCGGTGTCGGCGAGATAGGCGAGGACTCGACGCCGGTGGCCGTCCGCGAGGACCTCGAAAAGCCTGTCGAGTTCAGTGCCTGTGGCCGCTTGCTCGTCGGAAACGGACGGCCCGCCGTCCGTCGTTGCCCCCTCCTCTCCCGTCGGTGCGTGTTCCTTACTCATGTTGCGGCGCGCCGGCGGATACTTTCGACCGGACAGTAAAGAACAGTGGACCTAAACAGCTAGGGTCGGTCGCCATCCCAGTCGAAGAAGGCCCCGAGGAGTTCTCGCTGGGCCTTGCGGATGTGCTGGTGGAAGGTGGGCGACGAGACCCCGAGCGCGTCGGCCACCTCCTCGGCGGTACTGTCGCGGGGCCACTCGTAGTAGCCAGCGAAGTAGGCCGCCCTCAGCGCGGTCCGCTGGGCGTCGGTGAGTCGCTCGTCGAAGTCCTGCCGGAAGTCCCGAGTCGTTCGGACCTGCCGGTCCTGTTCGCGCTTGGCGACGAGTTCCACGTCGGGGAACTTGGTCTGGACGCGCTCGACCACGCTCCGCACGTCGGCGTCGGCGGGGAGTTCGGCGACGATGGTTGACTCGCCGTCCTCGCTCGTCGCACTCTTGGTCTTCGCGCCGTACTCCGAGAGCGTCACCACCAGCGACGACCCGGACATCGTGAACTCGACCAGCGACTCGTCGTCTCGGTCGCTGACGAGGCGTGCGTCCTCAACGTTGTCCCACTCGTCGGCGTAGTCGAGGACCTCCTCGGTGTCGGCACCCGCCACGGTGTCGTAGAACAGCAGGTTCCCGTCCGGTCCCGCCGCCATGCCTTCGAGCGCGAGCCGACAGCCTAGCTCGTCGGTGACGGCGACGTAGAACGACTCGGTGTCGGTCAACCGGAACTTGAGTTCGACCACGGCGTCCGAGAGCGCGAGCCGCCGGTGTTTGACCGCGCCGATGGCGAAGCCGATGACCTCGCCCAGCACCTCGAAGGCGTCGGTCTCGCGGTCGCTGAACGCCGAGAGGCGGTCCGAGCCGACCGAGAGGACGCCGTAGGTCGTGTCGCCGTAGCGTATCGGCACCGCGATGCCCGACCGGTCGCCGCGTTCAAGGATGTCCTCTCTGCGCTGTTCGGGGAGCGAGTCGTCGTCGGGGACGCTCTGGACGACGTGGGTCTCGCCGTCGTAGTAGGCCCGCGGAACCGGTTCGATGCTGTCCTCGCTGGCGTCGATGCTGTCGATGAGGTCGCGGGTCTGGTCGTCCAGTCCCGCGCCGACGACGTTCGTCATCTTCGACCCGTTCGGACTGGGTTCGCCGACCCACGCGACCTGATAGAGTTCGGTCTTCACGAGGTGGTCACAGACCGCTTGCGCTATCTCGTCGCGGGTCGGTTCGCCGATAAGCGTCCGGACGACCTCTTGGGCGACCTCGTTGATTCGGTCGAGGGTCTCCAACTCGTCGCGCTGGTTCTCCAACCGCCGCTCGCGGACCCGCTGGTCGGTGACGTTCCGATAGACGCACACCGTGCCCGCGAGGCCCCCGTCGGCGTCGTAGTACGGCGAGCAGGTCGCCTCGAAGACCTGCTCGTCGTCCTCGACCGGGAGGACGACCTCGAAGGTGCGCTCGGTCTCGGTTTCGAGGACCGCGGTCTCGTGTTCGCAGAGTCGCCCGGCGGCCTCCGGGCCGAATACCTCGTCGTCGGTCCTCCCGACGACCTCCTCGGGGTCGTAGTCGAGGAGCGTCCCGGTCGCCCCGTTGGCGAACTGATACCGCCCCTCGGTGTCCTTGACCAAGATGGCGTCGGCGGTGGTCTCGACGGCCGCCTCTAAGCGTCGCACGTACTCGGAGTCGCGGTCTGTCGCGTCGAGGTCGTCCATGGGAAGTCCGCCAGAGAAAAGTCACCGAAAACACATAAATCTCGGGGCTATTTCGGTCGTTTCAATCGCGGACCGCGCCAAAATCGGTCGTGTCCCCGAACCGTCTACCGGGTTTAGACCCACTCTCCCTGTCCAAGAAAATTGAAAACATTTCTAAAATATAGATAATTATTTCCCTCCCGGATTCGCGTCCGGGAAAGGGTTATGTCCTCCGAGTGGCGACGGGAGAGTATGCGCGAGGCCGACGAGACTACCCGCGAGCGCATCGCCTCCCACCTCCGCGAGACCACCGCCTCGCCGAGCGCGCTGGCGACGGAGTTCGACGTGACCGCGAGCGCCGCCATCGACCACGTTCGCCACGTCGCCCAGTCGATTTCGGCGGGCGACGACGAACAGTTGCTGGTCGCTCCTCCCGAATGTAGCGACTGCGGGTTCGACGACTTCGACGACCCGGCGAATCGCCCCTCGCGGTGCCCCGAGTGCAAGAGCGAGTCCGTCGAGGAACCCGCGTTCAGAATCGGATAGGACGAGTCGCCTCGGGGACGACACCGCGATTCTATCGAAAAGGCAATTTGCGGGCCTCGCCCTACACCGAGGTAATGGAACCCGGACAACGCATCACCGCCGTCGAGAACGTCCCCGACGACACGACGTTTCTGTTCACCGTTCGGGACGAGGAGGGCGAGGAAGACGAGGCCATCCTCACCCGGTTGGACGGAGAGGTCACTGGCTGGATTAACCGGTGCATGCACTTCCAACACATCCGCCTCGACAAGGGGTCGGGTGCGCCAAAGCGGAACGGCGAACTGGTCTGTGCGAACCACGGTGCGCTCTTTGCGGACGACACCGGTCGCTGTACGCACGGTCCCTGCGAAGGGGCCTACCTGAACCCGGTCGAGACCGAGGTCCGAGACGGCGCGGTCTACCTCACCGCCGACGACTACGAGTTCGTCGGCGAGGGCGGCATCGAGACGGACCCGACCGATTTGTCCTCGAAGTCGAACATCGAGTTCTGACCGACTCGCCCGGTCGTTTCGGGTGTCTCTCTCGCTGGGGCGTTCGCCGTGGTCGGCGGTCGAAGCTTCGACCGCTTACCGCGCGTCGGCCCGGTCTATCCACGTCGAGATGCGCTTGGCCGAGAGACCGGTCTCGTCGGCGAGTTGGTCGGCGTCGGCGCGGGCCAGTTCGGCGATGTCGCCGACCCCGGCGTCCCGCAGGCGCTCGGCGTAGGCCGGACCGATGCCCTTCACGTCTTCGAGGGGTTCGCCCTCGCCGACGGGTTCCTCGGCGGCCTCGTCGGGTTCGGGCGTCTCGTCGTCGGTCTCCTCGGGCGTCGGTTCGGGTTCGTCGCCCGCGCTCTGGGAGGGTTCGGCGGCGTCCATCGACGGACCGGCGGCCTCGGCGGGTTCGGCCGCCTCGTCGCGCTGTTCCTCGACGCTCTCGGCCTCGGGGGCAGTCGTCACGTCTTCGGTGGTGATGCCGGTTTCGGCCGCCTCGTCGTCGGTTGACTCGTCCTCCGCAGTCGATTCGGTTTCTGTGGCCGGGTCGGTTTCGGTGGCCTGTTCAGGTTCGGTAGCCGATTCGGGTTCCGGGGTCTCGGCTTCGGTCGGTTCCTCGGCGTCTGCTCGCTCGTCGGATTGGGTCGCTTCGCTGTCGAAGGACTCCTCCGTACCGGTATCGACGCCTTTGACGGCGCTCTCGGTTTCCGCATCCGGTTGGGCCGACGCGTCGGGTTCGCGCTCGATGGTCACGCCGGACTCTCCGCGGCGCACCTGCGAGCGGTCGTCATCGAGACCAAGCAACGACTTCAGCTTAGTGAGCAGTCCCATTTGCGCGACAGTAGACGGCCGCGCCACTTAAAGCCGTGCCCGAAGCGCCCTGTTCATCGCGCTCACGGGGGCGTCTCGACCAGTCCAGCGCTCGAAAGCTTCCACTCCCTGATACAATAGCATCCATGCGCCGTCGATGGTGGTCGCGCCGCGCTCGCCCGCCTCCCGGAGGAGTCGCGTCTCCAGCGGTCGGTACACCGCGTCCAGCACCGCGAGGTCGGCGTGGAGCGCGTCGGCCGGAACCGGTGAGGCGTCCTCCTCCATGCCGACGCTGGTCGCGTTGACCAGCACGTCGGCGTCCGAGACCCGCGTTTCGAGCGATTCGAGGCCTCCGGCGGTCGCCCCCGACAGGTCGTCTGCGAGTTGCTCGGCGCGCTCTACCGTCCGGTTGGCGACGTGGACCTCGGCCCCGGCGTCGGCCAGCGCGAACCCCACAGCGCGGGCCGCCCCGCCAGCGCCGACGACCACCGCATCTTTCCCCGCGAGGGTCACGTCGTGGTGGGCGAACGAGCGACGTACGCCGCCAGCGTCGGTGTTGTGGCCGGTCGGGAGGCTATCGCCGTCGCCCGAGAAGTCGATGGTGTTGACCGCGCCGATTCGGACTGCGAGGTCGTCCGGTTCGACGTAATCGAGGGCCTCCTCTTTGAACGGAATCGTCACGTTCAGCCCCGAGATACCGAGCGAGTCCGCGCCCTCGATTGCAGAACCGAGGTCGTCGCGGTCCGGTTCGAAGGTGACGTACCGGGCGTCCAGTCCGAGTTCGTCGTATCCCGCCTCGTGCATCGGCGGCGACAGCGAGTGGCCGACGGGGTTGCCGAGGAGTCCGAACACCTGCATGTCGGGCGAGAGGTCGGCGACCGAGTTAATTACTGCGTTCGGTCGGTGCGTAAACCGAGTACCTTAATCCAAGTATTTATACCGATGGTCCGGTTCGGACCGCAATAGGAAACAATGTTGTCGCTCAAAGCCATCGGAAGCGTGCTCGTGTCAGCTGACGTATTGTACCTCGTCGGCGGTATCCTTCTGTTGTACCTCGGTGCGGAACTGCTCGTGAGTAGCGCCTCGTCGCTGGCCATCGGGTACGGAATCGCGCCCGCGACGGTCGGCGTCACCATCGTCGCGTTCTCGACGACCGCACCCGAGTTGTTCGTCAGTCTCATCGGGGGCATCGGCATCTCCAGCGACATCGGACTGGGCAACATCATCGGTTCGAACATCGCCAATATCGGTCTCGTCTTGGGAGCGTCCGCGCTCGTCCAACCCCTGTCGGTCAACTCCAAACTCCTGTGGCGGCACGGTCCGTTCATGTTCGTGGCGGCGGTACTGCTCGTCGTCCTCGGGAGCGACGGGAGACTCGGCCAGATGGACGGTGCCGGGATGCTCGCACTACTGGCGGTGTTCACCGGCTACCTGCTGTACAAATCTCGGACCGCGGACGAAACAGTCGTCCCCGACGAGATGCAGGTCGAGGACGAGGACGGGTCGGCGAGCGTGCGCGAAATCGGTCTGCTCGTCGGTGCAGGCCTCTGCCTCCTCGGCGGTTCGTTCGGTCTCGTACAGGGCGGGACCGGTCTCCTCCGAGCGTTCGGATTCGGCGACCTCTTTATCGGCATCACCATCATCGCGTTCGGCACGTCGCTCCCGGAGCTTGCGACTTCGCTCGTGAGTTCCATCCGCGACGAGTCGGGCTTCAGCATCGGCAACGTCGTCGGTTCGAACATCTACAATATCCTCGCGGTCATCGGCCTCCTCGCGGTGGTGAACCCGCTTTCAGTGAACACCGACGTTCAGACCTTCCACTTCCCGATGATGATCGGCTTCACGGTCGGCGCAATCGGGCTGATGGCCTACGGCCGACAGCTGTCGCGGCGGAGCGGCCTCGTGCTTCTGAGTGGCTACTTCGGGTTCATCTACCTCCTATTCCCGTAATCACATAACGCAAGACCTACTTTTCGGGGTGAGCTACTCCCCGATAGAATGTTCGGTCGTTTACGACATCCTCTCTCCGCGGTTGCCGTGACGATGGCGCTCACGCTTCCGTGGCTGTTCATCTGGGCGACGGATAGCACACACTCACTCGGTCACTTGCAGACGGTCGCCGTGAGTGGTGTCGCAGTCCTCGGTGCATCCTTCATGCTCGCGTGGGCCGCCGAGACCGCCGAGGAGGACGTTCCCCGCGCCTTCGCGCTGGCCGTCCTCGCGGTCCTCGCAGTCGCACCGGAGTACGCAGTTGACGCGCTGTACGCGTGGACTGCCGGTGCGAACGCCGGGACGCCGCGCGGTGCCGAGGCCGCGAACCTCGCGGTCGCCAACATGACCGGCGCGAACCGCATCCTCATCGGTCTGGGCTGGTCGGCCATCGCGCTGTTCACCGTCTACCGCGCAGGGAGCGCCCGAGACCCCGCGGTCAACAAGGAGTCCGGATTCCTCAAGGGGAACGTCGAACTCGACCGCGACATCGCCACCGAAATCGCCTTCCTGCTGGCGGCGACCGCGTTCGCGTTCTTCGTCCCGTTCGGCGGCGGCATCGGCATGGTCGATACCGTCGTCCTCGTCGGTCTCTACATGACCTACATCGCCATCATCATCCGGGGCGACGTCGAGGAGACCGAGGAGCAAGTCGGCGTCCCGGCTTACTTCCAGTCGTACTCGAAGGGGCCGCGCATCGCCTCCATCCTCTTTCTGTTCGGCTACTCGGGCTTCATGATTTACTCCGCGGTCCATCCCTTCGCTCACGGTCTCGAAGCGCTCGGGCAGTCCATCGGCATCCCCGCGTTCTTCATGATTCAGTGGATTGCGCCGCTGGCGTCCGAGTCGCCGGAACTCATCGTGGTCGCCTACCTCGTCAACAAGGCGCGCTCGACCGCCGGGTTCAACGCGCTCATCTCCTCGAAGCTCAATCAGTGGACGCTCCTCATCGGGACGCTCGCGGTCGTCTACAGCATCGCCGCGGGCGACATCGGCGCGCTTCCCTTCGACGAGAAACAGCGGGCCGAAATCTGGATTACCGCGGCCCAGAGCTTCTTCGCCATCGCCATCCTGACCAACTTCGAAATTAGCGTCCGGGAGGCAATCGGTCTGCTGGTGCTGTTCGCCAGCCAGATTATCGCGGAGTTCTACGTCATCCAGACCATGGCAGACGCACAGGCCCACGAAATCAGCCTCCTCATCCTGTACGCCTACACCGTCGTCTACCTCGTCCTCGGCGCAATTCTGTTCGTCCAGCGTCGCGGCGAGGTCCGCGCGCTGTTCGGCCGAACCGTCTCGAACGCTCGGGACGCCATGGGCGGCCAGTCGGGCCGCCCCGAACACGCTGACTGAGGGTACCCGACCCATTCGACGCGCTTTTCTTCCGGTCGCGCCGTAGTTTCGAGCGTGATTGCCATCGTCGTCAGCGACGCCGACTCGGCCTCGGTTCACATCGGCGACCACCTGCTGGACCTCGCCGACTGGGAGACCCACGAGGACGACTCCCGACCGGACGCCGAGGGCGGCGGCACGGTCTACACCCGCGAGGGCTTCGAACTCCGGGAGTTCGACGCGCTCCACCTCGAAATCGAGGAGACAGCCGAACCGTTCCGGGATTCGACCGGCCACCCCGAAGACCCGGACCTGCTCGTGTTCGCCTCTCGCCACTCCGGGGACACCGGCCCCCTGTTGACGGCCCACTTCACGGGGAACTTCGGCCCGGCCGAGTACGGCGGCACCGAGGGCGGCCTCGCCGAAACTTGCCCGAACGCTCACGCTCGACTCCTCGACGCCTTCGAGGAGTACGCCCCCGAATCCTACGAGGTCGGCATGGAGTGTACCCACCACGGTCCCTCGGAGGTCGGGGTCCCCTCGCTGTTCGCCGAACTGGGGAGCGACGAATCGGAGTGGGACGACCCGGAGGGGGCGCGAGCAGTCGCTCGGGGCATTCTGGACTTGGCGGGGGTCGCTCCGCACCGGGAGCGCCAAATCGTCGGCTTCGGCGGGGGCCACTACGTCCCGCGGTTCACCCGAATCGAGCGCGAGACCGACTGGGCGGTCGGTCACATCGCGGCCGACTGGGTGCTGGACGCGATGGGGTCGCCCGAACAGAACCGCGAGGTGATTCGGCGGGCCTTCGAGGAGAGTCGCGCCGAGCGCGCCGTCGTGGAGGGCGAGTACCCCGAACTGAAGCGCGTGATTCGAGAACTGGGCTACGACGTGGTGGGCGAGACGTGGGTCCGCGAGACGACCGGGATTCCCCTCGAACTGGTCGAGCGTCTCGAATCCGACCTCTCGGGGATTTCGGAGGGCCTGCGCTTCGGGGGCCTCGCGGCAGGGTACGAGAACGATTCCGGCGAGTACGAGTGCATCGACCTGCCCGACGAACTGCTGGTGGAGACCCAAGGCATCGACGCCGACGAGACCCGCGAAATCGTTTCGGCCCACACGATTGCGTTCGAGACCGAACAGAGTGGCACCCGCGCCGGAGGCCGGGCTGTGGTCCGCGGACCGAGCGACCGCGAGGCGCTAGTCGCAGAGTTGGCCGACCTGCTGGGCGAGAAGTACGATTCGGTGGCGCGCGACGACGGCGAAATCGTCGCCCGAACGACCACGTTCGACCCCGAGAAGGCCCGGACGCTCGGAATCGAGGAGGGACCGGCGTTCGGAAAGCTCTCGGCGGGCCAGTCGGTCACGGTCGGCGGCGACGAAATCGACCCCGAAACCGTTCAGTCCGAGGAAGTTCTGCGGTTCGACTGGTAATTTCGACCGCCTGACGTGGTAAATGACACCGAATGTCAGACATTCGTCCGACATAGAGGGGAAAGATAATTAAGCTCCGTTCTCAAGCCAACTTCAGCATGGACTCGCTAGTCGAAGACGCCATCGAGGAAGCCGAGGGGGGACAGGACTCCCGACAGGCCAGTTCGGGGACTGGGGCGAAGTCGCAGGCCGCGAACGCGTCGGGCACGATGACCGACGAGGAACTCAAAGACGTTCTCCAAGACCTCCAGACCGACATCACGGTGGTCGGTTGCGGCGGTGCCGGCGGTAACACCGTCAACCGCATGGCCGAGGAGGGTATCCACGGCGCGAAACTCGTGGCGGCCAACACCGACGTACAGCACCTCGTGGAAATCGAGGCCGACACCAAGATTCTGATGGGCGAGCAGAAGACCCAAGGCCGGGGTGCTGGCTCGCTCCCGCAGGTCGGCGAGGAGGCCGCCCTCGAAAGTCAGGAAGAAATCTACGACGCCATCCAAGGTTCGGACATGGTGTTCGTCACCGCCGGACTCGGCGGTGGCACCGGCACCGGTTCGGCCCCGGTGGTCGCCAAGGCCGCCCGCGAGTCCGGCGCGCTGACTATCTCCATCGTCACCACGCCCTTCACCGCGGAGGGCGAGGTCCGCCGGACCAACGCCGAGGCCGGTCTGGAGCGCCTGCGCGACGTTTCTGACACGGTTATCGTCGTGCCCAACGACCGCCTGCTCGACTCGGTGGGCAAGCTTCCGGTCCGACAGGCGTTCAAGGTCGCCGACGAGGTGCTGATGCGCTCGGTCAAGGGCATCACGGAACTCATCACCAAGCCCGGTCTGGTCAATCTGGACTTCGCCGACGTTCGCACCGTCATGGAGAAGGGCGGCGTGGCGATGATTGGCCTCGGCGAGAGCGATTCGGACGCCAAGGCCCAAGATTCGGTCAAGTCCGCGCTCCGGTCGCCCCTGCTGGACGTGGACATCTCCGGCGCGAACTCCGCGCTGGTCAACGTCACCGGTGGTAACGACATGTCCATCGAGGAGGCCGAAGGCGTGGTCGAAGAAATCTACGACCGCATCGACCCCGACGCCCGCATCATCTGGGGGACCTCCATCGACGAGGAACTCGACGGCGAGATGCGCACGATGATAGTCGTGACCGGCGTCGAGTCGCCCCAGATTTACGGCAGAAACGAGGCCCAGCAGGCCAAGGCCAACAAGCGACTGCAAGACATCGACTACGTGGAGTAGTCCGCTCCGCTCGGAGTCGTTCGGCCTCCTCGGCCTCCTCGGCCCGCCCTGCCCCGCCCTCTCCCCTCGTTCGCCGGTTCGGTAGCGATGGCTATCCCAAATTGCTCGGGAGCGACCAGCATGGCTGAGTGCGCTCGGTGGACCAACCGCCGGGACGCGCTCGGTGACACAACCCACCAGCGAACGCTCGGCCGACCAATCGATAGGGTGGGATGAAGGGGCCGCCCGGTCGCGTCCAATTTAGTCGTCTGAGCGACCCCTATCTGCGCCGGGCGGTGCGGAGAGGCGCAGATATGTCGCTCAGCGACCGCCGGAGGACAAACCGCGTGACCGCGACCGGGCGGGGCTTCAATAAAACGTCACCACCCTGACTCCGCGGTTTGCGCTCATGGCCACTCAACCAGAAGGTCCGACAGATACCCGACACCCACCCAAACCACCGAGCGCATAGCAATAGATAGAAAAAGGACGGTCTCTAAGCCCCGATAACATGGATGTCAAGCTAGACCTCTCGTCGTACGTTCGAGTGCTGAAGCTCGCCAGCACGCCCTCGTGGGAGGAGTTCTCGAAGATTTCGAAGATTGCGGGTGCGGGAATCATCCTCGTCGGCCTGCTCGGCTTTATCATCTTCGCCATCATGAGTTTCATCCCAACGTAGGTGACGCAAAATGGGAATGTACGCAGTCAAGACGACCGCGAGTCAGGAGCGCACCGTCGCAGACATGATTATCAACCGCGAGGAGCCAGAGATTCACGCGGTCCTCGCCCCCGACTCGCTGACGAGTTACGTCATGGTCGAGGCCGACAACGACGCGGTTATCACCCGCGTTCTGGAGGAGATTCCCCACGCTCGGAGTATGGTGCCGGGCAAGAGCGACATCTCGGAAGTCGAACACTTCCTGTCGCCGACGCCGGACGTGGAGGGCATCGCCGAGGGGGACATCGTGGAACTCATCGCCGGGCCGTTCAAGGGCGAGAAAGCGCAGGTTCAGCGCATCGACGAGGGCAAGGACCAAGTGACGGTCGAACTCTACGAGGCCACGGTCCCGATTCCGGTGACGGTTCGTGGGGACCAGATTCGGGTGCTGGACTCCGAAGAACGGTAACTGGCTGACGCGGCTGTTTTTGGCGTTTTTGTCGGTGGTAGTGAGTCGCTGGTGTGGGGTTTGCTTCGTATCGGGGTACGTTGCTCCGCCGAAGCGAGTTACGGGACAGTTGTTCAGCAGAAGCTAGCTATTGCCGAAGCCGAGGCGTCTACCGCCCCGCTACCGCGGGCCACACCCTCCCCAACCGACTGTGTTGTCTGCGAACCACGTTCGCAGATCAGCGAGACGCTCCGCGTCTCGCTAGCCTCGGCCGATGGCCTGCGCTACTCATCCACCGGCAGACAAACCGCGTCTGCCGAGCAGTCGGTCGTCGTCCGAGAGCGACGCTCTCGTGATCACGAAAATCTTCGATTTTCGAACGACTACGCTCCCGACGACCTCGCGCGGTTCGGCGCGGCATGAACGCCGCGCCGTGGGAGACAAGCTCCCACGAGCCTTGCCTCGCTACGCTCGGCAAGACGCCAGCGCGCGCCGTTTTGAGGTTGTAAAATCCGCTAAACAATTCTATAACTACTCTTAGAAAACAATGTAGTTTCCTAAGCAACGAATTACATTACCGAAGCTTGAACTCCACGCCCTCCACGCTCCCGCCGTCGTCGCTCGTGAACGCGCTGGCGACTCCAGCGCCGAGGGCGTAGGCCACCGCCTGCGAGCCACCGCGAACGCGCTCCATCAGGTTCCGCTCGGGGGCGAACTCCTCGACCGTGACCTCCTCGACGCCGAGGTCCCCGGCGAGACGGTCTTTCACGTCGCGTTTGGTCCCGAGTTCGTCCACCAGTCCGATTGCGGCGGCCTCCTCGCCCAGATACACCTTGGCCTCGGTGTCCCGGACCTGCTCGTCGCTGAGGTCCCGGCCGTCGGTCACGCGGTCCACGAACTCGTCGTAGTAGCCGTCGATGAGGCCCTGCAGATACTCGCGCTCGTCCTCGGACATCCCCTTGAGCGAGTTGCCCGCGTCCTTGTACTTGCCCGCTGTCAGGCGCTCGTACTCCAAGCCGAGTTTGTCGGCGGCCTCCGCGGCGTTGACCCGCGAGCCGATGACACCGATTGAGCCGACGATGCTCCCGTCGCGGGCGTAGATGGTGTCACACCCGCTGGCTATCCAGTAGCCGCCGCTGGCGCAGGTGTCGGTGGCGTAGGCGACCGTCGGGCCGTCGAAGCGCTCGGCCGCGATTCGGATGTCGTCGCTGGGCACGACCTGCCCGCCGGGCGTGTTGAGTTTCAGCAGGAGGGCTTGGGCGCTTTGGTCCTCGTCGGCGCGCTCGATTTGCTCCACGATGTCGTCGGCCGAGGACCCGCCGGGCCGAGGAGGGAACCCACCCCCGCCGCCATCACGAGTAATCGGCCCCTCGACGGCGACCTCGGCCACGTCGTAGCCGGCGAACCGCGAGGAGGCCACACCTCCGGCCGCCCGCGCTCCGACGACGCCCGCGAGGACCGCCAGCACGACGCCGAGCAGTCGCGCGAGGTTGCCGTCGGGAATCACCACGAACAGCATCCACCCCAGCGCGACCGCCACCGCGACGCCGACCAGAATCGAGAAGAACTGTGCGACCTGCGCGAGCCGTGAGCTACCGGCCACGGCTCCTCACCTCGATGAATCGCATACCACCGATTGAAGGCGTGTACGCCGTTAAGCCTTCGCCTACGCTGAAACAGATTGCTTCGACTTGTCGAGGGGAAGGTGGACACGAACCGCAGAATCGGTGTCGTGATGTTCTCTCGAAGCCCCCGCCCGGTCGCGGTCACGCGAACGAAGTGAGTGTGACCTCGGAGGACGCGGTTTGTCCTCCGGCGGTCGCTGAGCGACATATCGGCGCTCTCCGCACCGGAAGACAACCCGCGTCTTCCAAGCCATCGTCGTCCGAAAATCGGAGATTTTCGTGATCACGAAAGGCTTCGCCTTTCGAACGACCTCACTCCGTTCGGCGAGACACCGCCCGCGCCGATAGGGGTCGCTCAGACAACTAAACTGCACGCGACCGGCCGGCCCCTTCATCCCACCCATCAGTTGTTCGGCCGGGCGTTCGCTGGTGGTTTGTTCGGCCGAGCGTTCGCCGGCCGCTGGCCGGCAATCATGGTTTCGAGAATTCGAGTACGGAGTTTCGTCGTCTTCGTCGAGTTCAGAACGCCACGACCGTCGAACCCACGAGGAAGATGGTCACGAGGAGTCGCCCCACGCTCCCCGCGAACGTCGCCAGCGCGAACTTGAAGTAGTCCTCCTCGAGGACCGCGAAGGCGTAAATCGACACCGTGTCCGGGAAGAAGGGCACCGAGAGCGCCACCGCCATCCCGAGGTAGCCCCACTTCTTGGCGAGTTCGACCGTCTTGTTCTCGGACCACTCGATGATGTCGAACCGCGAGCGCCGGAGATAGCTGATGATTGGCCCCGACTCCTTGGCCTCCTGCCCGATGTGGAACGCGAGGATGCTCCCCGCGGCCTTGCCGACCGCGCTGACCAAGATGATGATGCTCAGGCGCTCGACCTGCGTCAGACCGAGGTCGAGCGGGGCGACCAGCACCACCTCACTCACGCCGGGGAGCGCGAACGCGATGAGGAACGAGTAGACGAAGATGATGCCGAGACCGACCCAACCGGTCGCTGTCTCTACCAGATGTTCCAACCACTCGAAGGACCCGAGACCGAGACCTTCGAGGAGCGCGGGGGCGACGACGGAGTACACGCTCGGAGAAGGAGGGAGCACGATTATCAGTTTTATGTCTTGGTCGAGCGAGGTTTCGCCCGAAAAGAGGTCCGAGTGCGGCAAACAGACTCATACCTATCCGGACGCTACTCGGTTCCATGTTCGACCACGAGTATACGCTCGTCGCCCATCCCCGACTCCGAGCGCGACTCTCCTACCGGAGCGACGAGGGTGACCTCGCGGCCGCGAGCGTCGAGTTCGACTACCGGCGCGACGAGATTTGGACCGAGGAGGAAACCGGAGTCGCCCTCCCCGACGACACCGACCATCCCGACGAGGCCGACGTGGAGTGGCAGGGCCTCTCGATTTCGCTCTACCGGGACGGCGAGCGCCTGCTGTCGCGGGAGTTCTCGTCGGACTCGCTCGTCTCGGACGCCATCGACGTGGTGAACGCCGCCGAGGCAGTCGCGCCCTCGGTGGTCCGCCGCGGCAAAACCATCGCCAAGCGCGTCGTCAGCAAGCGCCCCGGCGGCCGAGTCGAGATGCGCCAACTCGACGGCGAGACGGTCGAAGCACTCCGACCACCGGCCCAAGCCACTTTCGAGGTCTACGAGGGCAAAGACGAGAAGTGGCGCTGGCGACTCGTCCACGACAACGGTAACGTCATCGCCGACTCCGGGCAGGGCTACTCGTCGCGCCAGTCCGCCGAGAAGGGCCTCCGGAGCGTCAAGCGAAACGCGCTGGGCGCGCCGGTCGAGCGAATCGGCGGCGAGACCCAGCGCGACGTGCGGTCGAGTTCCGACGCTGAGAACGAGAGTTCGGGCACGGAACCCGCCGAGTCGTAGTACTGTTCGACCGCGTCGTGACTCACTCGTCGCCCGACGCCGGGAAGTAGGCGTAGGAGTGGCGTGCGTCGAGGTCGTACATCAGCGTCCCCTCCGGCATCCGGAGGAGTCGCCACGAGATGTAGAGGTCGCCGATAGCGCCCGAGGTATTCACCACGAGGACGAGGAAGGCCGCGAGCGCGACCGAAAACGGCTCCACCGCCAGCAGAGGCGTCAGAACCGCGGTAAAGACTGCCAGCGGTGCGAGGGCGACCACGAGGTTGTCGCGCCGGGTCTGGAACTGGCCGAACGCGGCGGCGTAGGCCGCGCCCATGTTCCACGCGATGCCGTACCGAACCCGGTAGCCGAGGAGTCGGTAGACCAGTCCGTGAACCACTTCGTGGACGACGACGGTTCCGACCGATAGGACTCCGACGACCGCGATACCGCGAGGACCGACGGTGAATTCGAGGGTCGCTCCGGGCCGGAGCGCGCTCATCACTCTCCCGAAGACGAAGACAGCGGCCACGAACAGGGCCAGCGATCCGACCGAGAGTGCCAGTCCCGGATACTCGAAGGTGACCGGTTCGCGGTAGCCCTCGGGCGGGTCGGGTGGGTCCGGAGTCGGCGCGCCCGGTGAACCGTCGTCGTCCGCTTGGGTGTCCGACGCCGCGTCTGGCGGTGCCATGTCGTCCCGACAGACAACGAACAGACCGAAAAATGATGCGCCGACGAGTTCGGCGGGCCGGGCCTCACAGCGAGTCGAGGTCCGCGACGAACGATTCCAGCATCTCGCGGGTGACGTGGGGCATGCAGACGATGCGGAGTTCGCCGGTCGCGGTGGGCGAGACGCGCCAGCCCTCGGCCTGCAACGCTTCAATCTCCTCGCGGGGGATGTCGGCCGCGACCAGCGGTAAAACCGGTTCCACCACGTCGTAGCCGCGGGATTCGAGCGCGTCGGCTATCCACTCGGCGTTTTCCTGTCCTCGCTCGTAGTTCCGGCGGTAGCCATCCGACCAGAGGGCCTCCATCGCGGCGTGTGCCCCGGCCACCCCGGCCCCGCTTCGGGTGCCGGTCAGGGTCGCCTGTGAGGTCGATTCGAGGTAAGGCGTATCGACCGCCAGCGCGTCGAGGACTCGCTCGTCGCGGGTCAGAAACCCGCCCGCGGGGACCGGGGCTTGGCCCATCTTGTGTGGGTCGATGGCCATCGTGTCCACCGGCGCGTGGTCGAAGTGCCATTCCCAGTCGGTGAACGGCAGGACGAACCCGCCCCACGCCGCATCGACGTGGCAGAGCGCCCCCACGTCGTCGGCCACGTCGGCGAGGGCCGGGATGGGGTCAACTCGCCCGTACTCGGTGGTTCCGGCGACTCCGGCGACGAGGGCGGTCTCGTCATCGGCGAGGCGTCGGACCTCGGCGAGGTCGGCCCGCCGGTCGTCGTCTACCGGCGCGAGGCGTAACTCCACGTCTAGCACGTCCGCAGACTTCTGGAAACTGAAGTGGGCGCTCTCGGGCGCGACGACGTTGGGCGTGGGTGTGTCAGAAAGGTTCCGAGCGGCCCGGACCGCCTGTAGGTTGGCCTCGGTCCCGCCGCTGGCGACGTAGCCGTGCGGGTCGTCGAGGCCGGTCATCTCGCCGAGGAGGCCGACGGCCTCGCGCTCCAACTCGGCGACTGCCGGGTAGGTCGTCGGGTCGCCGGGGTTGTCGGCGAGGAACTGCCGGGCGGCCTCGCGGGCGTCGGGGTGGGGTCGGGTACACATCGAGGAGAGGACTCGCCCGAAGTCCTGCGACTCTCTCTGCATGCCAGAAAAAATTGCCGGGGACCGTTTAGTGGTTCTGTTATCGGTTTCGGGGGTTTCATCGGTGACACGAGATGGAACTGGGAGCGTTGGTCAGAAGCGTTGGGAGGCGGGAATGAGCTTCGTATTCGGATTACTGCGTGGACCCGTTCCAACAAGAGGTGACGGCGACAGGGAGCTAGCTTCAGGCTTGAACATCGCCGTCTACCGCACAGCAACGTCACCGCTACCGCGGGCCACACCCTCCCCAACCGATTGCGTTGTCTGCGAACCACGTTCGCAGATCAGCGAGACGCGAAGCGTCTCGCAAGCCTCGGCCAATGGCCTGCGCTACTCATCCACCGGCAGACAAACCGCGTCTGCCGAGCAGTCGGTCGTCGTCCGAGAGCGACGCTCTCGTGATCACGAAAATCTTCGATTTTCGAACGACTACGCTCCCGACGACCTCGCGCGGTTCGGCGCGACGCTAAAACGTCGCGCCGTGGGAGACAAGCTCCCACGAGCCTTGCCTCGCTACGCTCGGCAAGACGCCAGCGCGCGCCGACAGCAGACACTTAATTAGTAGTGTTTAAGGAATAGATGCTGGTTCCTAGGCAACCAAAAAGTTGTTTAGAACGGTCGGTGTTCGACCGCGTAGCGGTCGCCGTGCTTCTCGTAGTCCGCGACGGTGTAGAGTTGGAGTCGTCGCTCCTGTTTGGTCTTGACGCCGAAATCGTAGTTCTCGGCGTCGTAGCCGAGTTCCGCCCCCTCGGCGAACGCCCGGTGGTCTTCGAGGCGCTGGCGGTTCTTCTCGTCTGCGAACTCCTCGATTTCCGCGAGGCGGTCGTCGAACACCTCCCGGAACTCTCGGCTGAGTTCGTAGCCCACCGAATTTCGCCCGGCGACCATCGCCGCGAGGCTGGTGGTGCCCGTGCCCCAGAAGGGGTCCAGCACGGTGTCGCCGTAGACCGAATACATGTTGACCAGCCGATAGGGGACCTCGAAGGGGAAGGCGGCCGAGCGCGTCCGGAGTTCGTCGTGGTCCAAGTCTTGGCCCTCGCCCTGCACGTCGGTCCAGAGGTCCGAGAACCAGTCGTTTCGCTCCTCCCAGAAGTACGCCGACTCGTATCGGTGGTCCGCGCCGGGATTGAACGACCGACTCTCGGGGCCGTTGCGGAACAACAGGACGTACTCGTGTTCCAGCGTGGTGTAGGCGTTGGGCGGCACCATCCCCGACCCCATGAACTTCGTGAGGCTGTTGACCGGTTTGCGCCACAGCACGTCGGGCAAGAGGTGGAAGCCCCGCTCCCGAAACCGAGTAATCAGTTCGGCGTGGTTGGGGTAAAGTTGGAACCCGTCGCCCACGCTCCGGGTTGCGTCGCCGACGTTGACTGCGGCGATGCCGCCGTCCACGAGGACCCGCGAGAGTTCGTCCCACACGGGGTCGAGCGCGGCGTGCATCGCCTCGAAAGCAGACTCGCCGTCGCCCCGTGCCACGTGGTCCTCGATGTCGGGGTTCAACTCTGCAAACAAATCGTCCCACATCTCTATCATGGGATACGGCGGCGAGGTCACGACGAGTTCGACAGAGCCATCGCCGACTGCGGTCATCTCGCGGGCGTCGCCGACGTGAATCCGGTGTTCGGTCTCCATCCGCTCTGTGGTGCTATCTCTGGTCCCACAGAATTATTTTTCGGTTCAAAACAGTTGTAACTTGTAGACGACCGCGCTCAGGCCATCGCCGGGGCCTCTTCGGCCTCCAGCAGTTCGTGGTAGCGGTTGCGAATCGTGACTTCGCTGATGTCGGCGACTTCGCTGACCTCGGCCTGCGTGGTCTTCTCGTTGGTCAGGAGCGCGGCGGCGTAGACGGCCGCGGCGGCCAGTCCAACCGGCGACTTGCCACTGTGGACGCCCTTTTCCTTGGCGGTCTTGAGGAGTTCGCGGGCGCGGTGTTCGGCCTCGTCGGAGAGGTCGAGTCCGGAGGCGAACCGCGGGACGTAGCTCTCGGGGTCTGCGGGCTTGACCTCCAGATTCAGTTCGCGGACCACGTAGCGGTAGGTCCGGGCGACTTCGCTCTTTTCGACACGCGAAACGTCGGCGATTTCGTCCAGACTGCGCGGGACGCCGGCCTGTCGCGCGGCGGCGTAGACGCAGGCCGTCGAGACGCCCTCGATGGAACGGCCGGGCAGGAGGTCCTCGTCGAGCGCACGTCGGTAGATGACTGAAGCGGTCTCTCGGACGTTGTTCGGCAGGCCGAGCGCCGAGGCCATCCGGTCGATTTCGCCGAGGGCCTGCTTGAGGTTGCGCTCCTTGGAGTCGCGCGTTCGGAATCGCTCGTTCCACTTGCGGAGCCTCTGCATCTTCTCTCGCTGGCGGGAGCCAAGGGAGTTACCGTAGGCGTCCTTGTTCCGCCAGTCGATGTTAGTCGAGAGGCCCTTGTCGTGCATCGTGTTCGTGGTGGGCGCACCGACGCGGGACTTCTCGTTCTTCTCTTTGGAGTCGAACGCGCGCCACTCCGGCCCGCGGTCCACTTGGTCCTCGTCTACGACCAGTCCGCACTCCTCGCAGACCGTCTCGCCGTGTTCGGTGTCGGAGATGAGATTGCCGCCACACTCGGGACAGGCGGTCTTCTCGCTCGATTCTTCCTCTACTTCTTCCTCTTGTTCCGCTCGCTTGACTCTAGTGCTTACGTCTGACATGTTGATTCCTCGTTGACGGAGATGGCGTGGGCTACCGGGCAGGGAAAACCTGGAAAACCCCGGACCTCAGTTCCTTAACGTTGCGTTGTTCCGAAAGGTATTTAGTATTTTCGGAATTGGCTTTTTCGGTTCTCGTGAACGGGTCTCACACCCGGTCGAGACGGCCGTCTCGCTCGACCCGAGATAAAAATTTAAGTATAGCATTTCGAGTTCGACCGGGGTTGCCGGGCGATTTAACCCAGCGGGGTGCCAATCGCCCGACGATGGACGCCAAGACCGAGCGAATCGTTTCGCTGGCCCCGAGCGCGACCGAAATCCTACAGGCGCTCGACGGGAGCGACCTCCTCGCGGGAGTCACTCACCACTGCGAGGCCGACGCGCCGGCGGTCGGCGGATGGCTCAATCCCGACTACGACGCGATTGCCGACCGCGACCCGGACCTCGTGCTGACCGCCGACGACTTGCAGGCCGACATCGCGGCCGACCTCCGAGAGCGCGGCCACGAGGTCTACCACGCCGCACCCGCCACGCTGGAGGAGGTAGTCGAGTCCTTCGCAGACCTCGGCGAGGCGGTCGGTCTCCCAGACGAGGGGTCTGCACTCGCCCGCCGGGCCAGAAGCCGACTCGCTCGCGTGGACCGCCTCACGCCGGACGACGACCACCCAGTCGTCTACTGCGAGGAGTGGTCCGAACCCCCGATGGCCGCGGGCAACTGGGTCCCCGAGGCGGTCGAGGCCGCGGGTGGTCGCTACCCCTTCGTCTCTCCCGGCGAACGTTCCCGAGAGGTCTCTACCGCCGAAGTCGAAACCGCCGGTCCCGACCACGTCGTCCTGCACGTCTGCGGCCACGGCGACCGTGCGGACCCCGAGGACATCACCCGGCGCGACTGGGACCTCCCGGCGATAGAGCGTGGCAACGTCCACGTCCTCGACGACTCACTGCTGAATCAGCCGAGTCCTCGACTCGTGGAGGGCATCGAGACGCTCGCTGTCAAACTCCACCCCGACGCGCTGAACTCGTGACGTTCCGGTTTTCGGTCGGTCTCGTCACCAGTTTTCCGAAACGTTCCTCCTCGGACTATCGCAATCACCAAGTTCGTTCGATGCCACCGCACGCTCATGCGAGTCGGCGTCGGTAGCACCAACCCAGTCAAGGCGTCTGCGACGGCATCGGCGCTCGAAGCGTTCGCCGAGACCGAGGTCGAACCGGTCGCGGTCGAATCGGGCGTGAGCGAACAGCCATTCGGCGAGGCCGAAACTATCGAGGGTGCGGAGAACCGCGCCGGAAACGTCCTCACGGCGGGCGACTACGACCTCGGGGTCGGACTGGAGGGCGGCGTCGCCGAAATCGAGTCTGCGGACGGTCTCTTTCTCATCATGTGGGCCGCCGCGACGGACGGCGAGCGAGTGGGTCGCGGAGCAGGGCCGCGCCTCCGCCTTCCCGAATCTATCGCCAACCGGGTCCGGGACGGCGAGGAGTTAGGCCCGGTCATGGACGACGTACTCGACATGGAGAACGTCGCCGAGAAGCAGGGCGCGGCGGGCGCGCTCACCGGTCACGCCATCGACCGCGAGAGTGCGCTCCGCCAAGCAGTCGCCGGCGCGCTCGGACCGTTCGTGACCGAGTTGTACGAGTGACCGGGGTTCTGTACCGCGCGCTCGGCGTCTTCGTTCGACTGTTCGGCGTGGGAGTCGCGGTATTCGGCGCGTTCGTCGCCACGAAGTCCCCCGAAACCGGATTTCCGGTGTTGCTCTTTGGGGCTTCGTTCGCGCTTCGGCCCCACCTCGTCGGGAAGGCGGTCGATTGGGTCCGAATACTGATTTATTAAAAGAGATTACTCAGTCGTCGGTGGGTTCCGCCGGGTCGGCGGCGGCCCGCGCGTCCTTGCTCTCCTCGACGGCGGTGGTCAGCGAGACGTTCAGCACGAACATCGAGGCCACGCCGCCGACCAGCGTGACGACGTTCTTGACTGCGTGGTCGAGGATGGCCGCGCCGAGGGCGACGCTCCATCCGAGGGGCGTCAGACCGACCACGAGGAGCGTGAAGGCTCCTTCGTAGAGACCCACCCCGCCGGGCGAGAGGGGCAGGACCTTGGCGAGGTTGCCGACGCTGACCGCGAAGAAACACACCGCGGTCAGCATCACGGGCGACAGCGACACGTCGAAGGCCATCAGCACCAGCAGGGCAGTCACCACGTCGAGCGCCCAGATGGCGAGGCTCGAAACCCCCACGGTGAGGAAGGCGCTCCGGTTGCCCGCGACGGTCTGGACGTCGCCGGTGAATCGCTCGATGACGCCCGCCACGTAGTCGGCGTAGGAGTCGTTGCTCAGGCCCGAGACGATGCCGCGGACGAAGTTGCGGTCGGACCGGGCGCTGGCGACGATGACCCCGACTGCGAGGATTGCCGCGAGACCGACGCCCCCCGCGACGTAGAGTGCGGTCTGTCCGGCCGCGCCGTATTCGCCGCCTTCAGCGCCCGAGGGGGCGGACCCGAACAGGGTCGATTCGAGGCCGCCGGTCGCGCCGGTCAGCGCCAGTCCGATGAGGACGACCCCGGCCAGCATCGTAATCGTCAGCAGGTCGAAGACGCGCTCGACCGCCAGCGAGGCGAACCCGGTCGGGTAGGGAATCGAGCGCCGGGCCTTCACGACGTAGGCCCGAACCGCGTCACCTGCCCGAGCGGGGAACACGAGATTGCCGGTCTGACTGACGAATATCGCCCCCGTCAGAAAGCCCGCGTCCTCGGTGTAGCCGAGTTCTTCGAGGATGTCCCTGTAGCGCGTCCCGCGGAGGGGCCACGACAGGGCGTAGACCAGCGCGGCAACCCCGACCAGCGCGGGGTCGGCGTTGCTCATCTGGGTCAGCACCTCGTCCAGCGGGAGGTACTGGCCCATCAACAGGACGGCGACGATGGTCAGGAAGATTCCCGCCGTGATGGAGACTCGCTTGGTGATGCGTGGTTGGACCGAGAACTCCCACCAGCACCGCATGATTTGGCTCCCCATCCCGAACACGTCCCGAACGATGTCCACCTTCGAATCGCCCTTGGGTTCCCAATCGACCGCGAACTCCTTGATGTCGTAGCCCCGGCGCTGGGCGCGCACGAGGACTTCGGTGTCCCAAAACCAATGCTCGTCCTCTACCTCCGACAACACGTCGAACAGCGCGGTCCGGTCGAACGCCTTGAACCCGCACTGGTGGTCGCGCATCTTCGAACCGAGGAAGAGTCTGGTCAGGCCGTTGAACCCCCGACTCGCCACGTCGCGCTTGGCCGGGCGGTCGGCCGTCTCGCCGGGCATCCACCGCGACCCGGTGGCGAAATCGTACTCGCCAGACCGGACGCTTTCGACCAGTTCTTCGAGGTGGCGCATGTCGGTGGCGAGGTCGGTGTCGAAGTAGACCAGCGTCTGGCCGTCTGCAGACTCGAACGCTCGGTTCAGCGCCCCTCCTCGGCCGAGTCTCTCGTCGCTGTGGTAGTGTCTCACCCGCTCGTCTTCTTCAGCCATCCGGTCGGCGATTTCGGGCGTCCGGTCTTCGCACCCGTCCTCGGCGACGATGACCTCGAAGGCCCCCGCGGGAAGGAATTCGTCTAACGTGGCGAGCGTCGTCGCTACGGTGTTCTCGATGGTCGCCTCCTCGTTGTACGCCGGGAGGACGACGCTCACCTCGACTGCACGACCGCTCATTATCGAAGATAGTCTGTCCACCTGCCTAAGTACCTTCTGCTCCGTTCCGGCGGGTTCACGTCTGTAGGCCGGGCCTTTCGGCGTCGTTCAGTCTCGTTCACGCGGAAAACGCCTCGTGGAGGAGTTTCGCGGTGTCGTTACTCGCGAGTAACTCGGGATTACGGGTACGTTTCGACCGGGCGAATCCCGAAATGTGAACTATCCCCATACGGGTGAGACGCACGACGGATTTCGACCGAAACTCCCGATTAACCAGCTGTACCAACAGCCCCCTCGGGGGTTGTTTATTCCACTGTAATTTAATATGAAATCGCAAGAGGGCGGCGTGTTAACTCCCCGTACCAAATCCCCTAAGGCGGTTTCTCTCTAAGGTGCATGTAAGTCATGAGCACGACCGCAACTGCTGGCACGACCGCCCTGACCGACAAACAACAGCGCATCCTCCAGTACCTCCGCGAGAACGGCCAGATGAAGACCTACTTCAAGTCCCGCCTCATCGGCGAGGAGTTAGGCATGACGGCCAAGGAAGTCGGCGCGAACATGACCGCCATCGCTGACGGGGAATTCGACGTGGACGTCGAGAAGTGGGGCTACTCGTCCTCGACCACGTGGAAGGTCACGACGTAAGTCTGACCCGACACAGAGACCGCTGTACACTGCTGGCACGCGCTCGGGGGTTTCCGCACCGTCGGTTCCGGGCCGCTGTCGCCCTTCTCTCCCGCTTTCTTCGAGACCGTCTCGTCGTTCGAGAGAGTCGTCAAAGAAACATCTACAATTGTTAAAGAAATAATTCGAAGTCTGAGAAGTGGAGCGACGTTTCTTATCGCGGTTCGACGTGCATCTCCACCGAGTCCTTCGGTTGGAGCGTCAGCGCGATGTCCACCTCGGGGAGTGAGTCGTAGGCCGGTTCGAAGCGGAACCGCCGGGCGAGCATCGAGATGGCTATCTTCATCTCCATCATGGCGAAGCGCATCCCGATGCAGTGGCGCGGCCCGCCGCCGAACGGGAAGTGGGCGTACTCGGGAATCTCGTCGGCGAAGTCGTCGGTCCACCGCTCCGGGCGGAAGGTCTCGGGGTCGTCGTAGTAGCGTCCGTCGCGGTGGATGCTCCACTGGGGCATCGTGACTGTCACGCCTTCCGGTACGTAGTACTCGCCGAGTCGCACGTCGGTCTCGGTCTCGCGGAACAGTTGGGTGATGGGCGGAAACAGGCGGAGCGCCTCCTGAATTACCCGGTCGAGATACTCCAGTTTCGAGATGTCGCGGAACGACGGCGGGTCCCCGCCCAGCACCTCGTCGAGTTCCGCGAGGAGCGTCTCCATCTTGTCGGGGTGAGTCGCCAACAGGTGCCACGTGTAAGTCATCGCCAGCGAGGTGGTGTCGTGACCGGCGAGCGTGAACGTCAGCAGTTCGTCGCGGATAACCTCGTCGGTCACGTGGTCGTTTTCATCGCGGGCCTCCAGCAGAACCGACAGCAGGTCCGGCCCCTCCTCGTCGTCGGCGAGTCGGCGCTCGATGAGTTGGTCGGTGATGTCGTGGAGGTCCGACAGACTCCGGCGGTACTTCAAGTTCCGGAGGGTCGGGACCCACGGCGGGAGGAGGGTGTTGTACGACGCGCCGAACCGGAGTTGGATGGCCTCAACCGCGTCGTGAATCCGCTCTTTGGTCTCGTGGTCGTCCTCAACGCCGAACAGGGTGCTGGTCAGCACCGACAGCGCGAGGTCGTTCATCACGTAGTCGAGTTCGACCGGGCCGGACTGGCGGGCCATCCGGTCGGCCATTCGGTCTACTACGGCCACGATTTGCTCGGCGTACTTCTTGATGTGGTTCGGCCGGAAGGAGGGTTGGAGGAGCGACCGGCGCTGTTCCCACGTCTCGCCGTCCACCACGAAGACGCCCTCGGCGGCGTGGCCGAAGCTATCCTTGATGAACTGCCCCTTGCCGAACTTCTCGTTTTTCTCGACCAGCACCTGTTTGACGAGTTCGGGGTCGGCGACCACCAGCGCCGGCGAGTTCATCAGCGAGAACGAAACCACGTCCCCCAGCGGTTCGCAGTTCTCGTAGAACGAAAGCCCCTCGTTGAAGAACTGGTGGGCGTTCCCGAGGACCGGGACGCCCTCCCGTCGGGGTATCTCGTCGTAGGAACGTGACGTTGCCATGGCTACACGGTCACGTCGATTTGTAAAGAGGCTTCTGTTTGTTAAAATATTCGGGGAACCGCCGGAATATCGCGGGTCGCCGACCACAAGTCCGGGCGACTTCCTCACTCGCGCCACGACCGGTCGGGCGACCATCCGAGCGTCTCCTCGGCCTTGGTGGCATCGAGGAGTCGCTCGTGGCCCACAAACGAGCCTCGGACCTCGGCGTCGTAGCAGTCCGCTAACTCGTCACTCGGCGCGTCTATCGTGGTATCCGGTGCGGACCCGAAGAAGACCTCGTGGCCGGAGAAATCGGCGTCCAGCGCCCTAATCGCCAGCCTCGCGGCGTCGTCCAGATGGAGGTAGGCGAACAGCGTCTTGCGCGCCTTCTCGAAGAATCCCGCCTCGCGGACTGCCTCGGGCGACCGGTCGGCCTCGGCGAAGACGGTGCGTAGCTCGTCGTCGCCGACCACCAGCGGGAACCGGAGCGACGAAATCGTGGTCGGCGCTCCCTCCCGACGCCCGAATCCCTCGGCGACGACCTCCGAGACCTGCTTGCCGAGGCCGTAGGGGTTCGAGGGCGTCAGGGGGTGGTCCTCGTCTACGGGGAGGTACTCGACGCCCACCGAGTCCTCGAACCCCGCGCCCATCGCCGAGAGGCTAGACGCGAGGACCACCGTCTCGATTTCGAGGGCCTCGGCGGCTTCCAGCACGTGATACGGCGTCTCGGCGTTGCTCCGAAAAGTGACGTGGCCGGGCGTCCGGTCGGGCCGGGGAATCGTCCCGAAGTGGGCCACGGCGTCGGGATTCGCTTTCGCCAGCGACCCATAGACCTCGCCGGGGTCCAACAGGTCGGTCTGAAGATACTGGTCGGCGATTCGCTCCCGGCGTTCTCGTCTGCTCAGATTGACGGTGCGATAGCCTCGCTCGGCGAGTTCCGCGAGGACCGCCGAGCCGATTTCGCCGTTCCCGCCGGTGACTGCCACGGTGTCCATAGAGAAAGACGGCGCGGGAGCGGACGAAAAACTACGGGTCGAACGAGATGAACCCGTCGGCCTGCGCGGCGAACGTCGCGGCGTCCTCGCCGAACGAATCTGCGTACCGGACCAGTAGCGTGATGACCGTCTCGGGTCGCTTGACGGCGTAGCCGTCTTCGCGGTCCAAGAGGCCGGCCTCCTCGAGCGACGAGGCGTACTTGCTCACTGTCGGTCTCGACACGTCTAGGGCCTCTGCGAGGTCGCTACCGGTCGCGTCTGGGTCGCGCAGTAACTCGATGAGCATCCCGCGGGGCGTCTCCCGTCGGAGATAGCCGAGTGCGATTTGCTCGAAGGGAGTGAACTGCTCGGCCGGGTAGAATCGCCGGTAGTCGCCGTCTCTGCGACTCTCGACGACTTGGGAGTCGAGCAGTTGGCGGAGGTGGTGCTGTGCTTCGCCGGTCCCCAGTTTGAGGTCGTCGCGTATCTTCGAGAAGTGCGCGCCCGGCGTGGTGGCGACGTAGCCCGCAATCGCGTCGCGGGCCTCGCTCTCGCCGCCGTCGTCGTCGCCGCGGAACTTCGAGAGCGGCGTCGCGGCCCCCAAGACCGCGAACCGGCGGAGGGTTGCCCGCTTATTTTCATCCACATCGGAGCGCTCAACCATCTACATGTGATGGTCATCACGGACACCTAAAATACCTTCGCTTGCGGGACCGTCACATGGCCGACCGGTCGGGGTTCGGCCGGAGCAGGCGTCACGCGACCATCTCCAGTGACTCCGGACGAGCGATTTCAAATATTATGCACCAATTTATAAGGATTACGCACGGGGTAGGCGGGGCAAAGCAGGTCGTCGCAACACCGAAAACGGGGAACGCTGGACAGCGAAAAGGAGACGCGACCGAGACCTACTTTTCGAGTTCGGCGTCCATCTCGGCCTCCACGTCGTCCACGTCGGGGGCCTCCTCGTCCATCTCCTCGATAACTTCGTCGGCGCTCTTGATGCTCGCCGGGTCCTCGCCCTCCTTGATGGCTTGGGCCTCCTGTTCCATCGCCTCGACGTCCATCTCGGCCTCCTCGTCTATCTGGCCCAGAATCTCCTCGATGTTGTCGAGACCGATGAGTTCGCGGGTCTCCTCGTCGAAGTCGAGGCTGTCGAGTTCGCCGTTGTCCTCTTTCACGTCGCTCCCCGTCAGATGCTTGCCGTACCGGCCGAGCATCGAGGAGAGTTCCTGCGGGAGGACGAACGTAGTGGACTCACCCTGACCGATGGATTCGAGCGTCTCCATCCCCTTGTCGATGACCGCGCGTTCGCCCATCGACTCGGCGGATTTGGCGCGCAGAACGGTCGAAACTGCGTCACCCTGCGCTTCCAGAATCTGGCTCTGCTTCTCACCCTGTGCGCGGATGATGTTCGACTGCTTGTCACCTTCGGCCGTCTCGATGGCGCTCCGGCGCTCACCCTGCGCTTCCAGAATCATCGCACGGCGCTTCCGTTCCGCGGAGGTCTGTTGCTCCATCGCCTGCTGGACGTCCTTGCTCGGGTTGACCTCCCGAACTTCGACGCTCTCGACGCGGATGCCCCACTCGTCGGTGGGTTCGTCCAGTTCGCGCCGGATTTTGGCGTTGATTTCTTGGCGCTTGTTGAGCGTGTCGTCCAGTTCCATGTCGCCCAGCACGGCGCGGAGGGTTGTCTGGGCGAGGTTGGAGACGGCGCGCTTGTAGTCCTCGACTTCGAGGAAGGCCTTCTTTGCGTCCATGACCTTGATGTAGACCACGGCGTCGGCCGTCACCGGCGAGTTGTCGCGGGTGATGGCCTCTTGGCGGGGCACGTCGAGGGTCTGGGTCCGCATGTCGAATCGGTGGGTCGCGCTCACGAACGGCGGCACGAAGTTGATACCGGGTTCCAGCAGTTTCCGGTACTCGCCGAACACCGTCAGCGCGCGCTTCTCTGTCGCGTCTACGATTTCGACGGACTGCCAGATGGTGATGACCGCCAGCGCCAGAATCAACAGCGCGACGACCGTGAAACCGCCAACCGGGGCGGCCTGTAGTGGAACCAACATACTCCGACTGTTAGCAAGAATACGTGTTAAGCCTTCCCCTCACTGTCGTTGTGGACGCGACGAAATTTTGTCATTCGGCGGACAGCGCCGTGAATGACTAGATTTCCTCGGTGTCGGTCTCCCGCTCCGGTTCGGGACTGCCGACCGCCTCGTCGTCGCGGCCCTTCGCCAGTTCCCGGTCGATTGGGTCCTCGATTGCCTCTAAGGCCTCAACGGTGACGACGTTGCCGCCGCCGGGGTCCACGACCATGACCTCGGTCCCCTCGGGTATCTCGTCGCGGACGCTCCGGGCGGCGTAGTAGGGGTTGAAGCCGCCTTCGTGGAGTTTGATTTGTCCGTCTTGGGGCGAGACGCGCTCGGTGACGCGACCGGTTTGACCCTTGAGCGAGTCGGAGTCGCGGGTCCGAGCGACGCCCTTCCCGCCGTACAGGTCGAGTTCGCGGTAGGCGTACAGCGAGACCGCACCGAATCCTAACACCAGCGCGGCCAACACGAGCGGCGACGCCAGCGGCCCGAGGAGCATCCCGACCAACCCCGCGAGGACGAGCGCGACGCCGAGGACGATGAAGTGCGCGCCCGGAATCAGGGCCTCGGCGATGGCGAGGCCGATGCCAGCGACGAGAAGCAACAGCGGGAGCGAGTCCAACAGCGGTGCCATACCAACGTCTTGGGATTCGGACCGGTTAACGTTTTGCAGTCTGTCGAAGCGATGAGGTCGCCATCGCGCACCGACCCACGGATTCCGGGCAGTGAACTAACCGCCGGGTTCCGGCCGGTGGAGCAAATGCCGCCTCGGAGGAATGAAAGGGCGAGCGGGGTTCGCGTTTGCGTGGTCGTCTCCGGTGGCCCTATTCTGCGCGGGCGGTGCGGAGAGCGCAGAATATCCGCCGGAGCGACCGCGAACCGCGCGAGGGCTTTCGAGGACATTGCTGTCCCGACGGTTCCAAGCACAAGAGCTTTCGAGAGCCTCGTTACTGTTTCCGTGACGTATCTACACACCTCCACTCGTCGCCAACCCTTTTGCCGGTGGGACCCGTACTCGGGCGCATGTCGGACTGGAAATACGACACCGACGAGGTCGGCGAAGACGGCTACGAACCGAAAGAGCGCGAGGAGCTGGACCCGCTGGAACCGGGGTCCCCGACGCTCGAAAACGCCGCCTTCGTGGTCCTCGGCGTCGCCACGATGCTGTTCGTCTTCGGTCGGGTGGTTCTCCTCGCGGCGTAACTCTCTCTCCTTTTGGAAGTTATTCTGTGTTTCTCTAAGGTGTAAAAATCTTCACTTAGGACAGATATTTGTTTCTTTGTTCGGAGAAACAGGACACGCGCTCGCTCCGAACCGTTTACCGATTGCGAGCAGAGCCGTGACTGTGAACACTTCTTGAAGCCCCCGCCCGGTCGCGGTCGCTGGCCGGGATATTCGGCGCTCTCAGCACCGGAAGACAACCCGCGTCTTCCGAGCCATCGCCTCTCTGCGTTCGGCGAGACACCGCCCGCGCCGAATACTGGCCCGGCCAGCGACTACGATGAACGCGACCGGGCGGCCCCTTCATCCCACCCGTCGGCTGGTTCACCGAGCGTTTGCCGGTGGATTGCTCCACCCGAGCGCATCCTCGTGGTTTGTCGCACCGAGCGCGAGCAACCGCCGAAAATCGAAGGCCGAAAATCGAAGTCCCAAAACCCAGAATCGCCGGTTACGGTCGGTCGGCGTGGGTCACGTCGCCCTCGTAGACAACGCCGCGCTCGGCGTCGAGGGTCACCACGTCGCCGTCCCGGATGGAGGGGTTCAGCGGCGCGCCGCTGACCATCGGGATTTCGAGTTCCCGCGCAACCATCGCGGGGTAGCCCGTCATCCCCGGCCGGGCGTCCACGATGCCGACGAGTTTCGAGGCGTCGCCCGTGAACTCGCCGTCGAACTCGGGTTCGATGGCCAGCACCGACCCGTCGGCCACGTCCGAGAGGTCCCCGCTGTCAGTCCGGGCGACCGGCGCGGCGATTCGGCCCCGAACGACGCTCCGGCCCGTCGCAATCGTCTCGGCCGCGACGTGGACTTTGAGCGTGTTCGTCGTGCTGGTCCCCTCCAGTTCGGACATCATCCCCGAGAGGACGACCACGGTGTCGCCGCTGTCGGCCACGTCGGCGTCGAGCGCCGCCTGCACCGCGTCCTCGATGACGTTGTCCACGCCCGAGGAGAGCGGCGTGTACTGGGCGTTGACGCCCCACGTCAGCGCGAGTTGTCTGCGCACCTTGTCGTTGGGCGTGGTGGCGACGACCGGGACCTGTGGCCGGAACTTGGCCACCTTGAGCGCGGTGTACCCGGATTCGGAGGCCGCCACGATGGCTGACGCGCCGATGTCTCGGGCCAGATACCGGGCCGACCGTGCGAGGGCTTCGGTCCGGGCGTCGTCCGCAGACGGAACCCGTTGCTCCCGAATCTCGTCGTACTCGCCGCTTCCTTCGACTTCGCGGACGATGCGGTCCATCGTCTCCACGACGCGCACCGGGTCGTCGCCGATTGCGGTCTCGCCCGACAGCATCACGCCGTCAGTGCCGTCCAGCACCGCGTTGGCAACGTCCGAGGCCTCGGCGCGGGTGGGCCGCCGGGCGTGGACCATCGAGTCCAGCATCTCGGTCGCGGTGATGACCGGCGTGCCGGTCTGCTGGCACTTGCGGATGATGCGCTTCTGAATCATCGGCACGTCTTCGAGCGGGCACTCGACGCCCAAGTCGCCGCGGGCGACCATGACGCCGTAGGCCGATTCCACGATTTCGTCCAGATTCTCGACCGCTCCTCGGCGCTCGATTTTGGCGACGATGGGGATGTCCGCGCCCAGTTCCTCTAGCACCTCGCTGACCTCCAGTACGTCGGCGGCGCTCCGGACGAAACTCGCGGCCACGAAGTCGGCATCCTTCTCGGCGGCGAGTTCGAGGTCCTTGCGGTCCTTCTCGGTCACCACGTCGAGGTCCAAATCCACGCCCGGGATGTTGACGCCCTTGCGACTGCTCAGGTCGCCGCCGCTCACGACGTTGGCGACGACCACGCCATCCCCGCCGCTTCCTTCAACCTCCTCGACGGTCGTTTCGATTCGGCCGTCGTCCAAGAGAATGGTGTCGCCGGGTTCGACGTTGGTGATGGCGTAACTTAGGCCGACCTCCTCGGGAGTCGTGGTGTCGCCCTTGACGAACCGGACGGTCGAACCGGTTTCGAGGTGGACCGACTCGTCGGTCTCGGCGGTCCGAATCTCCGGGCCTTGGAGGTCCATCATCACCGCGAGGGGGTCGGCGGTGGTCTCGTCCACGTCTCGGACGTGGCCGATGATTTCGGCGCGGTCCTCTCGGGTGCCGTGACTGGCGTTGAGTCTGGCGACGGTCATTCCGGCGTCGGCCAACTCGCGGATGGTACGTCGGGACTCGGAGGCCGGTCCCAGCGTACAGACGATTTTGGCGTTTCTCATACCGGCGGGTACGCCCGACCCACCCAAAAACCCACGGTCATTGCCCCGAAATTCACTCGCCGACGAGTTGTTCACGTGGCCGCAATCCCCTTATTGCATCGCTCCCGAATGGAATAGATATGCCCGAGTACGCTTCCCTCGTGGACGTTCGAACTGACTTCCAGAACGCCCAAGAACTCACCTCGGTCTGGGGAGACATTCGCTCGGACCTCGAAGACCAGAACGCCGACCTGAAACACACCTACGCTATCCTCGGCGAGTACGACTTTCTGGTCGTGATGGAAGCGCCCGACCGGGATGCGGCGTATCAAGCCGGGGTCGCCTTAGAGCGCCACGGGTTAGACGCCCAGACGATGGAGATTATTCCGACCGAGGAGTTGGCGCAGGTCGTGGACGACCTGTGAGTTCGGTCTTTTCCTGTTTGTAATTATCGAAGGTGTAGAATAGTCTATAATCCCGTCTCACGGTATATTCGCGTAATTTTAATGTGTAAGGTGAAATCATCGATATGCTGGAAGCGAGGTTGGCACCAGTAACCTTCCAGCGAGGCCGAGAGAATGACGCCCAACACCGACAGGAACGACGACGAGTCTGAACCGACGACTAAGATTGGTCGGTTCCTGCAGTACGCAAACCTCGTCGCCCGGTTCCTACTGAACGTCGGGAAGTTGGTATTCATGCTGACGGGATAGTCGGCCGCTGATACGAACTTCCAGTATCGTCCGCGAACCACCTGAGGAGACGAACACTCTCCGATGATGGTTTTCGGACACCCATTTTTCGGCATCGGATACCGCGTGACGCATCTCGAAAGCGGTGAAAACGTGAGAGAATGACGCCCCGTCGCGGAGAGCGGCGTGAACTGGAAATCCAGTACAGTGGCTTTTCTCCCGACTGGTTACGTCGTTGGCACCGTTCGTCGATACGACGGCGAAGGTATATAAATATACTGCTGAGTTGCCTTCGGACCGCCGACGTAGCGTCTGCGCAGTCGGCAGTCAGTTACTTGACCTTCGTGCCCGGCGCGCTGTCGTCGTGGGTCGTCAGCAGGTCGGCCTCCTCGCCGGCCGCCAGCACCATCCCGTTGGACTCGACGCCGAACAGTTCGGCCTGTTCGAGGTTCGCCACGACGACGACTTTCGTGCCCGGCAGGGAGTCGAGGTCGTGGAGTTGCTTGATGCCCGCGACGATTTGGCGAGTCTCGGTCCCGATGTCCACTTCGAGGCGTGCGAGGTCGTCGGCCCCCTCGATGGGTTCGGCGACTTCGATTTCGCCGACGCGGATGTCGAGATTTTGGAAGTCTTCGAAGCTGATGCGGTCCTCGGCGATGGGTTCGATGTCGGTGTCGCTCATGGTGTCGGATTCGTCTTCGTCGCTGTCGTCCGTAGCCGCTTCGATTCGCTCCTGAAGCTTCTCGTTGAGTTGTTCGACGCGCTCGTCCTCGATTTTCTCGAACAGTTCGTCGGGTTCGCCGAACTCGCCCGGCGGCGACTGGAGGCAGGCGTCGAGGTTCGCGTCGTGGACCGACCCGTCCTCGCCGAGTTGGGTCCAGAGCGTCTGGGCCTTGTCGGGCAGGACCGGCGCGGAGAGGACCGCGACGGCTTTGGCAATCTGCACGCAGTCGTAGATGACCTGCTCTGCGCGTTCCGGTTCGTCACCCGTGAGGTTCCACGGTTCGTTGCGCTGGATGTACTCGTTGCCGAACCCGGCCAGCGCCACCGCGGCGTCACCGGCGTTCTTGAGCGAGTAGTCGTTGACCGCCTGCTCGAAGTCCGCGATGGCCTCCTCGATTCGGTCGGCGACCTCCTCGGAGGTTTCGGCGTCCGGGGCACCGTCGTAGTTCCGCGCAGAGAACAGCAGGCTTCGGTAGGCGAAGTTGCCGAGCGTGCCGACCAACTCGCCGTTCACGCGCTCTTGGAACTTCTCCCACGAGAAGTCCACGTCCTGCTGGAAGCCCCCGGTCGTGGTCAGGTAGTAGCGCACGAGGTCCGGGTGGAAGCCCTCGTCGAGGTAGTCGTCGGCCCAGACCGCGCGGTTGCGACTGGTCGAGAACGCCTGTCCGTCGAGGTTGACGAAGCCGCTGGCCATGACCGACCGGGGTTCGTTGTAGCCCGCGCCCCGGAGCATCGAGGGCCAGAAGACGGTGTGGTGCTGGATGATGTCTCTACCGATGACGTGGACGATTTCGCCCGTGTCTGCTGATTCCCACGCCTCGTCGTCGGTCTCGTCGGGTGCGCCAGCATCCGGGGCACCGTCCTTCCAGACCTCCTCCCAGTCGTACTCGTCGGCACCGACGCGCTCGGTGTACTGCTTCGTGGAGGCGACGTACTCGATGGGGGCGTCAACCCAGACGTAGAGGACGAGGTCTTCTTTCTCCTCGCCGCCTTCGCCATCGCCGGGGTAGTCGATGCCCCAGTCCATATCGCGGGTGATACAGAGGTCCTGTAGTTCGCCCTCTATCCACTCTTTGGGCTGGTTTCGGGCGTTGCTGGTGCCTTCGAGGCGGTCGATGAACCCGGCGAGGTACTCCTGAAAGTCCGAGAGGCGCAGGAACTTGTGTTCCCGCGTCCGGTACTCGGCGGGGTTGCCGGTGATGGTGCTGACGGGATTTTCGATTTCGCCGGGTTCGAGGTGGCGCTGACACCCCTCGTCGCACTCGTCGCCGCGGGCCTTGGCACCGCAGTAGGGACAGGTGCCCTCGACGTAGCGGTCGGGCAGGGGCGTGTCGGCCTCGGGGTCCCACGCCACCTGAATCTCCTTCTCGAACACGTGGTCGTTTTCGACCCACGACCGGACGAACTCTTGGGTGAGTTCGGTGTTGGTCTCGTCGTGGGTGTGGCCGTAGTTGTCGAACTCGACGTTGAACTGCGGGAAGGTCTCGGCGTACTTCTCGTGGTGTTCCAGCGCGAACTCCTCGGGGGAGACGCCCTGCTTCTCGGCGTTGACCGCCACCGGGGTCCCGTGCATGTCGGACCCGGAGACGAATGCGGTCTGCTGACCTAACTTCTCCAGTGCGCGAGCGTAGGCGTCGCCGCTGATGTACGTCCGGAGGTGGCCGATGTGCAGGTCGCCGTTGGCGTAGGGCAGACCGCACGTCACCACCGCCGGATGCTCCGTCGGGAAGTCGTCGTGGCTCATACTATCCAATCCTCCGTGGCGAGTGTAAAACCCGCCGATTTCCGTGTTCGGACATGCTGTCGTCTGTGGATTACTGACTGGCTGGCGATTCGACCGGACGGCCGGGTTTCACCACCCAAAAATGCCGCGCGCCACGGTCCGGGCGGGTCCTCCCGACGCTATGCGTCGCTTCGCATGCGCATACGCATAGCGCGGGGGCGTGCCCTCGACTTCGCAGGGGTCTGGACCGTGAGTAGCACGTTCTCGGGTTGGGCGTCTCGATATTTAAACGTTCGTCCGACGTATCACGGAGTATTAGACATATGTAGTTAGGTTATAAAAACACATACAATAACTTGTAGATTATATTTAATTGTCTAGCAATTACAGATGTGTCTCTAGTCGTTGCGGTCGGCGCGCGTGGCGCGGCGGTCGGCGCGCGTGGCGCGGCGCTCGCCGCGCCTTGCGTGCGAGGGACGAACGACGGAGCGAAGCGGAGGAGTGAGGCGGTTGGGGAGGACGAGGAGCAGAGCGGTTGCGGTACCGTGCGATGACGCCTCGGCCCACGCCCGACTCAACCTCGCCGGTGTTCGGGAGATGGCTTCTCCGACTCCCTACCGCGACAGTCCTCTGCAGTGCGACCCTCGTCACGAAACGAATCTCGACCGGAGCAATCCACCCGACGCGACGAACACACTTTTCCACGCCCCACACTCACATCCGGACATGAATTTCGAGGAGCTCGTCCTCGCGGCCAGCCTCACCGACCTCGACGCCGAACCCGAGGCCCGCGACCACGCCGACGCCGTGGAGTTCCGGATGGACCTCGCGGACGACCCGCTCGCCGCGCTCGACGACTACGACGGCGACCTGCCCGTCCTCGCCACCAACCGCGCGGCGTGGGAGGGCGGCGAGGCCGAGGACGACGACGCTCGTCTCGCCGACCTTGCCGAGGCCGCCGAGTTGGCCTGCGTCGGCGCAGTCGATATAGAACTTCAGTCGCTGACCGAGGGCGACGGCGAGCGCGTCGCCGAGCGAGCGCGCCGGACCGACACTACGGTCGTGGCCTCGGTCCACGACTTCGAGCGCACGCCGCCGAAGTCCGAACTTCGGGACCTCCTCGAAACCGCGACCGACCGCGCCGACGTGGGCAAACTCGCCGTGACCGCCCGGAACCGGAGCGACGTACTGGACCTGCTTTCGGTCACCCACGAGTTCTCCGAGGCCGGGGCGCGGGTGGCGACGATGGCGATGGGCGAGGCGGGCCGCCACTCGCGGGCGGTCGCGCCGCTCTACGGGTCGAAAATCGGCTACGCTCCAGTCCGCCCCGAGGAGGCCACCGCGCCGGGGCAGTACGACCTCGCCACGCTGGCCGAGTTAGTCGATGATTTAAAATAAAACGTCTATATTGAGGTCCAGCGCCGGCGTTCGGGGACAGCATTTATTAACGTCGCTCGGCTACCCCCGACTAGTGACTCATACGAAAAGCGAGAAGCGTCCGTGGTTGGGCGCTGTGTTGTCCTTCTTCCTGCCCGGTCTCGGGCACGTCTACATCAAGGAGTGGCTTCGCTCGGCGATGTGGTTCGCGTTCGCGGTCAGCGCCGTCCTGCTGTTCGTCCCGCTCCCCGAAACCGGGAGTGCCACGAGCATGTCCGGCGCGTTCGACGCGGCGATGGCGGCGACGCAGGACCTCCCGCTGGAGGCTCTGCTCCCCATCTGGGTGGTTCGACTGTTCAGCGCCATCGACGCCTACTGGCTGGCGCTCCAGCGCGCTCCCGCCGAGGAGGACGAGGCCGAGCAGTGCCCGGCCTGCGGGAGACCGGTGGACGAGGACCTCGACTTCTGCCAGTGGTGTACGACGCCCCTCCCCGAGCGCGAGGGTCCCAACGGCTCCTCCGAGGGGAACAACCCCACGGAAGGCAACGCGATTTCGCGGTAAACCGGGTCGCCGACGTTCGGTCGGTTACTTTTCGATGATGCTCTCTTCGACTGCCTCGCCGAAGTGACGAGCGCCGCCCTCGCGGTAGACCTTGAGTTCGTCGCCCGCTTCGAGGTCCGTCACCGCTTTCCGTCCCTCGCTGGTGGCGACTTTGATGGTCTCGGCGTTCTGGAGGAGCGTCTCGACTCTATCGCCGTCGCCGAACTCGACTTCGACCCGGAACATCGGACGCTTCTCGATTTTGACCCGGCCGACGGTGGCCTCGCGGGTGTGGCCCTCGGTGTCCACGACCTGCACCTCGTCGCCCGACTTGAGTTCCGAGAGGTACTTGGTGCCGCCGTCGGGGGTCCGGACGTAGGCGTGGACCGCCCCGGCGTTGACCCGGAAGGGCCGCGAGGCCACGTAGGGCGATTCGGCCGTCTCGGCGTGGACGAAGAACAGACCGCGGGACATCGACCCGACCAGCATGCCTTCGTCGTGGTCCATCAGACTGCCCGTATCGACACACACTCGGTCGGCGCTCCCGGTTCGCTCGATGGCCGTGACCTCGGCCCAGTCGAGGTCGAGGGTCTCGCGCTCGGCGGCGTCGCGGACCTCGACGGTCTTGCGAATCTCGTCTGGGTCGTCGGTGTCCAGCAGAACCGCGTCGCTCCCGATTTCCAGCGTCTCGAAGGCGGTTTCGGCCTCCTCGGCGGTCGTGACGCCCGCGATGAGTTCGGTCTCGTCGCCGATTCGGGCGATGAGATTTTCCAGCGGGATGATGGTCCAGTCCTCGCCGACGACGATAGTGTAGTCGGCCTCTTGGGCCGCCGCCCCGGCGAACTCCTCGTAGCCCTCGTTGAAGATGCGGACGTAGGCCCCGTCGGCCCGGTCGTCGTCGCGCCGGAGCGTCGAGAGGTCCGCCGACCCGGAGAAGTCCGCGGGTAAGTCCACGGTTCCGTCGCCCTCTCCGTCCTTGCCCACGACGTAGGCGTCGGGTTCGGCCCGCGGTTCAGCCTCGTCGATTACTCGGGTGTCGCCATCGGTGAACGCCGCGACGTTCACGTCGCCGAGTTCCCGGACTCGGCCCACGTCCTCGGCGTCCACCAGCACCCAATCGACCCCTGCTTCGAGTCCCGCCGTGATTCGCTTCCGGCGGGCGTCCCAGTCGCCGACCGCGTCGTCGGCTTTGAGCCAGACAGAGCGTGTCATGTTCGCACGCTTGCGTCCGGAGGGCTTGAACGTGGCGGATGCGGCGATAGGAGCAGGTGGAGACAGACCGAAGATAACTATACGTTTCTATAACTACTATTTTCGATACTTTACGAACGATATACGATGCTGGGAGAGCGGACCCACGAACAGCACGACTGGCGCGACTCCCCCAGCGGAGACTCGATTCAGTCAGTTGTCGTCGTGGCGTTGGCGTCTTCGGTGGTCGTCGCCTCGGCCCCGACCGTCGTCGCGTTCGCGCTCTCGCTCGGCGGAATCGCCGCGTCCACCCACCGCGGCTGGGAGACCGAGGAGGCCCCGACCTCGGTCAGTTGGAACTCGTAGTGAATCCGGTTCTCGTCGGCCTCGTCGTAGGCCGCGGTCAGCGAGAGCGAGTGGACCCGGCCCTCGGCGTCCACCACGACGGTGGCGTTCAGGTCTGTGAAGTTAGCGCCAGCGACGGCCTCGCTCGACCGGAGGACGACGACCCGACGACCGTCTCGCTCCTCGATTTGTTCGAGGTCGTAGTCGGCCGCGGTCAGCGCGAGTTCGAGGAGCCACGCTTGGGTCACCTGCGAGTCGAGGTCTGCCCGCGGGAGGTGCGCCCACGTTTCGTCGGCGAGGTTCTCGCCGGTCCGGTTGTACCGCCGGAGTTCGGTCCGGTTCGTCCGACTGTACTGGACGACCACCGTGGTCTCGTTGGCCCAGAGGTCGGTCGAGACGCGGGTCGCCCCGCCGTCGAACTGGCGCAGACTCTCCGAGCGGACCACCAGCGGCGACAGGCCCGCTTCGACCGCGCCGCGCTGGTAAGTCCACTGACTCGCCGGTCCGACCGAGACGTTCGCCCGGAACCAGAACCCGAAGCTGGTGTTGTTGAGCGCGCGCTGGTGGGCTGAGACTAGCTCGTCGGCGTCCGCGACGCCGGACTGATTCAGGCCGGGCGGGAGCGAGTCGGTGGTGGCGGTGGTGGCGGTGGTGGTGTTCGCCCCTAACGTCGTCACCGAAGCCTGCGACGTGCTGGCTGACGATGCAGTCGCCGTCGCCGTGCCGTTCCCGGCAGTCGGCGATGCGGTCGTCTGCGTCTCGGCGGTCGGCGTGGTCGTCTCCGACGGCCCGAAGGCGCTTCCGGTACACCCCGACAGGACGAGCAGTCCGGCGACGACGAGCGCGGCTCTGGCCGACTCCATTTATTCCCCGTTCCGCCCGCGTCGCTCATAAACAGCGTGTATCGTGGGGTGACGTTTTGGCGATTAGCACCTGCTTATTCGACCTAACCGGCGCTTACTCGCTCGAAAACTGAAAAAGAATCCCTCGTCGGAACCGGCCTCAGCGCACCGAATCGAGGACGAGTTTCTGCTCGACGCGCTTGACCTCGTGTTGCACGTCACGAACCGCGTCGATGTTGGCCGAAATCGAGGAGATGCCCTCGTTGACCAGATGCTGTACCATCTGGGGTTTGGACCCGGCCTGTCCGCAGATAGAGGTGTCAACGTCGTGTTCCCGGCAGGTCTCGATGGTCTGGCTGATGAGTTGCAGGACCGAGGGGTGGAGTTCGTCGAACCGGTCGGCGACGTTCCCGTTGTTCCGGTCCACCGCGAGGGTGTACTGAGTCAGGTCGTTGGTGCCGAACGAGGCGAAGTCGATGCCCTGCTCGGCCATCTGCTCGACGCCCAGCGCCGAGGCGGGCGTCTCTATCATCACGCCCCACGTTCGCTTCTCGGGGTCGATGCCCGACTCCTCCATCAGGTTGCGCGCCTTCAGCACGTCCTCGGCGTCGTTGACCAGCGGGAACATGATTTCCACGTTGTCGTAGCCCATCTCGTAGAGGCGGGCGAACGCTTCGAGTTCGTGCTTGAACACGTCCGGGCGGTCCAGACTCCGGCGGATGCCCCGGTAGCCCAGCATCGGGTTGTGTTCGTCGGGTTCGTCGTCGCCGCCCTGCAGTTGGCGGAACTCGTCGGTGGGCGCGTCGAGGGTTCGGACCCGAACCGGCCGGGGGTAGAACTCGTCGGCGACCCCGCGGATTCCCTCCACGATTTCGCCGACGTAGGCATCGACGCCGTGGTCGGCGAGGTACTTGGCGGGCGTCTTGTTGGTCGAGAGAATCATGTGTTCCATCCGGAGGAGACCCACGCCGTCTGCGCCGGTCGCGGCGGCGCGCTCGGCGGCCTCGGGGATGGAGACGTTGACCTTGACCTCGGTCGCGGTCATGGGCTTGACCGGGGTCTTCGGCCGGGCCTCCTCGATGGGTTCGCGCTCGGCGCTGGTCTCCTTGCGTCCCTCGGTGATGGTGCCCTTGTCGCCGTCGATGGTGATTCGCTGGTCGTCGGTCAGGGTCGGCGTGGCGTCGGTACACCCGACGACGGCGGGGACGCCGAGTTCACGGGAGACGATGGCGGCGTGGCTGGTCATCCCGCCCTCGTCGGTGACGATGCCCGCGGCGCGCTTCATCGCGGGCACCATGTCGGGCGTGGTCATCTCGGTGACGATGATGTCGCCCTCGCTCACCTTGTCGAGTTGGTCGAGTTGACCCACGATTCGGACCGCGCCCGAGGCGATGCCCGGACTCGCGCCCAGACCGGAGACCAGCACGTCGCCGTTGCCGCTCGCCCCGGCGTCGCTTGTGCCGCTGGCGGCCTCGACGCCGCCGCTCCCGTCGGCGATGCCCTCGGAACTGGTTCCGCTCGCGTCGGTCTCGATTTCGGCGTCGCCGTCGTCGATGGTCGTGATGGGTCTCGACTGGAGCATGAAGACCTCGCCGTCAACGATTGCCCACTCGACGTCTTGGGGCGTCTCGTAGTGGTCTTCGACGCGCTCGCCGAGTTCAACGAGGCGCTCGATGTCGCGCTCGTCCAGCACTTGGGCCTCGCGCAGGTCGTCGGAGACCTCGCGTTCGACCGTCTCGCCGGTCTCGTCGTCCTTCTCCATCATCGTCTTCTTGTCGGCGATGGTCACTTCGTCCACCGCGCCGGTCTCGCGGTCCACGACGTAGTTGTCGGGCGAGACCGACCCCGAGACGACCGCCTCGCCGAGGCCCCACGCGGCCTCGATGATGATTCGCGGGTCGCCGGTCGAGGGGTGACTGGTGAACATCACGCCGGACTTCTCGGCGTCCACCATGCGCTGGACGACGACAGCGATGTCCACTTTGTCGTGGGCGAAGCCCTTCTCCTGTCGGTAGTAGATAGCGCGCTGGGTGAACAGCGAGGCCCAGCATCGCTTCACGCGGTCCACGAGGTCCTCGCGGGTGACGTTGAGGAAGGTCTCCTGTTGCCCGGCGAAGGAGGCGTCCGGAAGGTCCTCGGCGGTCGCAGACGAGCGAACCGCGACGAACGCCTCGCCGTCGCCCAAGTCGTCGTAGGAGTCGTAAATCTCCTGTCGGATGTCGTCGGGCATCTCGGTTTCCAGCACGAGTTCCTTGGCCCGCGATTGCGCCTCGGCGAGCGCCGCGGAGTCCTCGGTGTCAACGTCCACGGCCTCGAATAGTTCCTCGGCGATGCCGGTCTCCTCGATGAACGAGCGGTAGGTGCCGGCCGAAACCACGAACCCCGACGGAACCGGCAGGCCAGCGCCCGTGAGTTCCCCCAGCGACGCGCCTTTCCCGCCGACCAGTTCGAGGTCGTCCGCGGTGATTTCGTCCAGCCAGAGTACAGCCATTGGTGCATGTGAGAGAACAAGAAGGCGAATAAAGAATGTTCCGACCGGCCCGTGAAATGAATAATAACTCGAAACCGAATTTACTTTTCAGGCACCCGGTGGTGGCCCGCAGACACGGCGGTCGTCCTCGGGGTGTTCTGACGACTATGGCTATCGAGCGAACGCGCAGACCGACTCCCGACCGGTTTTGCACTCGAACCGACACGAAAACGGGTGAGTTTATATCCCGGCGTTCGTGGCAGTCACCCATGGACGCGAGTCGTTCGCTTCGGTGGGCAGTGTACTACGTGGTCCTCGCCGGAATCGCCACGCTCCTCGGCGGCACGTTGGTCGGTGGCGGCGTCGTGCTTGGCATCGCGGACGCGTACAGTCAACTACAGAGCGGCGCGGCCCTTTCGGGCGCGCTGACGACCGCCGCGCCGGGCCTCGTGCTGGCGGCGCTGGGCGTCGTGGTCTGGGTCGTCGGCACCGTCACCGCCTTCGTGCGAGTGTTTACGGCGGCGGTCGAGGAGCAAATGCGCGAACGCTTCGACAGCGAGAAGGTCAAAAGCGAGATTCTCTCGGTGCTGGACGACCGCCTCGCGGACGTCGAGCGGGACGTTTCCGAGACCCGCCGGCAGGTCTCGGAACTCAAGCGCGAGGACACCGCCGACGAGTTCCAATTCGGCGAGCAGTCGTAGATTTCGGGCGGGTTCCGAAACGCGGTCGGGAGAGCGCGACCGCAAACCGTACACCACCCGGACAGCGGGATTGGGCGGTGTGTTCGGTAAAACGAGAGAATCGGAAAACTAGCGTCAGGCGTGAACAACGCCGTCTGCCCCACCGCCCGGCCGCCACCGCTACCGCGGACCTCACACCTCCCCAACCTCCTCGGTCGCTATGCTCCCTCGTCCCTCGCACGCGAGGTGCGGCCGGACGGCCGCACCAACGCGCGCCGACTGCAGAGATAGAGGAGCAATCCTGAAAGAACCAATTTTGTTTCCTTAAGCAACGTCAAGAATTGCGTATAAACGACTCCGAAGACTCAGGCCTCGATGATGTCGTCGCCGTCGTCGGTCTCCGGGACGCGCAGTTCGCCGTCGAGGGCGGTGGCGGCCCGTCCGCCGACGCGGACCTCCTCGCCGATTCGGACCCGGACGTGGCCCGGTCGGTCCACGAAGTGGCCCTGCTCGAAGACCATCTCGTCCGGAACGCCTTCGTCGTCGAACGCCCGGAACTCCCGGAGGTAGGCCCCCGTCGCGCCGCTGGCGGTGCCGGTCACGGGGTCCTCGGGGACTCCTGCGCCGGGCGCGAACATCCGCCCGTGGAGCGTCGAATCGACGCCGAGCGCGTCGAAACTGAAGGCGTAGATGCCGGTGGCGTCCACCTCCTCGGTGATGGCCTCGATTTTTCCGAAATCGGGGTCCATCGCCGAGAGGTGTTCGAGGAAGTTGACGGGGACCACGAGGAAGGGCAGACCGGTCGAGGACACCGCCAGCGGGAGGTCAGCGCCCACGTCCTCCATCGCGGCGTGGTCGATGCCGAGCGCGTCGGCGACCCGCTCGTAGTCGAGGTCCACCCGCCGAATCTCGGGGTCGTCTTGGGTCATCCAAATCGTGCCGTCCTCGGTGACCTCGATTTCGAGGAGTCCGACGTTGGTTTCGAGACTGTGAGTGCCGGGGTCGATAGCACCGTCTTCGAGCAGGTGGGCGTGGGACGCAATCGTCGCGTGGCCGCAGAGGTCCACCTCGGTCGTCGGCGTGAAGTACCGGACTCTGCGGTCGGCCTCGTCGCTCTCGCGGAAGAAAGCCGTCTCGCTGACCGCCAGTTCGTTGGCGATGGCCTGCATCTGGTCGTCGGTCAACTCGTCGGCCTCCGGGACCACTCCCGCCGCGTTCCCGGCGAACGGTTCGTCTGCGAAGGCGTCTACCTGAAGGGCGCGTAACGTCTCCATGGTCGCCCCGACGAACGCGAGACGTTTAGAACTGGTTGGTCGGCCGTCGGTCCGGGGCTTTTTGCTCCCCTCTCGCGTATCACCGTCGCCGTGAGAGAGCGCGTCCCACAGACCGAAGTCGTCCGGAGTTGGCTCGAACGCGAGTGCCGAAAGGGTGACCTCGACCACCAACTGGACGACGAGACGCCCGACTGGGAACTCGTCGGCCTGCTGTTCGCCCACCAACCGTTTCAGGCCGCGTTCGTCTGGCGCTACCCGGTGACGTGGTACCGGACCGAGTTCGACGAGGAGACCTTTCGGCGACTCCGGGTCATCGAGGGACCCCGCGACGAGTCGTGGCGAAAGCTCTCGCCCGACGGGACCATCCTCGGCGCGGCCCGCCGAATCCGGGAGTCGGGCCTCCGGGGGCAGTTCGAGGACATCGACGTGGACCACATTCGCCGACTCGCCGACCGGACGCCCGAGGCCGAGCGCATCGTCTGCTTCCGGCGCGGGACCGGGACGCCCTCGGTCGCAGACGGCAACCACTACGCGACGGGGTGTGCGCTTCGCCTCCTCCGGACCGGCGAGTACGAACCACAGCAGGCATACCTCGGCGTTCGTCGGTATCCGAGCGTCAGGTAGGGCGTCCGCGGAAACGCCTCGTGCGCTGTGAAACCCACCTGTAAACCGTTAAGTGTGCAGGGCGTCGAATCCCGAGGTGATATGAGCGAACTCCCCGACGAGTTCAAGTGTACGATTACGAACTGGGAGTACATCTACGGTCTCTGTCGTGACGTGAGCGACGAGGTCAAGCGCGACTCCTTCGAACCGGACGTGGTGGTCGCGCTGGCCCGCGGCGGGTGGTTCGCCGGGCGATGTATCTGTGACTTCCTCGGACTGGACGACCTGACCAGCCTCAAGATGGAGCATTACGTCGGCACCGCCGAGAAATCCGACGAACCCGAAGTCCGCTACCCGATGCCCGAGGGGAGCGTCGAGGGCAAGGACGTTCTCATCATCGACGACATCGCCGACACCGGCGGTTCCATCGAACGCGCCGAGGAGTACGTCACCGACCGGGACGCGGGCGAGGTCCGGACCGCCACCCTCCAACTTCTCCAGACCAGTTCCTTCGAACCGGACTACATCGGCGAGCGTCTGGACGAGTGGGCGTGGATAGTCTACCCGTGGAACTTCATCGAGGACATGATAGACATCATCAGTGGCGTGCTGGACAAGGCGGAGGGCGAGGCGTTCACCACCGAGGAGATTCGCCACCTCCTCAGCGAGTTCCACGACGTGGAGCGAATCGAGATGGAAATCGCCCAACCCGACCGCATGGAGGAAGTGCTGACCGAGATGGTTCGCCGGGGAGTCCTCGAAGACGACGGCGAGGCGTGGCGACTGGTCGAGAACGACGACGGCGTGCAGGCCTGAGCGCGGCCCTTTCGTTTCTTTTCGGTTTCTCTCGACTCCCGTCCGAACAGTCGCGGGAAAGATATGAACGGTGGCGAACGTGACCGACCGGACAGTTCCGAAAGGATAGCCGTTTAGTAGCCACCGACACGACTGTAGGCCATGACGATTGGCTTCATCGGGGGAAGCGGCATCTACGAGGCCCTGCCCCTCGAAAACACCCGCGAAGAGGACGTTTCGACACCCTTCGGCGAACCGAGCGCGCCGGTCACTATCGGCGAGTTGGCGGGCGAGGAAGTCGCCTTCCTGCCGCGCCACGGCCCGGACCACCAGCACACGCCGACCAACGCGCCCTACAAGGCCAACATCCACGCGCTGAAGCAGGTCGGCGTCGAGCGCGTGCTGTCGAGCAACGCGGTCGGAAGCCTCCGCGAGGACCTGCCGCCCCAGAGCCTGCTGGTGCCCGACCAGATTTTCGACCGGACCAAACACCGGGATTCGACCTTCTTCGGCGACGGCATCGTGGTCCACATGCCCTTCGCGGACCCCTACTGCCCGCACATGGTCGAACACCTCTCCGAATCGTGTGAGACCGCGACCGATGCAGATTCGGAGCAGGGCGGCACCTACGTCTGCATCGAGGGACCACAGTACTCGACTCGCGCGGAAAGCGAGTTCTACCGCGACCAAGGCTGGGACGTAATCGGCATGACGACGATTCCGGAGGCCAAACTCGCCCGCGAGGCCGAGATGTGCTACGCCACCATCACGGGCGTCACCGACTACGACGTGTGGAAAGAGGACAGCGAAGTGACCCTCCAAGAGGTGCTGGACAACGCCGCCGAGAACGAGGAGGCCATCAAGGAAGTCGTGGAACACGCAATCGAGAACATGCCCGACGAGCGAGAGTGTGACTGCGGCCACGCGCTGGAGGGGACCATCAACACGCCGACCGATGCGATTCCGGACGAGACTCGGGAGCGAGTGGACGAGTTCGTCGGCGAGTATCTGGACTGACCGACTCAGCGAAGTCGCCACCGTCGCAGTCAGGACTGCGACCCGCAGGCCCAGTCGTCGGTCTCCGTTCTCTCTAACTGGGAATGCGGAACAGATATTCGTACTATCAGCTTCTGGACAGTGATATGCAAGTCAGCGAACTGATGACTCCTAGTGTCATCGCCATCTCGGAGACCGAAACGATTCGAGAGGCTTCGAAGCGGATGATTCGGTACGGCGTCGGGAGTATCATCGTCGTCGCCGAGGGGAACCCGGTCGGAATCGTCACTCAGACGGACGTGATGGAGGCCGGCGCGGCGACGGACAAGCCGTTCAGCAAGCTACCGGTCAAGAAGGTGATGACCAGTCCGGTCGTGACGGTTCGCCCGACGGCCACGGTCCGCGAGGCCGTCGAACTGATGGAGGAACACGGCGTCAAACACCTCCCGGTCGCCGACGGCGAACTCCACGGGATGGTCACGACCAGCGATGTGGTGATGCACCACGAAGAGCTGGTGACCGAGTTCGAGGCGCTCAGGGAGTCGCCGCCGACCTCCTCCGACCGAGAGACGACGGCAAACTCGGAGCGTTAGTCCGCTATCGCCTCGGGCGGTTCGGACTCGTCGGTGTCCTCGGGGGCCTCGCCGTCGACGACCCAGAGGTCGCCGAACAGGTCGTCTTGGTCCAAGGTGACGCTCCCGCGGTGGGAGAGAAACAGGAGCGCGAGAAAGGTCTGGATGCGCGACCCGCCAATCGTCTCGATTTCGGCGTACAGCACCTCGGTTCGGCCCTTGTCGTAGTGGGCGCGGAGTTCCTCGCGCACGTCGTCGATGACGGCCTCGATGTCCTCCTCGTGGGCCGTGCCGGTCACGTCGTCCGCGGAGGGTTCCTCGTCCACGCGCATGTCGTCGTCCATCCGGTAGTCCAGCGTCTGGGTGCCGCGCTGGAACCCGCTTGGCGAGTCGGCGGTGTCGTAGCTTCGAGACTCCTTCCACCACGACCCGCGCTCTCGCTCCCGGAGTTCGCGGACGAGTTCGTCCAGCGTCTCGGGCGACCCGCGGGCGGATTTGCGCTCCAGTCGGCGCTCCATCTCGTCTTCGAGTTGGGCCACCGGGTCGTGACCCGAAAAGTCGCCGTCGTCGGCCATCGGCGCGTCCCAGTCGTCCCACGGGACCTCCTCCTCTTCGTCGGGTTCGTCGTCGTCGTCGTCGGCCAGCATCGCGTCGCTTTTCATCCGGAGGAGGACGCTAGCGTAAAACAGCGCCCGACCAGAGGTCCGGAGGTCGGCCTCGTCCAACCGGTCGAGGAACTTGTCCGTGACCGTCACGATGTCGATGTCCCACGGTTCGATTTCGCCCTCCTCGGCCAACTGGACGAGGAGTTCGACGGGTTCGGCCTCGTCGTCGTCCGGGTCGGCGTCCACGTCTACGTCCTCGCCGAGGATACTGTCGTCTTCGGCTTGCTCGCCGTCGTCTTCAGCGGCCGACTCGTCTGCGTCGCCACCGAAAGGGTCCGACGCCTCGGCCTCGGCTTTCCGCCGTCGCTTCTCGTCGTCGTGGCCCGCGATGTTCAGCGAAAAATCGTCTTCCGAGGACGACTGCTCAGTCATCGGCGGGCACCTCGTCTTCCTCGCTGTCGCCCAACTGGATGCCGGTCACGGTACTCACGTTGTCGCCCTGCATCGTGACGCCGATGGCGCGCTCCGAGCGCTCCATCATCGCCGAGCGGTGCGAGACCACGATGAACTGGGCGTCGCCCGCCAACTCGTCCACCATCTCGCCGACGCGCTCGGCGTTGGCGGCGTCGAGGAAGGCGTCAACCTCGTCCAGCGCGTAGAACGGCGCGGGGTTGTACCGCTGGATGGCGAAGATGAACGCGAGGGCTGTCAGGCTCTTTTCGCCGCCCGACATCGCGTCGAGGCGCTGGATGGGCTTGTCGCCCGGTTGGGCCTTCATCGTCAGGCCGCCTTCGAAGGGGTCCTCGTCGTCTTCGAGGTGAAGGTCCCCGGTCCCGTTCGAGAGGCGCTCGAAGATGTTCTGGAACTGGTCGTCGATGGCCTCGTAGGCGTCCATGAAGGTGGCCCGTTTCTGGTCCTCGTAGGAGTCGATTCGGTCGCGGATTCCCTCGCGCTCCTCCACGAGGACCGACTTGCGTTCTTCGAGGTCGTCCAAATCGGCCTTCACGTCGTCGTACTCCTCGATTGCCAGCATGTTCACCGGTTCCAACTCCTCCATCTGGCGTTCGAGGCGCGCGATGTTCTCCTCGACTTCGCCCAAGTCGGGAATCTCGTCGGCGTCGTAGTCGCCGACCTGTTCGTCCAGTTTCGAAATGTCGTCTTCGAGGCGGTCGGCGCTCCGCCGGAGGCTTTCGAGTCGATTCTCGACCGTCTCGACCTCCGACTTCTTCTCGTCGCGGGCCTGCTGGGCCTCGCGGAGATCGGCCTTCACGTCCTTGCGGTCGTCTTTGAGGTCGGCGAGTTCGTCCTCCAGTTCTTCGACCGCCTCGCGCTTCTGTTCGAGGAGGCCCTCTTGGTCTTCGATTTCGGCCTCCAGTTCCTCGATTCGCTCCTCTTGGTCGGCCTTCTTGTTCTGGGCCTGCTCGATGTCGTCGTGGAGGTCCTCGATTGCGTCCTCGGCGTACTGTTTCTCCAGTTGGAGTTCGTTGAGTTCGCCGTCCAACTCGTCCATCTTGTCCTCGAACTCGTCGATTTCGGCCTCGATGTCGTCGGCCTCGGAGGTGAGTTCCGGAATGCGCGAGTCGGCAAGTTCGGTTTCGAGGTCCGCGATGTCGTCTTCGATTTCGGCGATGGTCTCCTCGCGGTCGTCTATCTCGTCTTCCAACTCCTGCATCTGCTCGTTGACGGCCTCGCGTTCGGCCTCCATCGCCAGCAGTTCGTCTTCGAGGTCGTCGATGCGCTCGCGGGCCTCCTCCAGTTCCTCGCCGGTCCGGTCGATGTCCGACTCGATGGACCGAACTTGGTCGGTCGCGTCGCTCTTGCGGTCCCGAGCGTCGTCTAGCCGACTCTCCACGTCTCGGAGGTCCTCGCGGACCGACTTGCGCTCGTCCTCCAACTCGTTGATTCGCTGGGCGACGCGCTCCAGTTGGCCCTCACCGGACTTCGAGAAGGAGTAGCGCGACCCGGATTTCGACCCGCCGGTCATCGCGCCGCTCTTTTCGACCAACTCGCCCGAGAGGGTCACGAGTCGGTAATCGCCCATCAGGTCACGGGCCGTCTCCATGTCTTCGACGACCAGCGTGTCGCCCAGCACGTAGGCGAACACCCCGGAGTACTGCGAGTCGAAGTCCAGCAAGTTGTACGCGAAGTCCACCACGCCGGGCATGCTGGGCGCGCTGGGCAGGTTCCGGTCGTGCATCTCGGTCATCGGCAGGAAGGTCGCCCGCCCGGCGTTCCGGGATTTGAGGTACTCGATGCACGACTGACCCACGCCGTCGTCGTCCACCACGACGTGGGCCATCCGGCCGCCCGCGGCGGTCTCACAGGCAGTCGCGTACTTCTGGTTGACGCCGCCCAACTGGGCGACCGTTCCGTGGACACCCTGCTTGTCGGCGTTCAGAATGGTCGAGACTGCGCGGCCATACGACGAGTCGCCGCTCTGGCCCGCCTTGGCTTCGAGTTCGGCGTACTCCTGCTGTTTGGCCTGAATCTCGTCCTCGACCGAATCGAGGTCGTCTTGGAGTTCGCGCTTCTCCTGTTTCAGGTCCTCAACCACGTCGTCTATCTGGGCGCGGTTGCGCTCGGCCTTGGACAACTCGTCGTCCAAGTCGTCCAGTTTGGCCTCCAACTCGGGAATCCGCTCGCGGGCGTCGTCCAACTCGGCTTCCTTCTCGCTCTCGGCGTTCGACCGGCGGCGGGCCTCGTCCAGCAGGCGGTCCTTCTCGCGCTGGAGGTCGTTTTTCTCGCTTTTCTCGTCTTCCAGCAGTTCCTTCTTCTCGGCCAACTCGGCTTTCACCTCGTCGTACTCGGTGTCGATGGCCTCGATTTCGGCCTCGACCTCCTCCAACTCGGCCTCCTTCTGCTGGATGTCGGCCTTCACGGAGGACTTCTCGATTTTGATGTCGCGGATGTCGCTTTCGAACTCGTCTACGTCCTCCTGCTTGCGGTCGATTTCCACGAACGCCTGTCGGCGGGTGTTCTCGGCGTCCTGAATCTTCTCCTCGGCCGACTCGATGGCGTCTTCCAACCGGGAGATTTCGCCTTTGACCTCCTCGATTTCGCTCTTGATGCGGAGTTGTTCGTCCTCGCCCTTGCGCTCGATTTCGGCGTTGAGTTCCTCCAACTCGTCTTCGAGGCGGATGACCTTGCCCTGCTTTTCGTCAAGTTCGGCTTGCAGGTCGGCGAGTTCCGCCTCTCGGTCTTCGATGTCGTCTCGCGTGTGCGCGAGGTCCTCTCGTTTCTCCTCTAACTCGGCGGCCTTGAGGTGGCCCTCGTACTCCTGTTTTTCGTCGCGCAGGCCTTGATATTCGAGGGCGGTCTCTCGCTCGTCGGCCAACTGGTCGAGGCGGTCCTGCTTCTCGCCGATGCGGAGTTCGGCCTCGCTGATGCGCTCTTTGACCGTCTCCAGTTCTTCGAGGGCGTCGTCTTTCTTGGCGTCGAACTCGGCGACGCCCGCGATTTCATCGATGATTTGGCGACGCTCGTGGGGCGTCATGTTGATAATCTCGGTCACGTCGCCCTGCATGACGACGTTGTACCCCTCCGGCGTCACCCCGGCCTGCGCCAACAGGTCTTGGATGTCCGAGAGGTTGACCGAGCGCCCGTTGAGGTAGTAGTACGAATAGTAGTTGTCGTCGGTCTCCTTGACCCGGCGCTTGATGGTGATTTCTTCGACATCGCCGACGTTATCCGAGCCTGCGGCGTTGACGACCTGCGCGCGGTCCACCACGCCGTCGGTGTTGTCCAACACGACTTCGACGCTGGCCTCTCGCGTCCCGCCCTGCTCCTCGCTCCCGTCGGCGTGGCCGGGATTGTAGATGAGGTCGGTCAGTTTCTCCGCGCGGATGCCTCGGGTTCGGGCGAGACCCAAGGCGAACAGCACGCTGTCGATGATGTTGCTTTTCCCCGAGCCATTCGGACCCGAAACAGTCGTGAAATCCTCGTAGAACGGGATTTCGGTCCGCCGTCCGAAGCTCTTGAAGTTATCCAAGACGAGCTTTTTGATGTGCATGGTTGCTCGTACGCGGGGACCCCGTTACGCGACGATGATGTCGTCGCCCAACTCGGAATCTCCCCCCGTCTCGTCTTCCTCCTGGGACTCTTGGCTTTTAGCATCATCGCTTTCCTCGCTTTCGTCGTCTCGGGCGGTCGTAGCCTTCGATTCCGACGATTTCGCCGGCCGCGAATCGGTCGCCTCACTTTCGAGGGTTTCGAGTCGGTCGTGGACCTCCACCAACTCCTCGGTCAGTCCTTTCACCGTGGCTTCGAGTCGCTCGACTTTCGATTCGAGTTCCTCGACGCGCTCGTCTTGGTCGTTCATGTCCGTGTTGGGCCACGGCAGGACCATAAAACGTGCGTCAGACAAATGTATATAATTTTACCAGAGGTGTCGTGGGTGCGATTCCCACGCTTCAGCGACGGTATCCGGTGAATATAAGTTCTCACCGCCAGAGAAATTAGCCACTTCAAGCAGATGACTCGGGGAAACGGACGGAAGCCGTGGCTTCGTCTCTCGGGTATTAGCCACGCGCTCGCGGTTCTTACCGCCGTTCTCCTCGTCGCCGCCAGCGTCGGGCCCGGAGTCGGCGTCGTGTTCGCCGAAACTGACAGTTCGGCCGAGGAGGCCCCGTCGCTAGCCGAGAACCCACTCGTCGTCGGTGGCGACGACCGGGCGAACTCCTCGGTCCGAAGGACGCCGACCGGCCCACCTAGACCGACCGAGACGCCCGACCCAGAACCGGGTCCGGGCGGCCCGCCGGGTGACGAAACGACTGCCTCCGCCCCGAACACGACTGTTCCCGGCGACCCGCCCGGAGACGGGGGCGGTCCGCCCGAAACCCCCGGTCCGCCGGATGACGACACCGGCCCACCGGAAAATGAAACCGGGCCGCCGGAAGACCCCGGTCCGCCGGGCAACGACAGCGATGCGCCCGGCGAACCCGGACCACCGGGCAACCAGACCGGGCCGCCCGAGGACGGGACTGGTCCACCGGGTAACGAGACCGGCCCACCCGAAGACGCCGGACCGCCGGAGAACCGAACCGGTCCACCCGCCGACCCCGGTCCGCCCGAAAACCGGACTGGCCCGCCCGGCAACGGAACCGGCGTGCCGGGCAATGGAAACGGAATGCCTCGGAATGAAACAGGTGGTCCTCGCAACGGAACAGGATTCTCCGGCAACGCGACCGGTCCGCCGGGCAACGCCACCGACCCCGGCAACCGGAACGACCGCGCCGGCCGAGGACCCAACGTCAGCGCCCCGAGCGTGAACGTCACCGTGCCCAACGCGACCGCGAACGACTCGGTGTCGGTGAACGTCTCGGAGACGGCGGCCGACGAGTCCGACGTGGCGTTCTCGTCGGTCAACGTCACCCCGACCAAGAACGGGAGTTTCTCGCTCGACGTGACCGCCAGCGAGGCCCCGATAGCCGACAAGACGCCGACCCGCGACCTGTCGAACGGAACCGAACCGCTGGCGTACCTGAGCGTGGGCCACTCGATTGCCGACCGGAACATCAGTAACGTCACCTTCCGGTTCCGCGTGGACCGAGACCGGGTGAACGACTCCGAGCGCGACGAAATCGCCATGTACCGCTACCACGGCGAGTCGTGGAACGCGCTCCCGACGACGCTGGTGAAGACCACCGAGGACCACTACGTCTATCGAGTTCACTCGCCCGGCCTCTCGGAGTTCGCGGCCGGAAAACAGCGACCCAAATTCGAGATTGCCGACGCTACGGTCGAACTCACCACGCTGTCGGTCGGCGACGCGCTCGAAGTGCAGGTCCGCATCACCAACGAGGGCGACGCCGACGGGACCTTCACGGCGGACCTCGTTCTCGGCGGTGAGACGGTCGCCGACCGCCAACTCACCATCGCAGAGGGCGGGATGCGCCAGACGACCTTCGAGCGCACGGTGGCCCGACCGGGCACCTACGAAGTCTACGTCAACGACTTCCGTGTCGGGGAAATCGCGGTGGACGGGTCAGCGGTGCGGGGGAACAACGCCACGAGTCCAGTACTGACCGAGGACGCCGAGACTGTCGGCGACAGCACGACCAGTCGGAACACCAACGCGAGCGTTCCCGGTCTCGGGGCCGCGGCGGGACTCCTCGCGCTCCTGACGACCCTGCTGGCAATCTGGCGAACCCAGTAGCCCGGTCAGTTTTCTGCCGGCTGTAAGTCGATATTGACGACCGACCCCTGCGGGTCGTTCTCGGCGAAGGTAAGCCGACCGCCGGAGCGTTCCACGACCCAGTGGACTAGCCACAGGCCCAGACCGCTCCCGTGTTCGAGGTCGGTCTCCTCGCCCTCGGTCAAGACGGCCCGCTCGTGTTCCGGGATGCCCGACCCGTCGTCTGTGACCGAGACGCGGACCCACTGCGGGTCGTCAGCATCGGCGTCAGCGCCGGTTGCGTCCGCGACCTCCTCGACAGAGACCGACACCGAGGGGTCGTCATTGTGTTCGACCGCGTTCTCACAGAGGTTCTCGACCGCGGCGTCGAGGGCGGGAACCGCCAGCGCAGAGGGTTGGTCGTCGGCCTCGACCGAGATGTCGGCGTCGGGGTAGTCGTCGCGGACCGCCTCAGCGGCATCTTCGGCGACCGAGGAGACGTCGGTCTCGACCGGCCCGGACTCCTCGCCCTCCATCGCCGACCCGACCCTGCGGGCCTTCTCGCTTAAGTCCACGAGGTCCCAGCCTCGGGTGGCGATTTTCTCGGCGGCCTGCCGGACCTGTTGGTCGTCGGCCTCGTCGGCGACGAACTCGGCGTAGTTGACCACGACGGTCATGCCGTTTCGCACGTTGTGGCGCAGGACGCGGTTGAACACCTGTAGACGCTGTTCGCGCTCCCGGAGTTCCGTCTCGCGCTCGGCCAGCGCGTCGGCGAGGTCCTCGAACCCCTCCCGAATCTGGTGCCACTCCTCGCCCGAGGCGAGTTCGGGCGACTCGTCGTAGTCGCCGTCCCGGAGCGCGCTGAACCCGTCGAGCAGTTTCTCTGCCTGCCGGATGTTGGCGTTGTACTCCCAGACCGCCAGCGCGATGACCAGCGACAACACCAGCGCCAGACTCGCCGCCTGCATGACGGCGACCTCTCGCAATCGGGCGTTCAGGGTCGAGCGGTCCCGACTCACCCTGACCGTCCACCCGGTCGAGGAGACAGTCGCACTGCTCGAAACGCTCTCGTCGAAGGCGGCCTGCGACTCGTGGAGAACCTTGCCGTCGGCCCGGACCGAGACGGTCCGAACCCCGGTCTCCAGCGGCTTGACCATGGTGAGGAAGGTGAACTCGTTGACCGGGAGCGCCGCCGCGAGGACGCCGGTTATCTCGCCGTCCTCGAAAATCGGCGCGCTGACGACGACGATGTGCTGGTCGGTCCCCGCAACGCGCTCGGGGTCGGTGACGTGGATTTCGCCGGTTTCGGCGGTCTTGCTCACGTAGGTCCGGGTGCTGAGGTCCTTGCCGATGGTCTCGTCGCGGACCTCGGGCGAGATGTCGCCCCGGAAATCGACCACGGTGCCGTTGGCCGCGACCACCTGCGCGGCGAACAGGTGCGGGTTCGTCAGAAGCCTGTCCAAGAACTCGCCGGACCGGTTGAAGTCGCTCGCCGCCGGGCGCGAGGCGTAGAACCCGACGTAGTTCTTCTCTTGGCGAATCTGGGCGTCGATTTGCTCGGCAGTCTGGGCCGCCGTCTGGTCCACGTTCTCCTGCATCCCCGAGATGGACCGGTCTTTTGCCAGTTCGAGTTGGCCGTAGACCACGCCGCTGAGGACCAGCGTGACGACCACCATCAGCACCGCGAACTTCGTCCGGACCTTCACGTTTTCACCACCTGAACGCTCGGAGGTAATGAACCCTGCTGAACCGTCGTTCGTTAGTCTTTAGCGGCCCGGCCGCAAACTGGGGCGTAATGACTGCACAGGCTGTCCAGCAATCGGACCTCGCCGTCGTCATCGGTCTGGAGGTCCACGTGCAACTCGAGACGGACACGAAAATCTTCTGCGGGTGTTCGACCGACGTGGCCGACGCCGAGCCAAACACCCACACCTGCCCGGTGTGTCTCGGCCTGCCCGGCGCGCTCCCGGTGCTGAACGAGGGCGCGGTCGAATCCGCGGTCAAGGTCGGCAAGGCCATCGACGCCGACATCCCCGAGGAGACGACCTTCCACCGGAAGAACTACTTCTACCCCGACCTGCCCAAGGGGTTCCAGATTACCCAGTACGACGCTCCTGTCTGTCAGGACGGCGAACTGGCGGTCGAAGTCGAGGGCGAGCGCCGGACCGTCGGCATCCAGCGCGCCCACCTCGAAGAGGACCCCGGAAGCCTCCAGCACGCCGGCGGGAGCATCGACACCGCCGAGTACACGCTGGTCAACTACAACCGAGCGGGCGTCCCGCTGATGGAAATCGTGACCGAACCCGACTTCCGTGGCTCCGAGGAGGTCCGGGCCTTCCTCGCCAAACTCGAAGAAGTGCTGGAATACCTCGGCGTGTTCGATAGCCAGCGCGACGGGAGCCTCCGCATCGACGCCAACCTCAGCGTCGTGGACGCCGACGAAATCGGCGACGACGGCGAGATTAGCGACGAGGCCCTCGAATCGGCCAACCGGACCGAGGTCAAGAACATCTCTAGCCACAAGGGTGCGGAGAAAGCCCTGTCCTACGAGGCCCAACGCCAGAAGAACGCGGTCAAGCGCGGCCGAGAAGTCGAACAGGAGACCCGCCACTGGGACGAGTCCCGTGGCATCACCGTCTCGATGCGGTCGAAGGAAGAGGAGAAAGACTACCGCTACTTCCGGGAGGCCGACCTGCCGCCGCTCCAAGTCAGCGACTGGAAGCAGAAACTCGACATCCCCGAGCTACCGGACGCCCGGCGCGAGCGGTTCCGCGACGAGTACGACCTGAGCGAGGAGGCCGCCAGCAAACTCACCTCCACCAAGCAGGTCGCGGACTTCTACGAGGACGTGGCCAGCGAGTACGCCCCCGACCTCGCCGCGACGTGGGTCGCCGACAACCTGCTGGGCGAACTCAACTACCGCGACATGGAGATTACCGACGTTGAGGGTCGCCTCGGCGAGTTCAAGCACCTCGTCGAACTCGTCGCCGAAGACGAGATTACCACGAAGAACGCCGAGGAGGTCGTCCTCCGCGAGATGCTGGACGAGGGCGACGACCCCGAGACGGTCATCGACCGCGAGGGGCTGGGCAAGGCCGACGAGGGCGAAGTCGAGGGTGCCGTCACCGAGGCCATCGAGGAGAACCCCGACGCCGTGGAAGACTACCACACCGGCGAAGGCGGCGCGCTCAACTTCCTCGTCGGGCAGGTCATGCAGAAGACCGGCGGGAGCGCCGACCCCGGTTCGGTGAACCAGATGCTCCGCGAGCGACTGGACGAGTAGGCGAACAGGCGGCGCAAGTTTTGGTTGCTTCGACCCCGAGGAGCGCGCCGCGCTCCCGCCGAGACTCCTCGGGACGGGTCTCAGGTCACGCGAGGGGTTCGTCCCGGCTTCAGGCTTAAACTCTCGTCCTCAGAACAGGAACCGAACCCCGACTAGCGACACTGCACTGACGACGACGAGCGTGACGAACAGTAGTCCGACCGGTCCCGCGCCGGTCCGGCGGAGGTCCCGAGCGTCGATGTCGAGGCCGAGACCGGCGAACGCGACGAGGAATAAATAGTGATAGGCGCGCGTGAGAGCGTCGATTTCGGCCGGAGAGAGCACCCCGCTGGACGCAAGCACCATCACCGAGACGAACCCGAGGACGAACTTGGGGAACCCCTGCCAGAGTTCCCGGAGGGTCCGGCCGGGGGCGTCGAACGCCGAGTCGGAACCGGCAGTGCCGGTGTAGGCCACCGAGTAGGCGAGGACGACCGCACCCAGCAGGACGTTGCGCGTGAGTTTCGTCAGCGTGGCCCACTGGCCGGCCGCCTCGGAGTAGGCGAACCCCGCGGCCGTCACCGGGCCGGTGCTGAACATGCTCAGGCCGGCCCAGATGCCGAAGACCTGCCCGGAGAGTCCGAGGAGTTGCCCGACAACGGGATAGGCGAACAGCGTGAGCGCGTCGAACAGCAGGATGGCGCTGGTGGCGTAGGCGATTTGGTCCTCGTCGGCCCGGACGGTCCCGGCGATGGCGACCACCGCCGAGACGCCGCAGATGCTCGCGCCCGCCGCCAGCAGGGACCCGAGGCGGCGCTGGAGACCGAACAGACTGCGCGAGAGGCCTTCGGCGACGGCGATGGTGAACGCGACGATGCCGACCACCGACAGCAGGAGCGGGAGACCCGCGGCGAGGACGGAATCGAGCGCGATGCGAGCGCCCATCAGTACGATGCCGACTTCGAGCCAGAGCTTCTGGGTGGCGACGCCCGGTCGGCAGGCCGCCGGAACTCCCGCGACGTTGGCGACCAGAATCCCGAGCGCGATTGCGACGACGAGCGAGTTCAGCGGCGTGACCGCGCCGACGGCCTCGCCGACTGCACCGACGGCTATCAGGAGCGCGAGACCGGGGAGGAGTCGCCGGAACCCTGCCATCGAGTTAGACTACGAGAGCGACCACGCCGACCGCGAGGTAGCCGAGGACGACCGCCTGCCACCCGCGGTCGAGTTCGGCCCACCGGCGTCGAAGTCGCGTGCTCCTCGTTCGTGCGTCCATCGTTGGAAACCTCGGCGAGGTCCCATAATAGGCTGTTGGAAGCGAGAGGCCTCGCGTGGAGCTACCGATACAAGTGGTTAGGAATTGTTTTCCTATTTCAACAAATTTCATTTGTTGCCCTCCGGAACGTCGCTCAGTCTCCCGGCGAGGCCGTCGGTTCTTTCTCTACGACGCCTTTCTGCCACCGACCGAGGCTGAACCACGCCACGCCGACGACGAACGACCCAATCGCGGAGAACGACCACGCCCACCAGAGACCCTCGACGCCCCACGCCCACCCCGAGAGCGGGACGCCGAGCGCGGAAATCGACCACGAGTAGGCTAACACCAGCGCGACCGGGATACGCAGAACCCACCGCGAGAGGACCGACAGCGCCATCGCGGTCCGGGTGTCGCCCGCGCCCCGGAACCCGCCCTGCACGACCATCAGGCCGCCGAAGAAGGCGAGGAAGGGGCCGATGATGCGCAGGAACTCCACGCCCGCAGAGACGACAGCGGGGTCGTCGATGAACACACGCATCGCTCCGGCGGGGAAGACATACATCAGCGCGCCAGCGCCGAACAGCACCGCCATCGTCCCGCCGGTCCCCTTCCACGTGACCTCGGCGGCCCGGTCGGGCGTGTCAGCGCCGAGGTTCTGGCCCACCCCGGTCGCGGTGGCCTGTCCGACCGCGCCCGAGACGGTCCACGACACCGACATCAACCGGAGGCCGACGCCGTAGGCCGCGGTCGGAATCGCACCGAACCGGGCAACCAGCGCCGCCATCGCCACCGCAGAGAAACTCCGCGCGAGGCCGTCGAGGGTGCCGGGATACCCGACATCCACGAGTCGCTTCAGCACTGGCCAGTCGGGCCGGAGGTCCCCGAGGCGCAGGCGGACGCCCCAGTCGCCCTTGACGAGGAGCGCGACACCAATAACCGCGGCCAGCACCCGCGAAATCAGGGTAGCGATGGCGGCCCCGCGGACGCCCCACTCGGGGAAGGGACCCCACCCGAGGATGAGCAAGGGGTCCACGACCACGTTGACGCCCGCCGAGAGGACCATCAACCACATCGCGGTCCGGGTGTCGCCCGCCCCGCGCAGGACCGCTCGGAAGACGAAAAACAGGAAGGTGAACGGAATCGAGACGAACAGCACTTCGATGTACTCAAGCGAGAAGGCATACACCTGCCCCTGCGCGCCGACTAGCGACAGCAGTGGGTGTCGGAAGACGTAGCCGAACGCCGACAGCGCCAGCGCCACCGCGACGGTCAACATCGTAATCTGGGCCACCACGTTGTCGGCCTTCCGGTCGTCGCCCGCGCCGACGTGCTGGGAGACCAGCGCGACGGACGCCGCGGTCAACCCCATCGCCACCGAGACGAACATCCACGCGGTCGGGAACATCAGCGAGACGGCCGCGACCGCGTTCGGCCCGACTCTGCCCACCCAGAACATGTCCGCGAGATTGTAGAACGTCTGGAGGAGGTTCCCGGCCACCAGCGGCCACGCGAGACTCACCAACTTGGGCGTGATTGCCCCGGTGGTCATGTCCACCCGACTTTCCTGTTTGCCTGCCACGGTTCCGGTGGAACGTCGTGGGTGTAATTCTTAAACACACGCTTTCCCTTCGGGCCTGCCGGATTCGCCCCGTTCGGCGGGTAACCCGACGCCTGCATGCGATTTTCTCGGCGAAAGCTTTACCCCCGCAGTTGTCCTACCGAGAACACGAATGAGCGACCAGCGACTCCCCGACCCCCAAGTAGCCGCCCGGTTCGGACGCGGACCGACCGCTGGAGGTGAGGCATGGAACTGATAATCACCGAGAAGGACAACGCCGCCAGACGCATCGCCGACATCCTGAGCGGCGAGTCCGCCGAGGCCGAACGCAAGAACGGCGTCAACGTCTACAAGTGGGGCGGCAGGCGGTGCATCGGTCTGTCGGGCCACGTGGTGGGCGTGGACTTCCCCGACGAGTACAACGACTGGCGCGACGTGGAACCCGTCGAACTCATCAACGCCCCCATCGAGAAGAAGGCCACCAAGGAAAACATCGTCTCCACCCTGCGAGTGCTGGCCCGGAAGTCCGACCAAGTGACGATTGCGACCGACTACGACCGCGAGGGCGAACTCATCGGCAAGGAGGCGTGGGAACTCGTCCGCGAGGTCAACGACGAGGTGCCGATTCGCCGGGTCCGGTTCTCCTCGATTACGAAAAACGAGGTCACGGAGGCCTTCGAAAACCCCGACGAGTTGGACTTCGACCTCGCGGCGGCGGGCGAGGCCCGACAGGAAATCGACCTCATCTGGGGCGCGGCCCTCACCCGATTCCTCTCGCTGTCGGCCCGCCAGTTGGGCGACGACTTCATCTCGGTCGGCCGAGTCCAGTCGCCGACCCTCAAACTCATCGTGGACCGCGAGCGCGAAATCGAGGCCTTCGACCCCGAGGACTACTGGGAACTGTTCGCGGACCTCCTGAAGGATACTGACGACGAGACCGCCGAGTTCGAGTCCCAGTACTTCTACCGCAACGACGAGGGCAACGAGGCCGAGCGTGTCTGGGACGAGGAGACCGCCCGAAGCGTCTTCGAGGTCCTCGATTCGGCGACCACGGCAGAAGTAGAGCGCGTCTCCCGGCGCACCCGGACCGACGACCCGCCGGCACCCTTCAACACCACGCAGTTCATCCGCGCCGCGGGGAGTCTGGGCTACTCGGCCCAGCAGGCCATGAGCATCGCCGAGGACCTCTACACTGCGGGCTACATGACCTACCCCCGGACCGACAACACGGTCTATCCCGACGATTTGGACCCCGAGGAGCTACTCGACACGTTCTCGGGCAACTACCACTTCGGCGACGACGCCGACGACCTGCTCGAACTGGACGACCTCGAACCCACCGAGGGCGACGAGGAGACCACCGACCACCCGCCGATTCACCCGACCGAGGACATCCCCACCAAGGGCGACCTCTCGGACGACGAGTGGGAAATCTACGAACTGGTCGTCAGGCGATTCTTCGCCACCGTCGCCGATTCCGCGACGTGGGAACATCTCAAGGTGGTTGCCAGCGTCGAGGACCACACGCTCAAGGCCAACGGCAAGCGTCTGATGGAGGAGGGCTACCACGCGGTCTACCCCTACTTCAACACCTCCGAGAACTACGTCCCCGACGTCGAGGAGGGCGACGAGTTGGAAGTCACCGACGCCCGCATCGAGGACAAACAGACCCAACCGCCCCGCAGATACGGCCAATCGCGGCTTATCGAGACCATGGAGAAGATGGGGGTCGGCACGAAATCGACTCGCCACAACACCATCGAGAAACTCTACGACCGGGGCTACGTCGAGGGCGACCCGCCCCGGCCGACCCAACTCGCCAAGGCCGTGGTCACGGCCGCCGAGGAGTTCGCGGACCTCGTGGTCAGCGAGGAGATGACCGTCGAACTCGAAGAAGACATGACCGCCATCGCGGAGGGCGAGGCCGACCTGTCCGAGGTCGCAGACGAGTCGCGCGAGTACCTCCAGCAAGTGTTCGACGAACTGCGCGACTCGCGCGAGGAGGTCGGTGACCTGCTTCAGGAGTCACTGAAGGCCGACAAGAAACTCGGTCCCTGCCCCGAGTCGGACCACGAACTGCTGGTTCGCCAGAGCCGGAACGGGTCGTACTTCGTCGGGTGTGACGGCTACCCCGACTGCGAGTACACCCTGCCGCTTCCGAACACGGGCAAGCCCCTGATTCTGGACGAGGAGTGCGAGGACCACGGCCTGCGCCACGTCAAGATGCTGGCCGGACGCCAGACGTTCGTCCACGGGTGTCCGCTTTGCAAGGCCGAGGAGGCCGACGAGGAGGACGACGAAGTAATCGGCGTCTGTCCAGAATGCGGCGAGGAAGAAGGCGGAGAGCTTGCTATCAAGCACCTCCAAAACGGCTCTCGGCTGGTCGGGTGTACCCGGTACCCCGACTGCGATTACTCGCTTCCGCTCCCTCGCCGGGGCGACATCGAGATTACCGACGAGCGGTGCGAGGAACACGACCTGCCCGAACTCGTCATCCACAACAGCGACGAACCGTGGGAACTCGGCTGTCCCATCTGCAACTACCGGGAGTTCAAGGCCCGCGAGAGCGAGTCCGGAAGCGACCTCGAATCGCTCGACGGCATCGGCGCGAAGACTGCCGAGAAGCTCTCTGAGGCAGGTATCGAGAGCATCGACGACCTGAAAGACGCCGAGGTTGAGACGGTGGCCTCGGAGGTGCAGGGCGTGAGCGAGGACCGACTGCGGGGTTGGCAGGCGAAAGCCGACTAATCACTGACCGAGGAGACGCGACTCCGAGGAGTCAGTCGTGTCCGCCCTTTTCGGAAAAGAACTGCGTCGGAACCGCCTTTAAACGCCGTCGCAGGGACGGGTCTGGTCGTCGTTGCACTTCGGGAGCGAGCAGTCGGCCGTGTAGCCACACGTGGCGCTGGCGGCGTACCAACCGTTCAGACCGTCGTCGCAGTAGTCTCGGTACTCCCAGTTGACCTCGTAGTAGAGAGTGGGACTGTTCGGCGGGTCGTCGCACTCCTCGCTGAGGTCCACGCAGGTACACTCCTCGACGACGGTGTACTCGCCGTCGGTACACTGCGTTTCGACCGATTCCGTCTCGGTGTCGTCGGTAGTCGCCGAGACGCTACCGATGGCACCGAACGAAACCGCCGCTCCGACGCCGCCAGCTTTTGCCGCGCTGTTCAGAATCGCTCGTCGGGAGAGTTTTTCATCGCCCATGTTGAAATAGTAACTACTCCTGACTAATAGGTTGTATTATTTACAGCTGGAATGTATCGGGTCCGACGGGTCGTACCGCCACCGGGTCGCTCCTCGGCAGGCAGACACGAGGACGTGGAGGGCGAAAACACGCGGAGCAGACGCGACACAGCGACGAGTCGAACGCCGAGCGGGCGAAAGCCGGTTTCGAAGCGGTTTTAGCACACACTCTGGTTTACACGAACAATGACTACTTCACCGTGGACCGACTGGGACCACATCGTCAAGTTGGACCCCGACAAGACGCTCGCGGAGGGCGAGACCTTCGAGGACGTCTGCGAGACCGGTACCGACGCCCTCGAAATCGGCGGGACGCTCGACATGACCCAAGAGAAGATGCAGCGAGTCATCGACGCCTGCGCGAAGTACGACGTGCCGCTGTATCAGGAACCGAGCAACCCGGCGGTCGTGGTGGACGACGACGACCTCGACGGCTATCTGGTGCCGATTGTCCTCAACGCCGGGGACATCGCGTGGGCCACCGGATTCCACAAAGAGTGGATAAAATCGAGCGACGTGAACTGGGACCGGACGACCACCGAGGCCTACATCATCATGAATCCCGAGGCCAGCGTGGCCCAACTCACCGACGCCGACTGCGACCAGACGCCCGAGGACGTGGCGGCCTACGCCGAGGTCGCAGAGCAGATGTACGGCCAAGAAATCGTCTACGTCGAGTACTCGGGGATGTACGGCGACCCCGATGTGGTCGAGTCTGCGGCCGACGCGCTGGAGGAGGCCACGCTGTTCTACGGCGGGGGCATCCACGACTACGACTCGGCCCGGACGATGGCCGAGCGGGCAGACACCATCGTCGTCGGCGACTTGGTTCACGACGAGGGCGTCGAGGCGGTGCGCGAGACCGTCGAGGCCGCGCAGGACGCCAAAGCGGCCGCTCCCGAGTCGGTTTGAGAGTCTGGTTCTCCAGACAGCACCCACATTTTCTATGTTTAGAAATTGTTTTTACATCTTTTAGCATTGTTTTTGTTTGTCTATTTTGGAGCGGACTGCTGAGGCCGTGACTTCGACCTCGAAACCCTCGCGCTTAGAACAACAAGAGCAGGTGAGACAGCAGATTCCACCGAGCGCACTCGACGGTGGACGGGCAGATACTCGCCTATTCCGAGTCCCCTGTCGGTTTTGACCACGCTGGCGACTCTCAACCCGGATTCCGAATCTTGTGAACGAATAACCGAACCATTCATCTATTCACGGGTCGAAGTACTTCGAATGAGCGCCATCGAGACGACCGACCTGACGAAGTACTACGGGGAGACCCGCGGCATCGAGGACCTCTCGCTGTCGGTGCGCGAGGGCGAGGTCTTCGGCTTCCTCGGACCCAACGGTGCGGGCAAGACCACGGCCATCCGGACCCTGCTGGGGTTCATCTCCCCGACCCGCGGGTCGGCGACGCTCCTCGGTCGGGACGTGACCGACGAGGAGGCCCTCATCGAGGCCAAGCGCAGAATCGGCTACCTACCGAGCAGTCCCGGCTTCGACGAGGGAACCACCGGACGGCGACTGATTCGGTACCACGGCGAGTTGAAGGGCGACGAGCGAAGCGACGAACTCCTCGAAGCGTTCGACCCGCCCATCGACCGCGAAATCGGCGAGTACTCCACCGGAAACCGCCAGAAACTCGCGCTGGTGTTGGCGTTCATGCACGACCCGGATTTGGTCGTCATGGACGAACCCACCTCCGGGTTGGACCCCCTGATGCAGGAGCGCCTCTACGAGTTCATCGAGGACGAACAGGCGCGGGGCACCACGTTCTTCTTCTCCAGTCACATCCTGAGCGAGGTCCGGAAGGTCTGTGACCGGGTGGGCATCGTCAGGGACGGCCACCTCGTCGCGCTGGAGGGCGTCGAGGAGCTATTGGACCGGAGTGGCAAGCGCGTCCACGTCAGCGTGGCCGAGTCGCTGGACCCCGCGGACTTCGCCCTCTCGGGCGTCCACGACCTCGAAGTCGGCGACGGGGACGCCTCGTTCATGTTCACCGGCGAGTACGACGCCCTGCTGGACCACCTCGGGAACTACCACGTTCGGGACCTCGAAATCGAGGAGGCCCCGCTCGAAGACGTGTTCATGAAGTTCTACGACGCGGGACCGGCGAGCGACCGAGACCCCGCGGCGTCGCCGACCGCGGCGGTCTCGACCCGAGGTGAGTCCGATGCTTGACATCGCCACCTACGAGTCCGAGCGCCGGATTCGCGGCGCGCTCGTCCTCTCGGCCCTGCTGGCCGTGATGTCGTTGCTGTTCGTCGCGCTGTTCCCCTCCATCGCCAACTCCGGCGCGGATTTGGACGCCTACATGGAGAGTCTGCCGCCCGCGATGCAGACGGCGTTCGGCGCGACCGGTGCCTTCTCCATCACTACCATCGAGGGCTTTCTGGCGGTCGAACTCTACCAGTTCTTCTGGTTGCTCCTGCTGGGCATCTACACAGCGTACCTCGCTGGCGGCCTGATTGCGGGCGACGTCGAACGCGGCCGAATGGATATTCTGCTGGCCGCGCCGGTTTCGCGGTCCCGCGTCGTGGTCGAGAAGTTCGCCTCGCTGGTGCCGGTCGTCCTCGCGGTCAACCTCGTCGTCGGTATCGCAGTCTACGTCACCGTGCTGGCCATCGGCGAGTCCATCTCTCTCGCTGACCTCGTTGTGGTCCACCTGCTGTCCGTGCCCTACTTGCTGGCCTGCGGCGCAATCGGCTTGCTCCTCTCGGTCGCGTCCGCCAACTCCGACGTGGCCAAGCGCGGCGGACTCGGGGCCATCTTCGGTCTGTTCCTGCTGGATACGGTCAGCGAATCCGCCGACGCGGGATGGCTGGGCGCGATTAGCCCGACCCGATACTACGACCCCACCGCAATCTTGGTCTCCGGCGAGTACGACTGGGTGGGTGCCCTCGTTCTGCTCACGGCGACAGTTGCGCTCGTCGCGCTCAGCGCGGTCTGGTTCCGGAGGAAGGACATCTGATGGCGGGCTTCGACGACGCCGAACGCGACCGGATTCGGGGGCAACTCCGCGAGACCGGCCGAGAACTGTTCGCGCGCTACGGCCTCGACAAGACCACCATCGGCGACCTCACTGACCCCGCGGGCATCGCCAACGGGACCTTCTACCGGTTCTACGACTCGAAGGAGCAACTCTACTTCGAGATTCTCCGCGACGAAGGCGAACATCTCGCCACTGAACTCGTCGCTGAGTCCTTCGAGCGCGTCGGTGACGCCGAGGACGCTGGCGACGAGGACTCCCTTGACCCGGAGGAGGCCATCGTCGCCTTCCTGACGCTCCTCTGTGAGGAAATCGAGACCAATCCACTCGTCCGGCGACTGGTCGTGGACGACGACCTCTCGCGCCTGATGGCCCAGTTCAGCGGCGAGGAGCTACGAGAAGAGCGCTCTCAGTCCCTGAGCTACATCGTTCCCTACGTCGAAAAGTGGCAAGCCGAGGGCCGACTCCGCGAGGGTGACCCCGAGGTCCTGTCGGCCGCGATGGGCGTCGTGAAGTTCGTCGCCTACCGCAAGGACGACTTCGGCGACGAGACCTTCTACCGTGCGGTCCGGGACGCGCTCATCGAAGCGGTCGCAGTGGGGATGACGACCCGGAAGGAGTGAGAACAAGGAACACACTTCCGGAAAGCATACGTGGGTTTGCGAGCGATTTCCTTCCGACGAAATGACGGCGTTTAAGAGAACGCCGCAGAAACTCAGACCCATGGAAGACCGAACGTACACGGCCGACGCCGAACCCGGCGAGACCGCGACGGTCGCCGGCTGGGCACACGAAATCCGCGACCTCGGTGGCATCGCATTCCTCATCGTCCGCGACACGACCGGCAAGATTCAGGTCAAGTTCGAGAAGGACGAGATGGACGACGACCTCGTGGAGACCGGCATCAACGTCAACCGCGAGAGCGTCGTCAAGGTGACTGGCGACGTCGAGGAGGAAGAACGCGCCCCGACCGGCGTCGAAATCGTCCCCGAATCGGTCGAGGTCATCGCCGACGCCGACCCCGAACTCCCGCTTGACCCCTCGGGTAAGGTGGACGCCGACCTCTCGACGCGCCTCGACAACCGCACCCTCGACCTCCGGAAGGACGAGACCAAGGCCATCTTCGAGATTCGCGCCGAGGTCCTGCGGTCGGTCCGCGAGGCCTTCCGCAATCTCGGTTCGACCGAAATCAACACGCCGAAAATCGTGGCGACGGGCACCGAGGGCGGCACCGAACTGTTCCCCATCACGTACTTCGGGCAGGAAGCGTTCATGAACCAGTCGCCCCAGTTGTTCAAGCAACTGATGGTCGGCTCCGGTCTCGAACGAGTCTTCGAAGTCGGTCCCATCTTCCGCGCCGAGGAACACAACACGCCCCGGCACCTCAACGAAGCGACCTCCATCGACTTCGAGAGCGCCTTCTACGACCACGAGGACGCGATGGACGCCTGCGAACACGTCGTCAAGTCTGCCTACGAGGGCGTCGCCGAGAACTGTCAGGAGGAACTGGAAGCACTCGGATACGACGACTTCGAGGTCCCGGAGGGCGACTTCCCGCGACTCACTTACGAGGAGGCCATCGAGCGCATCAACGCCACGGGCGAACTCGACGAGCAGTTGGTCTGGGGCGACGACCTGCCCACCGAGGGCGAGAAGGCACTCGGCGAGGACGTTGGCTCCCACTACTTCATCACCGACTGGCCCAGCGAAATCAAGCCCTTCTACATCAAGGACCACGACGACGACGAACAGCTCTCGACCGGGTTCGACATGATGCACCCGAACATGGAACTCGTCTCGGGCGGCCAGCGTGAACACCGCTACGACAAGCTGGTCGAAGGCTTCGAACAGCAGGGACTCGACCCCGACGCCTTCGAGTACTACACCAAGATGTTCAAGTACGGCATGCCGCCCCACGCCGGATGGGGTCTCGGCGGCGAGCGCCTCATCATGACGATGCTCGGACTGGAGAACATCCGCGAGGCCGTCCTCTTCCCGCGAGACCGTCAGCGTCTGAGTCCGTAAACCAACTACTCGTTTTCCGCGGCTTCTTCGACCAACTTGTACGCTTTTTCACGAAGTTCGCCGGTCATGTGTAGACCGTGACTGTCAACCCGACGAACGAGGCCTTTACCCTCCTCAACAGTCATATTTCGTTCATCTACAGCACGTACAATTACACCGACTGTTCCAGTAACGGTTGCCCCAAGTCGGCGCGAGACGGTACGGACGCGCTGGTCGTCAGAAATTACAGCGAATTCGTCGTGGTTCTCGTCTACCAATATCGCTGTGAGAATCTGTACGTCACCGTTGACTTCGTTTTCGCCGAGAATCTGCTTTGCTTCTGTATAATCTGGTGCTTCCGTTCCTTTTTCAGTAACTCGGGCAACACGAGGAAACTCATAACGATCCAGAAAGTTTTCGAGGTTCGTATTCGCTGGTTCGGTCGTCACTTCGGATTCGACCTTCGGGACGACGCTGATTTCACCATCGAAACAGGTGAGTAAGTCAAGCTCCCCAATTTGACCGAGTGCAATAAGTACCGTCGCATCGGCAAGAATTCGTCTTCTCATAGCTCATGAGCGGCATCAGCGTCGGCTTCCAAATCATCAGGAGACAACTGCGAAGTTAAATTTCGCTCACGGGCAATCTCGAACCACTCTCCGAGCGAGACTCCCGCGATTCGGGCCGCTTCATTCACCGAAACCTCACCTGATTGATACCGTTCTATTGCGACACGAACGCGAAGGTCGTAAAGGCCTTGATGGAGCGCCTTTCGAATTGTCGTACTCTTATCTTCTTCTAGCAGGTCTGCGACCTCTTCTAAGATTTCTTCCTCGTCGTCAGGAATGCGGGCACTAATCGATGGCATGTATGCAATGTGCTAAGACGTAATCACTTATGAAGTTGTGGATGAGGGCGATCCCACTCTAGCAGTCAACAGAGATTATAAACGTTATACGGCGTGACGCGAAAGGCCAGAGCATGACCGACGACTCGTCGCGGGCGTTCGTGCCGGGCCACGTCACCGGCTTCTTCAGCGTTCACGAGGCCGACGACCCCGAGCAAGCCGGGTCGCGGGGCGCTGGCCTGACGCTCTCGGAGGGCGTGACCGTCGAGGTCGAACCCGCCGTGGAGACCTCGATGCAGTTGAACGACGAACCGGCCGCCATCGAGGCGGTGACGCGAGTGCTGGGCGACCTCGGCGTCGAGGCGCGCGTGACCGCCACGACCGACCTGCCGATTGGCGCGGGCTTCGGCGTCTCGGGGGCCGCGGCGCTCGGGACCGCGCTGGCGGCCAACCGGACCTTCGACTGCGGGCGCTCGGAGAACGAACTCGTGACCATCGCCCACACGGCGGAGGTCGAGGCCGGGACCGGACTCGGCGACGTGGTGGCCCAAGCCCGCGGCGGCGTGCCGATTCGACTCGACCCCGGTGCGCCCGAATACGGCCGGATGGACGGCGTTCCGGCCCGGAGTCGGGTGGAGTATCTCACCCTCGGGGAACGCTCGACCGAGGAGGTCCTCGCGGGCAACACCGACCGCCTCTCGGAAGTCGGCGTGGACATGCTGGTCCGTCTCGTGGAGAAGCCGACCCTCCCCACTCTGCTGGCGTCCTCGCGGAAATTCGCCCGCGAGGCCGACCTGCTGACTCCGGGGGTCGAGGACGTTCTGGAAGACGTGGCAGACGAGGGCGGCGAGGCCGCGATGGCGATGCTCGGCGAGACGATTTTCGCGCTCGGCAACGGCCTGACGCGGGCGGGGTACGACGCCGAGGCCTGCGAGGTCCACCCCACCGGCGCGACGTTGGAGATGGACTGAAACGACTTTGTGTCGGCGATTCGTTGTGTCGATTCGTCACCATGACCGGACGCACGATTACGACCGACGCCGCGGGGCGGTGCGAACAGTCGCCGGAGAAAGCGGTCGTCGAGGCGACGGCCATCGGCGAAGGGGAGTCGGCCGCCTCTGCGCAGGAGAACGCTCGGCGCTGTGCGGCCGCCGTTCGAGAGGCGCTCGCCGAACTCGACCCCGACCGGATTGCGACGACTGAACTGGAGGTGGCGGACTCCTCGCAGGCGTTCGACCCCGCAACCGACGAAGCGTACCGAGCGGTCGAACGACTCCGCATCGATTGCGCGCCGGAGGCGGTCCGTGAGGTCGTCGTGGTGGCGTCGGACGCGGGTGCGACCGTCCCCAGCGTCGAGTTCGGCCTGTCCGACGAGACCCGGACCCAACTCGAGGCCGACGCCCTCGACGCCGCGATGGACCGCGCCAGAGCGAAGGCCGAGCGAATCGCGGACGCCGAGGAGTTGAGCGTCGGCGGCGTGCAGGAGGTCACCGCCCGAGGACGAGAGTCGGGGATGTCGAGCATCGTGGACGACGCCCTCGCGTCGAGCGGGGACCTCGACGTCCATCCCGGTCCTATCCCGGTCTCCGAGTCGATTGAAGTCACCTACGAACTCGCCGACGAGTGAGCGGTCGGCGAGCGCGAGATAGGTCGATTTTTCCCGCTACCCCGCCCAACGTCGGATATGACCGAGATTCCCGACGACCACCCGCGCGCCCAGTCGCTTCGGACCCGCCACCGAATCGAGGAGGGCGTCGAGAAGGGTATCACCAGCCAACAGGGCCTCATCGCGCAGGGCCGGGGCGAAGCCTACGACTACTTGCTGGGCGAGCAGACCATCCCGAGCGCCGACGAGGCCGAGCGGACAGCGGCCGCCCAGTTGCTACTGGCCGACCACGCGGTCCTCTCGGTCAACGGCAACGTCGCGGCGCTCGTGCCCGGCGAGATGGTGGAGTTGGCCGAGGCGACGGGGGCCGACATCGAAGTGAACCTGTTCAACCGGACCGACGAGCGCATGCAAGCCATCGCCGACCACCTGCGAGAACACGGCGCAGAGGACGTGAAGGGCCTCACAGCGGACGCTCGGATTCCGGGGTTGGAACACGAGCGCGCCAAGGTGGACGCCGAGGGCATCCACGACGCCGACGTGGTGGTGGTGCCACTCGAAGACGGCGACCGGGCCGAGGCGCTGGCCGAGATGGGCAAGACCGAAATCGTCGTGGACCTGAATCCGATGTCTCGCTCGGCCCAGACCGCCACGATTCCGATTGTAGACAACATCATGCGGGCGATTCCGAACGTGACCGAACACGCTCGGGAGTTGCAGGGCGCGAGTGACGACGAGTTAACGGAAATCGTGGACGGATTCGACCGCGAGACGGCGCTCGAAGAAGCGGAGCGAGCGATTCGGCAGGGCGAGTTGGACTGAGCGGCGATACAATTTCGACCGCGTTGAGACGTGACTGGTTATTTTATAACCACCTATACAATCGTATAGGGAATGATTAGGTTGCTCTAACGAGTGCGGAGAATAGTCTCACGGTTGAGTAGCGTCGTGAAAAGCGATGTTAGGTGTATCGCTCGAAAATGTTCGTTGTGGTGTCGCGCAAGGCGACGTTAGTTTCCGACTTACGCGCGAACGACGTTCGTCGCGCGCGGCCCCTTGGGGGCGTCTTCGATGTCGAATTCGATGTCGGTTCCCTCTTCGAGGTCCGGACCGCCGACATCCTCCATGTGGAAGAACACGTCGTCGTCCTCGTCGTCAGTAGAGATGAAACCGTAGCCGCCAGTGTCGTTGAAGAAATCAACAGTACCTTTTGCCATTACAATTTTACAAAGGCCCCGTCCACGGATAACGCTTCCGAGGGTCGCGGTATCACGGGTGTCGGCGTTTCTATACCGGAAATTCGGCCGAATACCGGCGGCGCAGGTAGTCAGCCGGTGGTTCACGTCGATTTCGTGGAAACGAGTCGAAAGCGACGAGATTCGATTCCGAATGACGAGTCGGCCCCTCTCTCGGCGACTCATTTCGCAACCTCTTTCAACAACCTTGTGGTATCACTGAGTTGTATGAGCGAATTCGAGCAGTTCAGCGACGTAGGTGAGGCGGACGTAACTCGCGCAATCGGCCAAGAGTGGACCGAGGAGTTCATGGACTTCTCCGACTCCGACGTCATCATCGTCGGCGGCGGTCCCTCGGGCCTGATGGCCGCGAAGGAACTCTCCGAGCGCGGCGTCCAGACGATGGTCGTCGAGAAGAACAACTACCTCGGCGGCGGGTTCTGGCTCGGCGGCTTCCTGATGAACAAGGTCACGGTCCGCGACCCGGCCCAGCACGTGCTGGGCGACCTCGACGTGGATTTCAAGCAGTCCCAAGACAGCGAGGGCCTCTACGTCGCTAACGGTCCCGAGGCCTGTTCCGGTCTCATCAAGGCGGCCTGCGACGCCGGCGCGAAGATGCAGAACATGACCGAGTTCACCGACATCGTGATTCGGGAGGACCACCGCGTCGGCGGCATCGTGATGAACTGGACGCCGGTCCACGCCCTGCCCCGCGAAATCACCTGCGTGGACCCCATCGCCGTCGAGGCCGACCTCGTTATCGACGCAACGGGTCACGACGGCATGGCCGTCTCGAAACTGGACGAGCGCGGCGTCCTCGACGCCCCCGGCATCGGCGACGCCAAGGAGAACTCCACCGGCATGGACAAGACCGGCGACGACTCCTACGGCGCGCCCGGCCACGATTCGCCCGGCCACGACTCGATGTGGGTCGGCAAATCCGAGGACGCCATCGTGGAACACACTGGATTGGTTCACGACGGTCTCATCGTCACCGGCATGGCGACGGCGACGACCTACGGCCTGCCGCGCATGGGTCCGACCTTCGGCGCGATGCTCCTGTCGGGCAAGCGCGCCGCCCAGTGCGCTCTCGACGAACTCGGCGTGGACGCCGAACCGGTTGACATGACCACGAAGGCTGCGTCCGCCGACGACTAAAAGCCAGTCAGACCATGACCAAGGTCACGCTGTATCGCGCGCCGACCACAGAGGCGAACGCCGACGACATCGCGGACTGGCTCCGCGACCGAATCACCGGCGAGGTCGCCGTCTCGGACCGATTTTTGGACGTTCACCGCAACGACGCTCTGCCCGAGCAGTTCGCCGACTCGCGGGTCCTCTCGCCCTACGAGCGCGAGACGGGCAACACCATGCTCGGCATCGTCCGGTACGAGGAGCGCGCCCTCGACAGCCCCGAGCGCGAGGGCGGGGTCCTCTACGACGGCGTGGCGGTCCAGCGCGCGCTCAACGCCGCGATTCCCGAGGCCGAGCGCACCCTCGACCACCTCCACGTCGTCCTGTTGGACCGCGCGATTGGGACGTGGGGCGACCACGACGCCCGGTGGCACAAGCGGGTGAACCTCCTCGGCCAGCCGGCCATCGTCTCGGTGCCGGGCCTCTACGAAGCGCCCGCCAAACCCGAGCAGTACTACAAGGAAAAGCAGAAGACGGCGTTGCTCTCGGGCGATACGCCGCCCAGAGAAGTGCTGGAAAACGAGGTCGAAGGCGAGTTTCTGGTCGAATCGGACCCCCGGACGACCGAGGCCCTGAAGGGGTACGTCCTGCAGGCGGTCCACTGCTGGCGGACCGGCGAGGGCTTCTGCGACGACGAGTGTCGCCTCTCGAACCCCCACCGGCAACCGGGCGTAATCGAGGCGCAACTGCGGGACCCGGCGTTCTGCGAGGACCACGCCGAACTGTACGACTGACTCCCGAGCGCCGGCGCGCTTTCTGACAGACGAGTCTGTTCGATAGCGACCGTTTATGCTCCGGACCTCCGAAATCCGAACCGCCGACACCGCGACTCTGGCACGAGAGCGGTCGTCAGGGGCTGGTATCCCCGAATCACTACTCCCAAACTGGCTTTTCCCGCGGCGAGTCGTCTCCGGTCAGTCGATTCGCCCGCCGGTAATCCGGACCACCCCAAGCGCGTGTTCGCTGTGGGTCGTCTCGTCGGCCCGTGCCCGGAGCGCCCGGCGTGCTTCGGCGACTCGCTGGTCCAGCACCAACCACGGCGCTCGCTCGTAGCCCTGCATCCCGGTCGGCGACGAGGCCACGACCAGTCCGCGGAACGCCTGATTCACCGGCCACCCGAACCAGCGCGTCGTCTGGGCCGCGTCGAGGAGCGCGAGGCGGCCGCCGGGCGCGAGTCTGTCGGCCCACCGGTTCACGGCCCCAGCGGGGTCGCCGAGCATCCCGACGACGAAGGTGGCCAGAATGGCGTCCGGCGGTTCCCGAAACTCGATTTGGGTCGCGTCACCCCGCACGAGGTGGACGTTCCGCCAGTCCTCGCGGTCGATTCGGTCCCGAGCGCGGGCCACCATTCCCTGCGTGAAGTCCACGCCTACGACCCGGCCCTCGGGACCGACTCGCTCCCGGAGGTGCGGGAAGTTCGCGCCGGTGCCACACCCCATCTCGACAACCGTGTCGCCGGGGTCGAGTTCGAGCGCGTCGGCCGCCCGGTCCCGCAGTCGTCCGAGACCCGGCGTCGAGCGAGCGAGAGCGTCGTAGAGGTCGGCCCACCGACCGTAGAACTGCTGTGCCGCCGTCGTCGCGTCGGTCGCCATGCAGGTACGATGACGGCCGGGAACTAAACCGTAGGGCAGAGTAATCAGAATACGTATTATTTTTCCGCGGTTCCGGAGAAACAAGCCTTCTATCCCCGACAAATTATCGACTATGTTTTTCTATATTCCCTATATACTCTGGGAATTTAAGTATCGGTGTTATGGAGAGTTTCCCAATGAAGCGCATCGGCAGGTGGGTGCAAGGGATGGACTTCTCGGCTGTCGTTCCCGACCGAATCCGAAAGCGCCACGCCCGCAAGTTCTTCATGGGGGTGCTGGTGGTCATGCTGGTAGCGGGACTGGTCGGCGCGGTTAGCTACGCTCAGACCCAGCAACGACTCGAAACGCAGGTCCAAAACCGACTCGTCTCGACCGCCGAGTTGCAGGCCGACGGTCTCGACAGTTGGATAACCGGCCTGAGCAGACAGACCCGGACGCTCTCGCAGGCCAAGCAGTTCCAGAACGGCGACGTGTCGGCCATCGACCTCTACCTGATGAGCCAGCGACCCTCCGAGAGCGAAGCCATCGCGGCGGTCCACTACGTCAACGTGAGTTCGGGCGAGATTCTCGCCAGCACGAACCGGACCGTCGTGAACCGGACCGCCGAGGGACTGGGGGCGACGTGGGCGGGCAAGGAGGTAGACGCCACGACCGACGAGACTTCGACGGTTCACGTCGCCAGCCAACCCTATCGCTCGCCGGTCGCCGACGCGCCGGTGGTCGCGTTCGTCAGCGCGCCGCCGAGCAACACCGCCCACGCCGTCGTCGTCGTGGCGAGTCTGGAAACCCGCGTCAACGACTTCCACCAGACGACTGCGGGCGGATACACTCGCATCGTCAACGCCAGCGGGGGCACCGTGCTGGCGAGTCGCGCCAACGCCAGCGACCCCGGCATCTCCCCGACTGCGCTCTATGGGGAGACCCGGAACTCGACCGCCGGCTTTGCCACCGGCTCCTCGGCCGTCGTCGGGTACGCGCCGGTCGAACACGCCGACTGGGCGGTGTTGACCTACGCGCCGAAATCGAGCGCGTACAGCATCCGCGACAGCGTGGGGACCAGTCTCGGGGCGACCGTGCTGGCCACGCTGGCGGTCCTCGGCGTCTCTGCGATCTGGTTCGGACGACGACAGACCCGGACGCTCGAAGATTTGACGGCGAAGGCCGAGCGGATGGAAGCCGGGAATCTCGACGCCGAACTCGAAACCGAGCGCATCGACGAGTTCGGCCGACTCTACGGCGCGTTCGACAGCATGCGCCGGTCGCTCCGGGAGAAAATCGAGCGTACAGAACACGCCCGCGCCGAAGCCGAATCGGCCCGCGAAAAAGCTGAGGACGCCCGCGAGGCCGTCGAGCGCGAGCGCCGAGAGGCAGAACAGGCCCGCGCCGAGGCCGAGGAGCTATCGGCCAGCCTCGAAGCCACCGCCGAGGAGTACCGGGACGTGATGGCCGCCTGCGCCGAGGGCGACCTGACCGCACGGATGGACGGAGACGACCGGAGCGAGGCGATGGCCGACATCGCGGGGGCGTTCAACGAGATGGTGGCCGAGTGGGAGGCCACCCTGCGGTCGGTCAGGGAGTTCGGTCGGACGGTGGCCGACGAGAGCGAGGTCGTCAGCGACACCGTGGCCGAGGTGTCGGCGACTGGTGAGGACGTGAGCGAGTCGGTGGCCCAGATTTCGGAGGGCGCGGCCGACCAGAGCGACCACCTCCAGTCGGTCGTGGGCGAGATGAACGACCTGACCGCGACGGTCGAGGAGGTCTCGACCGCCGCGGACGACGCCGCAGTCCGTGCCGAGCGCGTGGCGAGTCGCGGCCAAGACGGCCGGGAGGCCACGGCATCTGTCGTGCGCGAACTGGACGAAATCGAGGCCCAGACCCAGCAGACCGTCGAGTCGGTCGAACAACTGCACGCGCTGGTCGCCGACATCGAGGACGTGACCGAGTTCATCACCGACATCGCCGAGCAGACCCACGTGCTGGCGCTCAACGCCTCCATCGAGGCCGCCCGCGCCGGGGATGCCGGAAGCGGGTTCGCGGTGGTCGCCGAGGAGGTCAAGGCGTTGGCCGACCAGACGCAGGACGCGACCGACGACATCGAGTCCTCCATCGACCGGGTGCGCGACCAGACCGACGAGACGATGGCGGGCATCCGCGAGACCCGCCGCAAGGTGGCCGAGGGCACGGAAACGGTCGCCGAAGCGGTCGAGGCCTTCGAGGCGGTCGTAGACGGGGTGGCCGAGACCGACGACGACCTACAGGAGATGAGCGCGGCGACCGAGCGACAGGCCGAGTCGGCCCGGTCAGTCGTGGCGATGGTCGAGGAGGTGTCGGCCATCAGCGAGGAGACCACCGCCGAAGCCCAGACCGTCGCGGCCGCCGCCGAACGCCAGACCGACGCCCTCGGCGAGGCCACCGAGGGAGTGGCCGAGTTGGCCGACCGGGCCGACGAGTTGACCGACCTCCTCGATTCGTTCGAGACGGCGAGCGCGGAGACCGAGGTCGAAGCGGACCATTCCGAACCGAGCGCCGACGCCGGGACAGACGCTACCGAGACTGATGCCACCGACGAACCCGACGACCTCCTCGCAACGCCGCCGTGACCGACCGCTGAGACCGTCGCTCGATGTGGATTACTGCATCGGGTGACGAGCGATTCCACCCATGTCGAGAAACGTTTAGGTTCTTCTAAGACAACTACACCTATTTTAAACAAAGAAATACATTTTCTGGGTGAGACCGCTTGCACGTTCGCGGCCGTAGCCGTCTTCCCCGAGTCCGTCGAACAGAAGGCATGGAGTTCACCGAAGACGACGAAGGAGCCTCCGTGTTCGACGCCGACCGCGAGAAAATCGGCGTCGTCGTGGAGGTCCGCGACGGCGAGGCCTACGTCGAACCCGAACCCAGTCTGACCGAGGAGCTAAAGGCCAAACTCGACTGGGGGAGCCACGAGGCCGACGACGACGACGCCTACGCGCTCGAATCCGACTGGATAGACGAAATCGAGGAGGGCGAGATTCTACTGCGGAACCGGCCCCAGAGCTGAGTCAGAGCAGGTCCCGAGCCATCTCGGCGACCGCCTCGGCGTCCTCGCCCAGCAGGTAGACGATGGGTTCGACGCCGTAGCCGCCGGTGTGGTAGAGGACGGTCGCATCCGGATTCTCGCGGAGCGCCGCCCCGACCACCGCGTCGAGGTCGTCGTACTCGGCGTCGAACTCGACGGTCTCGTGGCCGGCGTCCTCCAGCGCGGACACGATGTCGGCGTCGTAGCGGATGTTGAGGCCGGCGCGAACGTCCGCACCGTTGCGCCGCGCAGACAGCAGGAGGGACGCGACGTGTTCGCTCACGCCGAACTCGGGGTCAGAGGGGATGGTCGCCTGCCCTTTCACGTCGAAGATTCTGCCCGGCACGCCCGCCACGTCGTCGATGCCGTCGGCGTCGGGGGTGCATTCACACAGGTTCGACCCGACCGCCGGAATGAGCGAGGCGAACCCGCTGGCGCTCTCCACGATGGTCAGGCCGCGCCGGAGCGACGACCGGACGCGCTCTGTGACGCGGAGTTCGCTGTCGGGGTCGTGGACGTTGAAGTCGCCGCCGTGACCCGAGAGTTCGGGCATCTCTCGCTCGTGAATCTCGGCGATGAGGTCGCGGTCCTCCAGTCGCCGGATGAGAACCTCGATTTCGATGAGGGCCTCGACCGGACTCATGGTCTCGTCGGCCAGTCCGCCGCTGATTCGCGTGACCAGATTCTGGACGCGCTCGTCTTCGAGGAACCGGTCGTTGCGCTCGACTTCACCGTTGGCGTACTTCGAGACGGCGCTCTGGCTGATTCCCAGCAGGTCGGCGACCTCGCTCTGGGTCAGGCCGCGATTCCGGAGTTCCTCGGCCAGCATCGACCGCACCGTCGGCAGGAACTCCTCGACGACGATTTCCTCGGCGAACCTCATTTACCCGCACCCGGTTTCTGGTCGCCGCCGAACTCGTCGTCGCCGCCGATGCGCGAGGCCTGCGGCCCGGACTGGTCCTGATACTTCGACCCGCGCTCGGAGCCATACGGTCGCTCCGCCGGGCGCTTGAGTTCGGTGAAGATGAGTTGGGAGATGCGAGTGTCCGGCGTGAGCGCCACGGGCGCGGTGCCCAGATTCGAGAGTTCGAGGGTTATCTGCCCGCAGTAGCCGGGGTCCACGACGCCCGCCGTGGCGTGGATGACCACCGCGAGGCGGCCGAACGACGACCGACCCTCGACGTGGGCGATGAGGTCGGCGGGAATCTCGACGCGCTCTTTGGTCGTGCCCAGCACGAAGTCGCCGGGGTGGAGGATGAACTCGTCGCCCTCCTCGACCGTGGTCTCGGTGACGTACTCGGAGACCTCCTGTTCGCTGTCGGGGTGGATGCAGGGGATGTTGGTGCGCTTGAACTCCAAGAACTCCCGGCCGAGTCGCAAGTCCACGCTCGCTGGCTGAATCTGGAGGTCGGGGTCGTCTAGCGGTTCGACCACGAGGTCGCCGGCCTCCATCCGGTCGAGGATGTCGGCGTCGGAGAGTATCATACCTGTAGCACTGGCGGGAGGGAGGTAAAACGTGGCGGTCCGCAGAGCAGTACATCTATACGCCATCGTCTCAGATTTCGTCGCATGAAGCAGGCCATCGTCGCCCGCACCGACATCGGCATGGGACAGGGGAAACTCGCCGCACAGGTCGCACACGCCTCGCTGTCGGCCTACGAGGACGCCGGCACCAAAGCCCGGAAGCGGTGGAAGGGCGAGGGCCAGAAGAAAGTCGTCCTGAAGGGAAGCGGCGAGAGCCAACTGTTCGAACTCGCCGAGAAGGCCCGCGCCGAGGGTCTGCCGAACGCGATTATCCGGGACGCCGGCCACACTCAACTCGACCCCGGCACGGTCACGGCACTGGCGGTCGGCCCGGCCGACGACGACCTCGTGGACAAGGTGACCGGCGACCTCTCGCTGTACTGAAAATCCGGCCGCCGGAAGGAGTCGTCGGTCGTCGTCTCGCTCCGGGCACGTTGTCGGTGTCGTTCCGAGTCGGGAAGCGTGTAGCTTCCAAAACATATATCGGCAGGGATAAACCACTTTTTTATCGTACGCAAAACATAGGAACTATTACAGTGAACTGGGTCACTGCAATCCCGTGGCTGTCGGGTGGCTCACTCCTCGCCGGGGTCGCCACACTCGCTCTCGCCAGCTATCTATACCAGTACCGCGGGAAGCCGGGCGCGAACTGGTTTTTCGCCCAGTTGGTCATGCAGGCGATGACGTGTCTCATCTACGGCGTCTCGCTGTTCGTGTTCGACCCGGCGCTCCGACTGGCGTTCACGGGACTCCTGTGGATTTCGTTCACGTGGCTCGGCCCGCTGTTCCTCGCGTTCGCGCTGGAGTACACCGGTCGTGCCGGGTGGATTCGAAGTCCGCTGTTCGGACTCGTCCTGTCGGTCCCCGCGCTCGTCACGGTCCTCCTCGTGACGAACCAGTATCAGGGCCTGCTCTGGACCGACTTTCGCATCCTCCCGACGTTCGGGGCCGCGACCGTCGAATACGCGTTCGGGCCGGTGGCGTACCTCGGTATCGGCATGGGGATGAGTACGACCGGAATCGGCTTCCTGCTGTTGTTGGAGACTATTACGAGCTACGGGCCGCTGTACCGACGCGAGGCGACCGCGGTGGCTCTCAGCCCGATTCCGCCGAGCATCGGTCTCACCGTCTGGCTGTTCGGTCTCGGACCGATACCGCAGGCGAACATCGCCATGGTGCTGTTCCTGCCTCACGTCCTGCTCGACGCCTACGCATTCGTCGGGACGAACATGTTCGAGAGCAACCCGACCACGCTTCGGGTCGCCGAGCGGACCGCCATCGAGGATTTGGACACCCCGATTGCCGTCCTCGACAAGAACGAGCAGGTCGTCGACCTCAACGATTCCGCACGCCGACTGTTCGACGCCGAGAAGTCGGCGGCGCTCGGGTCGACACTCACGACGCTCTCGGGTCTCGATAGCGAGGACCTCACCGACGGAGCGGTGGTCACCCTCCCGGTCGACAACCAGCGCCGCGAGTTCGTCCTCTCGTTCTCGTCGCTGACCGACCCACGGGGGACCCGCGTCGGCGAGACGGTCAGCTTTCAGGATATCACGGCTGAGCGACAGCACAGACAGCGCCTCGAAGTCCTCAATCGCGTCCTCCGGCACAACCTCCGCAACGAGATGACCGTGATTCAGGGGTACGCACGGAACATCGCCGAGTCGGCCGAAGACGAGTCGCTGGCCGGGTGGGCGAACACGATAGCCGAGGCCGGAGACCGACTGGCCGGTATCGGCGAGAAGGCCCGAGACTTCGAGCAAGTGATTGACTCGGAGTTCTCGCCAGCGACCGTGGACGTTCGGGAGTTGGTCGCCGACGTTCGGGCCAACCTCGAAGCCGAGTTCCCCGGTGCGACCGTAGACATCTCGGTCGAAACCGACGAGGACGCGCGAGTCTACACCGACCGCGACCTGCTCGGGCTAGTCCTCCAGAACCTCGTAGAGAACGCACTCGAACACAACGACTCGTCGGACCCCTGTGCCGAAGTAACGATGCGACCGGACTCCGGCGACGCGGTGGCGGTGTCGGTCCGAGACGACGGGCCGGGGATTCCCGAGGAGGAACTCGCGCCGCTCCGGAGCGGGTCAGAGGACGCACTCGAACACGGAAGCGGCATCGGACTCTGGATAACCTACTGGGGCGTGAAACGCCTCGGGGGCAACCTCTCCTTCCGGACCGGCGAGGACGGCACGACCGCCGCCGTGTCGCTTCCCCGAGAGACCGACGAGGCGCTACTCGGGTCGCCGAACCCGAACGTGTGAGACAGTCGGTCGCGCGAGGCGTCGGAGTCTGGCGCGCAAACGCGCCGATTCGACGGCCCGAGAAGTCAGATACAAGCGGCCCGGCGACCAAGCACGGTCGAATGCGCGAGGCGTACCCAGTCGAGGAGGCGGTCGGCATCGAACACTTCGTCAGCGACAGCGAGGGGACCGGCGGGCGACTCCGGGCCTCGCCCGAGGACTTCCGGGTCCGGGAGGTCGAACGCTTCGAGGCCGAACCCGCCGACGCCGATTCGGGGGCCTACCCTCACCTCGTGGTCAGGGCGACCCTCCGGGAGTGGGACACCAACGACTTCGCCAAGCGCCTGTCGGACGCGCTGGGAATCAGCAGAGAGCGCGTCTCGTGGGCCGGAACCAAGGACAAGTATGCCGTCACGACCCAGTTGTTCACCCTCCGGAAGATAGACCAGTCGGACCTCGCGGACGTGTCCATCTACGACGCCGACATCGAGGTGGTGGGCCGGGCCGGTCGAGGACTGGAGTTCGGGGACCTCGCGGGCAACGAGTTCGAAATCGTGGTCAGCGACCCCGAGCGCCCGGAGAACGCCGAGGAGATTCGGGACGAACTCGAAGACTGGGCGGGAGAGCCACTCGGCGTCCCGAACTTCTTCGGTCAGCAACGGTTCGGGAGTCGGCGGCCCGTCACCCACGAGGTCGGTCTCCATGTCGTCCGCAGAGAGTGGGAGGAGGCCGTCAGAGCCTACGCGGGCAACCCCTACGACACCGAACCCGAGGGGAGCCAGCAGGCCCGAAGGGAAGTCGAGGAGGCCTTCGAGGCCCGCGACTGGCAGTCCGCGCTCGACGCCATCCCCCCGCGACTCGGCTTCGAGCGGTCGATGCTGAACTCACTGGTCGAGTCAGGCGGCGACTCGCCCGAAGACTTCCGGACCGCCTTGGAGGCCGTCCCCTCGAACCTCCAGCGCCTGTTCGTCAACGCGGCCCAGTCGTTCGCCTTCAACCGAATCCTGAGCGAGCGACTGTCGCGGGGCCTGCCCTTCGACCGACCGGTCGCGGGCGACGTGGCCTGCTTCGCCGAGGAGGTAGACGGCGTGACCGTCCCGGACCCCGACCGGGAACAGCGCGTGACCGAGCGCCGGGTCGAGACGGTGGCCCGCCACTGCGAACGGGACCGGGCGTTCGTGACCGCCCCGCTGGTCGGGACCGAGACCGAGTTGGCAGACGGCGAACCCGGCGAAATCGAGCGCGAGGTGCTGGACGAGTTGAATCTGGCACCCGAGGACTTCGACCTGCCGGGCGAGTTCCACTCGACCGGGACCCGGCGGGCAATCGTGGTCCGGACCGACCTCGAAATCGAGCAGAATCCCCTGACGTTCGACTTCGCGCTCCCGAAGGGGTCCTACGCCACGGTGGTCCTCCGGGAGTTCATGAAGGGCGACCCGGCCGACGAGTGAGTACGGGCTAGGGGTGGAATCCCTCGGCGGTCGGTTCGGCGAGCGGTCAACAACCCCTTGGTCGTGGGCCGAGTAACCGAACCATGGCCATCTCGGACTACGCGGCGGAAATCGAACCGACGATACTCATCGCCGTCGGATTCGTCCTGTTCGTCGTCCCCGAACCGGCGACGTCCGCGCTCGGTATCGGCCTGATGCTACTGGGCATCGCGTGGTGGATTCAGTGGGCGTAGTCGAACGGGCCGTCCGTGATAGTTCGGCCAGAGACAAACATACAGTTCCTTCAAATAGAAATACAATTCCTAAAGAAACATTTTGACGTGTGGTAGACTCTCGCGGAACCTCAAACCATATCCCCGAAGCCGTCGTATCTGACTCGGATGACCTACGGAAACAGAAGCGAGCGCCTCCAGCGGGAAATCGACGACGCCATCGCCGACGGGTGGCGAATCGAGTCCGAGACGCCCGAGCGGGTGGTCCTCGTCAAGCGCAACCTCGGGAGCATCGGGGTCCACCTGATTCTGGCGGTCCTGACCGGGTGGTGGTCGTTCGGGGTCGTCAACCTCGTCTACGGCGCGTACAAGTACCTGAACGACTCTCAGCGCCGGGTCCTCCGGGACGGCGCGGCCTGCCCCGAGTGCGGCGCGTCGGTCGCACCCAACGCGAGTTACTGCCAGAACTGCGGGACCGGCCTCGACAGCGAAGCGGTCGGGTTCGGGACCGACGCGGCGACCGAAACCGAGACCACGCGACGAGAGTGAACCCCGCCGAACCAAAGCACCGAGGTTAAATCCGGCGGCGAGTTAGGCCCGACCATGGACTGTCGGCAGTGCGCGTCCCCGCTCGAACGACCGGGCGACTACTGTCTGGTCTGCCGGACGCCCAACGCCGACGCCGTGGTGCTGGAACTCGACCGGGACCACGCGACCCTGACGATGCTGGACGACGAGGAGGTCGTCGGCGCGACCGACATCACGACCACGCCCGAGGACGGCGGCGAGGCCGGCGTGGTCGAACTCCGGAACTTCGCGGGCCGGGTCGCCGACGAGGTTCGGCGCAAGCGCCCCGAGGAGGTCTACGCCGCGGGCGACCGGCAAGTCCTCCGCGCCGCACGCGGGCAACTCCACCACTCGTTCTATCGAATCAGCGACGGCGACGACGACCCGGTCGAGGCGGTCCTCGCGCGCCGCGGCGACCGGGCCTTGGAGGTCGTGGAGGCCTCGCCCGCCGAGAAACTGGGCGGAAGCCACTCGACGCTCATCGGAAATCGGGCGGGCCGCAAGGCGATTCAGACCGTCGCGGGCCACCCGCACGTCAAGAAAATCATTCCGGGTCCCATCGACGCCGGCGGGTCGGGCAGTCGGACCGGCGTCCGGGCCAAGGCGACCCGCGCCGACGAGAACGGGAACGTGAGGCTCCTCTTGCGGGACGGTTCCAGCGTGCAGGAGAACCGGGTCGTCACCACCGCGATGGACCGCGAGCGCGGCGAGCGAGTCCGGGCCGACCTCAACGACGCGCTTGCCGAGGCCGAGTTACAGTAGGAGAAGCCACGCTCTCAAGCCGACCGTACCCGAGTTATCCACCGCGTAGCTTTGGGTGTCGGCGTCGAAGTCGCTCGCGGGGCGGCGGGCAACGAGGTCTGCCAACTCGAAGCCCCAAGCTTCTTAGGGGTCGTAATTATATCTAATTACACGATGGTCAGCCACTACGACGCGGTCCTCGCGGCGATTCCGGTCCTCTCGGGGATGGGAGTACTGGTCGGCCAGCTTACCGGATTGCCGGGCACGATTGCCGGATTCACAGCTTCGCTCGCGGTCATCGGTCACGAACTGTTCAACCCGCCCTTCCGCGACGACGAGTGACGAACGCATCCGGAGTGACGATGTGCCCGACTCGACTCAAAGGCTTTATCAGCGCGCCGGAGTAAATTCGCAGTACTATGGCCGAAGGCACCAAAAGTCGAACCGGTAGCGCCGGTCGATTCGGTGCGCGATACGGGCGCGTCGCCCGCAAGCGCGTCGCCGACATCGAGAGCGACATGAACGACGACCACACCTGCCCCGACTGTGGCTCGGACGCCGTTGACCGACAGGGCACCGGCATCTGGCAGTGCGGCCAGTGTGGCTACAAGTACGCGGGCGGTACCTACCGCCCCGAGACGCCCGCGGGTCGGACGGTCAAACGCTCCATCCGCGCCGCGCTCGGCGAAGACGAAGAATGAGCTACAAGTGTTCGCGGTGTAAGCGCGACGTGGAACTCGACGAGTACGGCGGCGTTCGCTGTCCGTACTGCGGGCACCGCGTCCTCCTGAAGGAGCGGAGCCGCGACGTGAAGGAAATCGGCGTCAACTAACTCATTCCATTCTCTATGGGCCACGAACCGACCGGACAGCCTCGCCCTCACGATGCGGTCCTTAGATTCGAATACGACTCGCCTGCGCGCGCGAGGACCGTCGCCAGCGCCGTCGCCCAAGAGGTCGGCGAAATCGACGGCGACCGGTCGTCCGCGACGGTCGAGTGCGAGGCCGAGGCCGTCGTGGTCCGCGTCGTCGCCGACGACCTCGTGGCCCTCCGCGCGGGGTGTAACACGTGGGGGTCGCTGGTCGAAGTCGCCGAGCGAACGTCCGGACTGGCGTGAATCGGCGGGGTCGCTCGGTTCGAGAACCCTCGAATGCGGTTATCGCGTTACCGCCATCGAGCGCCACCGAAACCCGCCGAAGTGGGTCGAAACCCGAAAGCGGGGGTTTTTCTGTCCGGGCCGCATTCCCGTAGGTATGCAGGGTAATCTGCCACCGGAAGCACAAGAGAAACTCGAGGAGCTACAGGACCTTCAGGAGACGGCCCAACAGGTCGCCGCCCAGAAGAATCAGGCCGAAACTCAGCTCAACGAGGCCGAGACGGCGCTCGACGAACTCGACGGCATCGACGAGGACACCACGATGTACCGAGAAGTCGGCGAACTCCTCGTCAAGACCGGCTACGACGAGGCCCAAGACGACCTCGACGAGAAGGTAGACAGTCTCGAAATCCGCGTCGAGACCCTCGAAAAGCAGGAGGAGCGCGTCCAAGAGCAGTTCGAGAGCCTCCAGTCCGAGCTTCAGGAGATGCTCGGCGGCGGTGGCGGCCCCGGCGGCCCGCAGGGTCCCGGCATGGGCGGCGGCCCCGGCGGCGCATAAATGCCGACTGACGACGAAGTGGTTCAGACGGCCGCCGAGGCCGCCGAAGGCCTCATCTTGTCTCGGCTTTCGAACTCGGCGGTCAAGGACCTCGACGTGACGGTCTCGTTCGAGGACGGCGTCCTCGACGTGGACGTCTACCTCAACGCGCCCGAGGCCGACGACGAGGAGCAAATCGCCGAGGACGCGGCCCTCACCGCGCGCTCGGCGGTGGACGAACTATTCGCCGACGCCGAGGACTGACCCTCGGTTCGGCGCTGTATTTTCTACTGTCGGTAGTCGTGATGCTGTCACCGCTGGAGCTGTACGAGATAATTATATGTATGTTTAAGCAACCGAGGGTTATGTCAAAGACGCCAATAGCAGTTCCGGAACGACTGCGACGGAGCATTCGGCGGTCGAATCCCCGCGGCGTGCCGAAGATACTTGGCGGCGGAATTAAAAATATTATAACATGTCCGGTCGAGAGCGGCCGATAACTGGCTCGCTTGCGGGCGAATCGTCGGCGAGGAGCGTTCGTGGGGTCGTCGTAACTGGCGGGTCGATTGTGGGTGTGTTCGTCGTCCTCGGCGTCGTCGCAACGGTGGTCTACGACGCGGTGCCGGTGGGCGTTCGGCTACCGGCGTTGGTGGTCGGACTCGCGGTGCTGGGCGTTGGTGGTCTCTATGCTGTCCTGCGGATTCGGGACCGGTTCGGATAGCCGTCGGTCGAAAGACCACAAAACCTTTCACTCGTCCCTGAATTGCGATGAAATACCGCGGGTAGGGGTACCTTGCGGTGTTCTTTCGGCGCTGGTCGGCAGTCGCATCGCCCGCGAGTCGCTCGACCGTCGCACTCCGGTTCAAACAGAGCAAGCAATTAATAACCGAGCAGACGGAGTAGATACCGATGAGCGTTTTGACCGGATTCACCGTACCGGGCGAGGACTTCCTCTTGGAGTGGACGCTCGATAGCGTGCCCGAGATGCGGGTCGAAATCGAGCGCGTGGCCGTCGAGGACGACGAAGTTACCCCGTTCTTCTGGGTCGCGGGCGACGACTTCGAGGCCTTCGAGGCCGCGCTGGCCGACGACCCGACCGTCGAGGACGTAACCACGCTCGAAGAACACGCCGACGGCGAACGCCTCTATCAGGTGACGTGGCGCGAGAACGCCAAGGGGATGGTCTACGCCGTCTCGGAGGCCGACGCGACGATTCTGGAGGCCACCAGCGAGAACGACAACTGGGAAGTCAAACTGCTTTTCCCCGACGAGGAGTCCCTCTCTGACTTTCAGGAGTTCTCTGCGGCCCACGACCTCTCCTTCGAACTCCGGTGGTTGCACGACTCGGCCCACTCGGAGGCGCTGGGTCAGTACGAGGTCACCGACGAACAGCGCGAGGCGCTCGTGACCGCCTACCGGAAGGGCTACTTCGAGGTGCCCGGCGAAGTCTCGCTGGGCGAGTTGGCCGACGAGTTGGGCATCTCGAAAAACGCCGCGTCGTCCCGACTCCATCGCGGGTACTCCAACCTCGTGGAGAACACCCTGATTCACGACGAGTAGCACACCGCCCGAAACGAGGAGGCGGACAGAACCCTCGGCCTCACAGCATTTACGCGACTGGTACGTAAGACGGACATGGACCGCCGAGCAGAGTCGCCCGAGAGCGGGGCGGGCACGGAGACGCGCAGACTCATCCTCAATCCGACCAGCGGCGGCGGCGGCGCACACGTCGAGGAGGTCCGGTATCTCGCCGACGAGTACGGCTTCCCGGTCGTGGAGACCGAACGCGCGGGCCACGGCACAGACCTCGCCGAAGCGGCCGCCGAAGACGGCGTGGACCTCCTCGCGGTCTGTGGCGGCGACGGGACCCTCCACGAGGTCGTACAGGGGTTGGTCCGGACCGACGCCCTCGACTCCGTGACGCTCGCCGTCGTGCCCGCCGGGACCGAGAACTTCTTCGCGGGGGACTTAGGCGTCCAGTCGCTCGAAGACGGGTTCGAGGTGGCCGACACCGGCGAGACCCGCCGACTCGACCTCGGCGTGGCAGACGGCGAACCCTTCGTCCTCTCGGCTATCGCGGGCCTGCCGGCCGACACCAGCGCTGGGGCGACCCACGAGCGCAAGAATAGCCTCGGGCCGATGGCGTTCGTCGTCGCGGGCATCGAGGAGGCGCTCGACTTCGACGGACTGAGCGTCGAAATCGACGCCGTGAGCGAGGGCGGTCGGGACGCCGGCGAGAAGGGGAGGGGTGACGACCGCAAGTGGTCGGGCGAGGCCGAAGCCGTGCTGGTCGGCAACGCCCGGAAGTTCGCCGAGGAGGGCGGCCAAGCCGACGCCGAGGACGGCCTACTGGAAGTCACCATCATCGAAGAACTCTCGGCCCGCGACGCGCTCGTGGAGTACCTCGAACAGCGCGTCCTCCGGCGCGAAACTCCTCACGTCACCGAACTCCACGCCCGACGACTCGATTTCGAGAATCTCGACGGCGAACCGGTCACGTTCAGCCTCGACGGCGAGATTCAGGAGTTCGAGGACGTGACGCTCGACACCCGGCCGGGCGCACTCCGGGTGAAGGTCGGCGAGGAGTATGAACCGAATCCGTGAGCGGCAAATCGCTTCTCATCATCGAACGCCTTTAGTACCGGTGCTAACTACGATTCGCCAATGACTCGTATCGTCGTGGTTGACAACCACGGGCAGTTCACGCACCTCGAACACCGGGCACTACGCGACATGGGCGTCGAGACCGAAATCGTCGAGAACACCACGCCGGCCGACGACATCGCGGCCGACGGCATCGTCCTCTCGGGCGGTCCCGACATCGAGGACATCGGCAACTGCGCCGACTACCTCGAACTCGACGTGCCGGTGCTGGGCATCTGCCTCGGCATGCAGGTCATCGCGGACGAACTTGGCGGCCGGGTCGGCGGCGGCGAGTACGGCGGCTACGCCGACGTGAACGTCGAGATTCTGGACGAGGAGGACCCTCTCATCGGGTCGCTCGCTCCCGAAACTCGCGTCTGGGCCAGTCACGCCGACGAAGTGAAGGAGGTCCCCGAGGGCTTCACCCGGACCGCGACCAGCGACGTGTGCGGCGTCGAGGCGATGGCCGACGCCGACCGGAACCTCTACGGTGTCCAGTGGCACCCCGAAGTCGCCCACACCGAGGAGGGCGAGGAGGTCTTCGAGAACTTCCGGGCAATCTGCGAGGCGTAATCTCGTCCCGACGTGAGGTACACCGAGCGCACGCCGTCGAGAATTCCGCCGACGCCACGCCGTCTGCCGATTGCTGTCGAATAACGACCAATTACGCCGGCGCGGACTACCACCTTTTATCCTTCCCCGCCGAAACTCCCGAGTATGACAGCGACGCAGGGCGACCTCGCAAGCCTCTCGCGGTACATCTTCCGCGCGCCGCGGTGGTACGCCAGCGTGACGTTCGCGCTCCTCGTTGCGGCCGTCGCGGGTGTCGGGGCGTTCGACGCGGGGTTCGTACTGGAGGACGCGTGGCAGGGCGTGTTCTTCATCGGGGTGCCGACAGTCGTCGCCAGCCTTCTGACCACGCCGGTAGACAGACGACTCGGCGGCCAGTTGACCTACAATCGGTCGTCACTGCTGGCGTTGACCTGCGAGGGCATCATCGTGGCCATCATGGCCGGGGCGGGAGCAATCGCCGTCCTCTCTCAGCGACTCGGCCAGCAGTTCGTCTTCGACGCGCTCATCGTCGGACTGGCCTCCGTGTTCGCGCTCCGCCTGCTGGTCGTGATGGCGGTCTCGGGCCGCTCCGTCCTCGTCGCGGCGGTCCCCGCCAGCCTCCAGACCGGCGCGGCCGCCGTCCTCTTTTTCATCTACAGCGGAACGATGAAGTACCTCCACGTCGGCGGCGGGCCGGTCGTCGAGGTGTTCTTCAACCGGGTCGAGGAGGCCCCGAGCGCGCTGAACGTCATCGAACTGCAGGACTTCGCCCTGCTGGCGCTGATGTGTTTCATCTACGGACTCGCGGTCTGGGCGTTCGTCAAGTTCATCGACCGGCCGTGGAAGCGAAGCCTCGGGGTGAGCGTGCTGGACTTCCTTCGGGGGTTCATCGGCCACATCGCCGAGGGGACTACCGAACTCGAAGATTTCTTCGAGGACATCGGCGAGGAGGCCGTCGTGCCCGTCACCGTCCTCGCCTTCCGCCGGAAAGACGGGTCCGAGAAGGCCCGGTTCGTCCTGCCGATGATTCACCCCGGTCCGATGGGCGAAATCGGCGGCGGCAACCTGCCACAGCGCGTGGCAGAGTCGGCGGAGGGCGTCGCCTTCCCGCCCCACGCGACCGCCGGCCACGACTTCAACCTCGTCACCGAGCGCGAGGTCGAGACGCTGGTCGAGACGGCCAACGACGCCTTCGACGACATCGAGTACCACGACACCGCGACCCCCTCGCTCCGGGTCCAAGAGGGTGACGCCAAGATGGTCGGGCAGGCGTTCGGCGACGACGCCCTGCTGGTGGCGACCTACTCGCCGGAGTTCGCCGACGACGTGGAGTACGCGGTCGGTCTCTCCGCGGCGGCGGAGGCCCGGTCTGCCGGCGTCGAGGACGTGATGCTGGTGGACGCCCACAACTGCAACAACGGGTTGGAGGGACCGGACCTCGGCCACGTCTACCCCGGTAGCGAACGCTCGTTCGACATGATGCAGGCGGCGGGCCGGGCGGGCGACCGACTCGCCGAGGCCGACCAGTCCCCGGTCCGGATGGGCGTCGCGTGGGACGAGACCGACTGGGAACCGCTGGACGGCATCGGCCCGCTCGGCGTCCGCGTCTCGATTCTGGAAATCGGCGACCACCGGACGGTGTACGTCCTCGTGGACGGTAACAACATGGAACCCGGCCTGCGCGACCGCATCGTGGCCGCGCTGACCGGCGACGACGCCGGGGTCCCCGCCGACGAGGCCGAGGTCATGACCACCGACACCCACGTCGTGAACCAAGTCGAGGCGTCGAATCAGGTCGGCGAGGCCATCGACGCCGACGAACTCCTCGAAGTCGTTCGGCGACTGGTCGGGGAGGCGGCCGACGACGTGGAACCGGTCGAGGCGGGAATGGCCAGCGAGCGCGCCGAGGTCACGGTGTTCGGCAACGACCGGACCGAGACGCTGGCGAGTCACGCCAACGCCGTCATGTCGATGGGCGCGGCGCTGGCCGCGACGGTCATCATGGCCGCGATGGCCGTGAGTCTCCTCATCTTCTTCCTCGCGTCGTCGTAGGCCGAAAGAAATGTTTTCGTTTTCGAGGGAATCGAAAAGGATTGCTTCGAAATCAATCTGTTGTCCGAGAGCGGGAAGTCACTCCGCCAGCGACTCGGGGTCGAAGCGCGCGTTCTCGCCGCCCCACTCCGGCCGGTCGTTCTCCTCGCGGGTGTCGAGATACACTTCGAGACCGTTGCCGTCGGGGTCGTCGAAGTACAGCGCCTTGCTGATGTGGTGGTCTACCGCCGAGACTTCGACCCCGCGCTCGCGGAGTCGCCGGTAGGTCGCACGCAGGTCCTCGGGAGATTCGACCTCGAACGCGGCGTGGTAGAGGCCGACGCCGGGTCCGGGTTCGGGCGCATCTCCGCCGACTCCCTGTAACGCGAGGTCGTGGTGGTGGTCGCTACTCGCGGGTCGTCCCTCCCCGCTCGCTTCGTCCGAGGCGCTCCGGGCCTCGCTACCGAACGTCAGGAAGACGTAGTTTCCGACGCGCTCGGTCACGTCCAGACCCAACACGTCGCGGTAAAACTCGACCGCACGGTCCACGTCCCGCACCTTGAGGTGGACGTGACCGAGTTCGGTAGGGTAGGTTTCGGGCGTTTCGCTGTCCATGCCACTCCTACGCGCTCGGACCGAAAAGACCCGTCGCCGGACTCCGCCGACGCGAGTAGTCGTCTTTCCACCGCGAAGACGGAGACTAGAGTTTATTTCAAATTTCTAATTCACGTTAAAAACTGCGGATCAGGACGACGCTCTCGCCCCGAGCGAAGTGATTACCACAATACATATAAATCAGATTTTTAAATTTAGTTACTGATGAACGCAAGTTACTCTCGACGGTCGTATCTCGCTCGGGGCGGGGCCGCTCTCGTCGGCGTCGGGGCGCTTTCCGGATGTGCCGGAAAGCTCCGAGGAGGTCGGGGGACCGTCACCTTTGGTTCTATCCTGCCGGTCTCGATGGACGGACTCCTCGGCGAACTCGGGAAGAACCACACCCGCGCCGTCGAACAGGCCGTGGCGGACGTTCGAGGAGCGGGCGGCCCGCTCGGCCGGGACGTGAAACTCCTCGCGCGCGACAGCGAGGTGGACGGCGAGGCCGCCGTCGAGGAGTGCGAGGACCTCGTTTCCGAGGGAGCAGTAGGCTTCGTCGGCGCGCTGGTCAGCGACGTGTCGCTGGTCCTCGCCGACTACGTGAGCGACACCCCCATCGTGCAGGTGAGTCCGTCGAGTACGACGCCCGCGCTGGCCGACCGGGGCTACCACGACGGCGTGAAGTACGTCGGCCGGACCGCGCCCAACGACATCCAGCAGGCGTTCGTGATGGCTAAGGCGCTCAACGACGCCAAACACGTCGGGGCCGACGACGTGGCGATTCTCCACCAAGACAACGCCTTCGGGACCAATCTGGCCCGCGAAGTCGCCGACGCCTTCGACGGCGACGTGACCGCCCGCGTTCCCTTCGAGGGCAGTGCGGACTCCTACGACGATACCATCTCGGAACTCACTGCGGGCACCCCCGACGCCATCGCGCTCGTGAGTTCGCCCGGCAAGACCAAGGGCGTCCTCCAGCGAGGCATCGACAGCGACTACGACGGCGAGTGGGTCCTGAGCGCGGGCCTCATCCCCGACTCGCCGCCGGACTACTACGAAGGGCTGTACGGCGCGACGATAGCGGCCCGACGCTCGACCGGTGCCCAGAAGCTCTCCCAGAAACTCGGCGACATCGCGCCGCTGGCACCCTACACCCAGCACGCCTACGATGCGCTGTTTCTGCAGGCGTTGGCGGTCGAACGCGCTGGCGAGGCGACCCCCAAAGCGGTCGCCGAGAACCTGCGGGCGGTGTCGGGCGGCGAGGGCCACACCGTCACGGTCGGCCAGTTCGACCGGGCGAAGCAACTCCTCGACGCCGGGCGGGAAATCAACTACGAGGGCGCGTCGAGTAGCGTGGACCTGAACGGGAACCTCGAACCCCTCAACCCCTACGTCATCCAGCGCGTGGAGGGCGGGACGGTCCATGACCTCGAACTGGTCAAGACCTCCTTCTTCAACGGGGGTGAGGCGTGATGAGCGACGACGGCGGACTCGGCGACCGGTTCGGCGCGGTTTTGTCCGACATCGAGCGCCGACTCCCCGACCGACTCCGGCGGAGTTACGCCGCGAAGTTCAACCTCGTCCTCCTGCTGGTCATCGTGCTGGTGGGCGCTATCGGGGTGTTCATCCACTTCGACACGCAGGCGCTCGTCCAAGACGACACCCAAGCCCAGATTACCGGCATCGCCCGCGAGGAGGCCGACGCGGTTCACAACTGGGTCAGCAAGAAGAAGTCCACGACTCAGTTCATCGCGGCCTCGGTGGCGACAGACGAGTCCGGGGCGGTCGGGACCGACTTGGAGCGCAAACTCGTCAAACTGCCCGACGACGTGCAGTCGATTCACTACGTCAACTCGACCACCGGGTGGGTGGCGGCCAGCACGAGCGACGCCACTGTCGGCACCGACGTTGCGGGGCGGAGCGTCCCGTGGACCGGACGCCTCGGCGAGGTCAAACAGGGCACGGTCCACGTGTCCCGACCCTACGAGAACGACGCCGGACCGGTCGTGGCGTTCATCACGCCGGTCAACGACACCCGGAGTCTCGTCCTCACCGCGTCGCTCCAGAAGCGGTCGCTCGGGTTCAACTCGCCCATCGCCACCGGCGACATCAAGGTGGTCAACCCCAATGGCACCGTGGTCCTCGACAACCGGAACGCGAACCTCCTCGAATCGTACACCGAGGAGGGCGCGACGCCCGCCGCGGTCGAATCCGGACTGAAGGGCAAGACCGGGTTCGAGACGGTTTCGGCCCGGACGGGAATGGCCCAAGGCAAGTACGTGATGGCCTACACGCCGGTTATCGGGACCGACTGGGTGCTGACCTTCCACGTGCCCAAACAGCAGGCGTTCGCTCTCCAGACGCAGGTGACGCGCAACATTGGCGGCCTGCTGGTCGTGATGTTGGTCGGTCTGGGCCTGTTCGCGCTCACCATCGGGCGACAGACCGCTCGGTCGCTCGACCTCCTCACCGAGAAGGCCGACGCCATCGCTCACGGGGAACTCGACGTGACCATCCCCGAGTCCGACCGCATCGACGAGATGGGGTCGCTGTTCGACTCGTTCACTGCGATGCGGGCGTACCTGAACACCGTCGCCGACCAAGCGGGCGCGCTCTCCCGCCAGAACTTCGACGCGCCGGTCCTCGACGAGGAGGTCCCCGGAACGTTCGGCGAGGCCTTAGACAGGATGCAGGACAACTTGGAGACGATGGTGACGGACATCGAGCAGGCCCGCGACGAGGCCGAGACCGCCAAGCGAGAGGCCGAGGCCCTCAACCAGTCGTTGGTCGAGAAAGCGGGCGAGTTCAGCGACGTGATGGAGTCTGCCGCCGACGGCGACCTCACGCAACGGATGGATACCGACAGCGAGAGCGAGGCGATGGCCCGCATCGCCGAGGAGTTCAACGCGATGATGGCCGAACTCGAAGCCACCGTCGAGGAGGTCCGGACCTTCGCCCAGAGCGTGGCCAGCGCGAGCGAGGAGGTCACCGCCCGGACCGAGGACATCGAGGCGACCAGCCAGCAGGTCAGCGAGGCCAGCCAAGAGCTATCCGACGGTGCCCGCGAACAGCAGGAGCGCCTCGACGCCACCTCCAGCGAAATCAGCACGCTGTCGGCGACCATCGAGGAGGTCGCGGCGTCGGCAAACGAGGTCGCAGACGTGGCCGAGCAGACCGAATCGCTCGGCGAAGGCGGTCGGGAGGCCGCCCGCGAGGCCATCGAGACGATGCACAGCATCGAGGCCGAGACCGAGGAGACCGTCGAGCAGATAGACGGGCTACAGGACGAGATGGCGGAAATCGGCGAGGTGGTGGACCTGATTCGGGACATCGCCGACCAGACCAACCTGCTGGCGCTCAACGCCAACATCGAGGCGGCGGCCGCCGACGGGTCCAGCGACGGGTTCGAGGTCGTCGCCAACGAAATCAAGGCCCTCGCCGAGGAGTCCAAGGACGCCGTGCAGGAAATCGAGGACCAGATAGCCGAGATTCGGGCCGAGACCGACGAGGCGGTCGAAGACATCCGCGAGACGCAGACGCGGGTCTCCTCGGGCGTCGAGACGGTCGAGGAGGCCCAGCGGTCGCTGGAAGCCATCGTGGAGAACGTCGAGGAGACCGCGGTCGGCATCCAGCAAATCAACGCCGCCACCGACGAACAGGCGAGTTCGACCGAGGAGGCGGTCGGGATGATGGACGACGTGACCCGCCTCAGCGAGCGGTCGGCCGACGAGGCAGAGGAGGTCGCGGCCGTGACCGAAGAACAGTCGGTCGCCGTCTCGGAAGTCGCCGAGAGCGCCGACCAGTTGGCCCGGCGCGCCGACGAACTGATGGAGATGCTCGAAGACTTCCGAGCGAGCGAAGCGGGTGCCCAGCGAGAGGCGATGAGCGTCGCCCCGGACGAGTAGGCCGACGCTTCGACCGCGTTCCTACTCGTCGCCGAAGTCGAACCGGTCGGCCGCCGACTCGAAACTCGCCTCGGACTGCTCGCGCGACCGTCTGTCCTCTTTTTCGGCGATGGCTTCGGGGTCGGGGTTCACGTCGTCGTCGATGCGCGCCCACGACTTGTGGACCTTGGCGTGACACCACCGACAGAGGTAGACCGTAATCTCGTGACTCAGGGTCTCGCCCTCGCCGGCGTAGGAAAGATGGTGTTCTTCGAGAAGCGGGCGCTCGTCGGAGTGGGCCATCCGGCGCTCTTCGAGACCGCACCGAACGCACTCCCGGTCGTGCTTCCGGCATCGGTAGTGGGGGCAGTCGTCCCAGTTCCAGTCGCCGCTCGCGGTTTCATCACTCGCTATCGAGGCGCACGACGCCTCGCCGTCCGGGTCAGCGGCGGGACAGCGAAGGTCGTCGTCCCGGCGCTCGCGGGCGAACTCGGGGTCCTGTTCGGGATGCTCGAAGGCGTACCGACACTTGCCCTCGTCGGTGAGATGGTCGCAGAGTCCGGCGTGGTCGTAAGGGTCGTCCACGCCGACCGGCGTTCCGGAGGGCGTCTCCTTCATCGCCCGGTGGTTGTCGTTCGTCGGATAAAAGGCTACGGCGTGAGGTTCGTCGGTGTAGAAAGGAAAGAAGACTAAATATAATTGTCTCTAAAGAGTATTCTTGTTGTATAAAAATATCAGTAGTTGTCTGTAATCGACGTGGTGGCGTCCGCTAAAGCCCCGGTCGTACTCGCTTCGCTCGCGCGACCGGCCCCTTCACCCCACTCACGGCGAAACCACCGGATTCGAGCCTACAGCGGACGGAAACGCTTTTCTCGGCTCCGCGAACACCTCCTGTCGTGCGACTGGTACGCGACGACGGCAGGACCGAGCAGACCCTCGCAACCGAAATCGAGACGGCCGAATCCTTCCTCTCGAAGGCCCGCGGCCTGATGTTCCGGCGGTCGATTCCCGACGACTACGCGCTGGTATTCGAGTTCGACGACGTGGGAATGCAGGACGTTCACATGGTGTTCGTCCCCTTCCCGCTGGACGTGCTGTGGCTTCGGGACGACGAGGTTCAGCACAAAGAGCGCCTCTCGCCGTGGACCGGGATGGCGAAAGCGAAGGCCGACCGACTCGTGGAACTCCCGGCAGGGAGCGCCGACGCGGTGACCGTCGGCGATACGGTGCGACTGGTCGAGTAGCCGCCCCGACTCCAACCCAGTCCCGACCCCGGCGTCGTATTACGATTTCCCCGATTCGGTCATAACAACTCCTTTGAGAAGTGGCACGTGTCGTCTACCTAATAATGCCCCGCGACGAATCGAGGACCGCTCCGACCGCCGCGGTCCTGAAGTACTACGCCTACAAGGCCACCAAGGCGGTCGAGTTCTACCGGCCGGTGATGTACCTCTTTTTCCTCGCACAGGGCCTCTCGTTCACCCAAATCGCGTTTCTGGAGGCCGCGTACAACGTGACGACCGTGCTGGGCGAGGTCCCGACTGGCTACGTCGGCGACCGCATCGGCCGGCGAAACAGTCTGCTGGTCGGGACCGGCCTCATCGCGGTGACGCTGGTCGGCATCGGTCTCTCAGGCTCGTTCCTCGCGCTGTTGGGGCTGTACGTCTGCTGGTCGATGGGCTACAATTTCCGGTCGGGAAGCGAGGACGCGTGGCTCTACGACACCCTGACCGACGACCTCTCGGAAGACCAGTTCTCCCGAGTCCGAGGCCGCGGCGAGTCGGTCTCGCTCCTTACCGGCGTCGTCGCCGCGGTCATCGGTGGCTACCTCGGCGACATCGACCTCTCGTACCCCTTCTTCGTCGCGGCGGGCGTGACCGCGCTCGGCATCGTGGCCCTGCTGTCGTTCTCGGAACCCGAGACCTACGAAAAAACCGACTCGGACGACCTCTCGCTCCGGCGAAGCCTCGGCATCGTCCGGGACGCCGTGACCAACCGCCGGATTCGAGCGTTCGTGATTTACTACTACGTCCTGTTCGCGGCGGTCCTCTACCTCGTCTTCATGTTCGTCCAGCCGATTTTCGAGGGCGTCGTCGTGGACCTCGGCATCGAACCGGGGCGCGTCGAGTCGCTTCTGGGGTGGTACTACGCCGGTATCAGCCTCGTCGGGGCCGGATTCAGCTACTACGCCGGGGCCATCAAGGACCGAATCGGCCTCCGGACGTGGTTCCTCGTTCTCCCCTTCGCGGTGGGCGCGGCGCTAGTCGGGATGTACCTCGTGCCGGTGCTTGCCCTGCCGGTCTTGCTTCTGGCGCGGGGCATCGCCGACACCACGCGGGCGCTGGCCAGCCAGTACGTCAACGACCGCATCGAGTCGGTGGGCCGGGCGACGGTCCTGAGCGCGATGGCGATGGTCAGCGGCCTGACCGTGATTCCCTTCCAGTTGGCCAGCGGCGCGGTGTCGGACTTCTCGTCGCCGCTCCTCGCGCTGGCGGTTGCCGGCGGAGTCCTGATACTCGGGTCGCTGGCGGTGCTGGCGTGGGAGGTTCCGGTGGCATCCGAGGGAACGGCAGTCGAAGTGGGCGACGAAACAAGCGACTGAGCCAGATTACTCGGCGGCCTCCTCGATGAGTTTCTCGGCGCGACGGAGGAGTCTGGCGCTGAGTCGGGGCGTGACTTGCTACGCGCCTTTAAAGAAGATTCTCTACATCGGATTCGAGGTCTTCCTCGTCGTCAATCGGTGGCGAGGCGTTTCCCATAGTCAACGGCTTTCGATGTATCATAAAATACCTTATGAGGTTGACGGGCGGGGTCGGGTCCGACAGTCCGGCCTGTCACAAAGCCCCGCTTAACTCTCCCCCGGTGAAAGCGACTGCGTGGTCAAGCATGGCCAGTGAACGATTTATTCGGGGGTTCCCCGAATAACACATCTCAGTCGAAGACGGACGCACAGGACGCAGAACGCGAAGTGGACCTCCTCGACACGACGCTCCGGGACGGCGAGCAGGCACCGGGCGTCTCGCTGACGCCCGACGAGAAGGCCGACGTGGCGAAAGCCCTCGACAGAGCGGGGGTCTCGGTTGTCGAGGCCGGGAGCGCCTGCACCGGCGACGGCGAGCGCGCGACCATCGAGCGCGTGGCCGGCCTCGGATTGGACGCTCGGGTGACGAGTTTCGCCCGAGGAGTCCGGGGCGACGTGGACCTCGCGCTCGACTGCGGGGTTGACGGCGTGAACCTCGTCGTACCCGCCAGCGACCGCCACGTCGAGGAGAAAGTCGGCTCCTCGCGCGAGGAGGTCGTCGAGGAGACCGGCGAGTTGGTCGCCTACGCCAAAGACCACGGTCTCTGGGTCGAGGTCATCGGCGAGGACGGCTCTCGGGCCGACCTCGATTTCCTCGAACGCCTTGCCGAGGCGGCCCACGACGCTGGAGCAGACCGGTTCTGCTTCGCCGACACGGTGGGCCACGCCGGGCCGGAACGGGCCTACGAGGCTGTCTCGCGGTTGGCCGACCTCGGGCCGGTCAGCACCCACACCCACGACGACTTGGGCCTCGGGATGACCAACGCCCTCGCCAGCGTCGCTGGCGGGGCGGATTTGGTCCACGCCACAGTCAACGGCGTCGGCGAGCGAGCGGGCAACGTCGCCTTGGAGGAGGTCGCCATCGCGCTCGACCACTCCTACGGCGTCGAGACGGTCGAGTTATCGGAACTCTACGACCTCGCGCGAGTCGTGGCCGACGCGACCGACGTACCCCTCGCGCCGAACAAGGCCGTGGTCGGCGAGAACGCCTTCGCCCACGAGTCGGGCATCCACACCGACGGCACGCTCAAAGACGAGCGGATGTACGAACCCTACCCGCCCGAGACGGTCGGGCGGGAGCGCAGACTCGTCCTCGGCAAGCACACCGGCAGAGCGGGCGCGAAGGCGGCGCTCGCAGAACACGGCGTAGAGGTCGGCGAGGACGAACTCCGGGAGGTGGTGGCCCGCGTGCAGGACCTCGCCGAGCGGAACAAGCGCGTGACCGACGCCGACCTGCTGGCCATCGCCGAGGACGTGCAGGGCAGAGACCGGGACCGGCGCATCGAACTCCGAGAACTCACCGCGACCAGCGGCGGGGCCATCCCGACCGCGAGCGTCGAACTCGAAGTGGACGGCGACCGGCGCGTCGCCAGCGGCACCGGCGACGGCCCGGTGGACGCCGCAGTGACCGCAGTCCGCGAGGCCGTCTCCGGGTCGCCGGACTCGCCCTCGGTGGCGGCCGACGCCCATCTGGAGTCCTACCGCGTGGACGCCATCACCGGCGGCACCGACGCGGTGGTCACGGTCGAGGTCGAGATGACCCGAGGAGACCGCTCGGTCACGGTCGCGGCCAGCGACGGCGACATCACCAGCGCCAGCGTCACCGCGATGGTGGACGCGCTGGACCGCCTGCTTCCGGCCGACGACGAGGCCGAGCGCGCGGTGGCCGACGACTGACCGAGACAAACGTCCTGCATCGGGAAAGATACCTAATTCATTCTTTACGCATTGTAGAGTCGCGGCTGGCCGACTGTCAGCGACCGCGAGCGACCGAGGGCTTCAAGGGGCTTTCATCCCGACGATTTCTGTGGTAATAGTCGAGACGATGACGACTCAGAGCGACCCAAAATCGTCGAGACCTCCACCTCTTTCCCGCTCGCCGACCTACGACCCACCATGAGCGTCATCGAAAGCATCCGCAATGCCCGCGACGACGGAACCGGTCCCAACTGGCCGGTCCTCGTCGGGGCGGTCCTCGTCTGCGAACTCGCCGGAATCGTCCCCTCGATTCTGACGGCCAACGACGTGGCGACGTGGTACCCCACGCTGGCCAAACCCGCGTTCACGCCGCCGAGTTGGGTGTTCGGGCCGGTCTGGACCACCCTGTATCTCCTGATGGGCGTGGCGCTGTATCTGGTCTGGCGAAGCGACCGAGGACGAATCCGACAGGTCGCGCTCGCCGTCTTCGGCGCGCAGTTGGTGCTGAACGCCGCGTGGACGCTGGTCTTCTTCGGGTCGCAGGCCATCTTCGGCGGTCTGGTCGTCATCGCCGTCCTGCTGGCGACGATTCTAGCCACGATGGCGGCGTTCGCCCGCATCGACCGCCGAGCGGCCGCGCTGTTGGTCCCGTACCTCGTCTGGGTCGGGTTCGCCACCGCGCTGAACTACGAGATTTGGCGACTGAACTGAAGCCGCGCGAACGACGGGACAGTCCCCGCCGCCGGTGGCCGCCGGACCACGGCGGTATCGAGTCGTTACTGCCGACAACGAGGCCCTGCGGTCGGATTGGACCCCAGTTACTGCCGATTTTTGCGGTCCATAACAAAGGACGCGACCGGCGTCTCACGCGACGTGTCGAACAGTTCGGTTCCCTCCTACGCCATCGACGGCGGGCGCTTCGGGGTCGGCGCGGACCGTGCTACGCTATTCGCGGTGGCACTGGCTGGCAAGGCGCTCGACGCCATCAGCACCGTGACGGTCCTCTCGCTCCGCGACGACGTCTACGAGTCGATGTGGCTCACCCGAACGCTGATGCAGGAACTCGGGATGGTAACGGGCGTGCTGGTCACGGTGGTCCTCGCCGTCGTCGGCGTGGCCCTGCTGGCCGAGAGCGGCGAACTCGTCGCCCGACTCGCCCCCGACGAGTGGGCACCCGACGAGTATCCGACTGCATTTCGGGTCGTGACGTACTCCTCTGCTGGCGTGTGGTACGGCGCGCTCGGCGTCCACAACTTCATGTTCTTGTTCTGAACGCTCTGGACACCGGTCTACAGGAGTACGAAAACGACGGTATCACAGCTAAGAAGCGTTGTAAGTTGGAAAAGCGCCGAGGAGGCGATTTGAACGCCTGAGTCCGTGAAGGACAGTTGCTCTCGAAGCAACCGCCTTGGCCAGGCTAGGCTACCTCGGCTCACCTCATCCTACTGCCCTCTCCGACTTAGTGATTTCGATTCGGTTCGCAGAGTTCAGACGACCGTCACCTTCAAGCGGGTGCCACTACTCGGGGTAGGGTATGGACGTAACCGAGGCCAACGAGCGGTGCGAGTCAGTCCTCGACACCATCGGGAACGCAGTCATCGCGGACAGAGAATTTCTCGAAACCGTACTGTTGGGCGTGATGGCAGGCGGCCACGCCCTCCTCGAGGACGTGCCGGGGACGGGCAAGACCCTGACCGCCCGGAGTTTCGCGTCGGCACTCGGCCTCTCGTTCTCGCGGGTCCAGTTCACGCCGGACCTCCTGCCCGCCGACGTGACCGGGACCCACGTGTTCAACGAGCAGGACCGCACTTTCGAGTTCAACGAGGGTCCCATCTTCGCCAACGTCGTGCTGGCCGACGAAATCAACCGCGCGCCGCCCAAGACCCAAGCCGCCCTGCTGGAAGCCATGGAGGAGGGCCAAGTCACGGTGGACGGCGACACCCACGAACTCCCCAAGCCCTTCTTCGTCATCGCCACCCAGAACCCCGTCGAGCAGGAGGGGACCTTCCCCCTGCCCGAGGCCCAAGTGGACCGCTTCGCCGTCAAGTCGTCCATCGGCTACCCCGACGTGGAGGGCGAGTACGAACTCCTCCGGCGGCGCGCGGGTCGCTCCGCCCAGAGTCCCTCGGTCGGGACGGTCCTCGACCAGCAACTCGTGACCGACCTCCGGGAAGTCCCCGAGGAGGTCCGCGTGGACGACGACCTGCTGGAATACATGGCCAACGTCGCCCGCGAGACCCGCGAGGACCGCCGCGTCCAAGTCGGCGTCTCTCCTCGCGGGACCCAGCGCCTGTTCGAGGCCACCAGAGCCTACGCCGCCATGTGCGGCCGGGAGTTCGTCACGCCAGACGACGTGAAGCGAGTGGCTCAGCCGGTGCTGGCGCACAGGGTTGTCCTCACGCCCGACGCGCAGGTCAACAACGTGGACAAGTCCGCCGTCGTGGACCGCGTGCTGGACGACGTGCCGGTGCCGACCGTCGAGTAGCGCCGGATTGCGCCGCGGCGTCCGACTCGGCTTTACTTTCACTCCGCTTGGCTCGGGTTTACATCAACTCCCCGACCACCTGCGGGTATGGACAGAGACGCCGACGGGGAGGAGGCGGAGGAGTCCGAGGAGCGAGAGGTAACAGACGACGAGGAGGTAACAGACGAAGACAAAGGACTCGCGGACCTCGACCCGAACGCCGAGGAGCAGGCCCGGAAGGTCGAGCGCCAACTGCGACGGCTTCAGCGTGAGATGCGCGGATAGCCAATTTGAGAATTGTATTTGTTTGTTTTGCTAGCTTAATTCGTTCTTTAGCTTGTGTCTCTATTGCTCTCAGATTTTGATTGCTCGGAGGTTTCGGTGGAGAATTTCGACTGCTCGGGAGACGCCGACACCGAGGAGGTAGCATCAGGCGTGAGCAAAGCCGTCTACCGCTCCGCGACCGCACCGCAACCGCGGGCCACACCCTCCCCAACCGATTGCGCTTCTCGGCCGGGGCCTGCGATGTCTGTGAACTGCGTTCACAGATCAGCGAGACGCGAAGCGTCTCGCAAGCCTCATCCCTCGCGCGGTTCGGCGCGGCACCGGAAGACAAACCGCGTCTTCCGAGCCCTGCTTCGCTTCGCTCAGCAGGACGACGAGACGCCGCGCCGTGGGAGACACGCTCCCACGAGCCTTGCCTCACTTCGTTCGGCAAGACGCCAGCACGCGCCGAGTTCTCAGTCACACCAAGCGCAATCAGGCTGAAAGACAGTCAGCGAAGGACGTGAAATCGAAACCGCGTCTCAGGTCCTGAGCGCCGAGGTCAGCACCACCGCGGCCAACAGCAGGAACACCAGCGCAGTCACCGGTTGCCCGCCCGAGGAGACCAGATACACCCCGTACCCAAGCGCCCCCGCGCCGACGCCGACCACGGTGCTACCCGCCGCGTGGGTGGCCTCCAGTTGGGTCGTGTCGGCTGTCCGGCCCAACTGCTCGCCGACGTTGATGGCCTGCTCGCCGAAGTCCCACGCCAGCACCGTGGCGATGACCCCCGGCAAGAGGAGGTAGGCCGCCCCCGAGAGCAGACCCCCGACGAGCGACCCGAGGAGCAACACCCCCGCGCCGAGCGTGATGCCGCGCCGGGACCCCGCGACCACGCCGACCGTCAGGAGCGCGAACCCGGCGAGGCCGCCCGCCAGCGCGGTGGTCGAGGACAGCGCACTGGCCCCCGCAGAGAGCGCCGCCGCGCTGATTGCCAGCGCCGACGAGAGGCGGGCGGGCGACCGGTCGATTTCGCGGGTCACACCGACCCTCCCGTGACGCGGGCCACCCGAGCCAACGCGACGCCGAATGTCTCGTCGGTGTCCCAGTCCACGACCCGGATGCCGGCCTGCCTGAGCTTCGAGACACGGTGTTTGCGCTGTGTCCGGGCGAACCGCTGGCCCGAGGTCGCGGTCGCAGTCGGGTCCGGACTCACCACCGTCACGAGGTGGCCCTCGGCGTCGATTCGCCGGGCGACCTCTGCCCCGAAGTCGTCGCACAGCGGCGTGACGAACACGACCTGCGTCGAGGCCGGCAGTCGCTTGCGAATCTGCTTGAGCCGAGTCGTCGGGTAGAACATCTGGTCGGAGGGGACCGGCGAGAAGGCCGGATGGGTCGCCAGCAGGCTCCGAGCGCGGGCCTGATGGTCGTGGCCAGCGCCGGGCGCGAGCCAGCACATCTCCGGGCCGAGCGACGCCAGCCCCACTCGGTCGCCCGCATCCAGCAGTTTGGTGACGATTTTGCCCGCGGCGTCCACGCCGAACTGGACCGCGTTGCGCTCGTCGTCGCCCCGCGAGAGATACGACTTCTCGCGGGTATCTACCAGCACGACCACGCTGGCCGCGCGCTCCTCGCGGAAATCGACGGTGGTCAACTCGCCGGTCCGAGCCAGTCGATTCCAGTCCACCCGCGAGAGTGGGTCGCCCGGCCGGTACTCTCTGGTCGCGTGGAACTCGACGCCCGACCCGCCGGTGTCGGTCGTGACCCGACCGGTGTACTGGGTGGTCTGGGCGCGGAGCGGCACGTCCACAGTGGTTCCGAGTTTCGGAACGCACCTGATGGCCGTCTCGCACTCGACCTCGGTCTCGACCTCGATTGCGCCGCTGAAGTCTCTGGTAATCGCAATCACGGGGTCGAACTCGTGTTCCCCGCGCTCGGCCTCGACGGTGTATTCGAGACTGGCGCGCTTGCCGGGCCTGAGTGCGGTCCCGAGGCGTGCCGACCCGCCAGTCACGGGCAGGGCGTCGGGAATCCCGTCTACGATTCGGAGGTCCGGGAGCATCGAGTCACCGACGTTCTCGACGGTGAGTCGGACCTCCACCTCGTCGCCCGGCAGGGGTTCGTCGTCGCTAATCGTCCGGGTCACGTCCAGTTGGGGTTCGGGCGTGCCTGCGGTCCGGGCGTAGGCCGCGAACGCGACGCCGACGACGCCCGACAGCAGGACCAGCGGGCGACTGAACAGCACCCCGAGCGACCCCGCCAGCAGTGCCACCGCGCTGACTCCTCGCCACCGGTTGGTTTCACGAATCGACTTCATGCTTCGACCTCCGTCTTCCGGGCCGAACCGTCGCGCTCTCTCCCAGTCGCCTCGGCGTCGTCAGTCGGACCGTCGCCTGCTCGGGTCGCTGACTCGTCGCTATCGGTTCCGTCGCCACCGGTCCTCCCGGTGCCGGACCTCCCGCTTCCATCGCTTCCGCCACCGCCATCGCTCCTGCCGCCTCCATCACTCGCGTCGGCCTCGACGCCGGCGGCCCGCGCCACCGCGTCGGCGGTCCGGCGAATCCGAAACTGGAAGGGCGACTCGCCGCTGGCCGCGATTTTCATCCGGTCGAGGAGGGGCGGGGAGGGCGCGTCGGAGCCACCGAGGAAGGTCGCGGCGTGCGGGTCGTCGGTCCACGTCCCGGCGTCGAGCAAGTCGGCGGCCTCGTCGCGCGAGCAGTTCTCCCGGTCGGCGACGGCGGTCAGCGCGGCCTCCTCCAGCGCGTCCCGGAGGTCGGCCCGCTCGCGGATGAGGACCCGGCGGGGTCCCGAGCGCAGTTCGGCGACCGTCTCGTCGAACTCGTCGCCGGGGGTCGGCATCGACTCGACTGTCTCCACGTCGGGGGTCTCGGCGGCCCGCAGGTCGGTGGCCTGCCGAGAGCGGACGACTCGAATCCCCTGAATCAGGGCCAGCAGGCCAATCATCGTGACTGCGGCGTAGCCCGTGCCGATGGCGCTGGCCAGTCCGGGTTGGAAGACGAATAGCAGGCCCACAGCGACCGCGACGATACCCGCAGTGGTCAGAATCGGGTGGTCGTCGTCGCTCATCGACCATCACCCGCGTACTCGTCCTCGATTCTGCGCAGGGCTTCGAGCGCCTGCTCCTCGCGTTCTTCGGTCGGGGCCTCGCCGCCGTACCGGACCTCCTCGAACAGCGAGGTCAGTCGGTCCACGTCCTCGCGGGCCATCCCGGCATCGACCGCCGCGCCGGCGAACTCGGCGGGCGTGCTGGACCGGGGATTGGGCACGTCGAGGTGGTCGGTCATCTCGTTCCACGCCCGGAAGACCTCGTTGTCCACGTCAGTCGTGGTCTCGATTCGGTCGGCGGCCTCGCCCGCGGCCCGACCGACCGCCGCCACGTCGGTCGAGTCGTCGGGTTCGGCGAACTCCTCGTCCGGTTCGGGGTCGTCGCCGCTGGAGGAGACGAACAGGAGCGCGACCGCCGCCAATAGGGCGACGGCTAACCCGGCCATCAGCAGGAACGAGGGGTCGGTCACCGTCGTCCCGGTGCTACTGCCGGGCGCGCCGCTCCCGCCGGAGGGGGCGAGCGAGACGTTGCCCCGGTTGAACAGCGAGGACCGAGCGTCTTGGGCGGGGTCGGTACAGAGGGTCAGGATGGCGTGGGCGAACAGCAGGGGGATGCCCACCGGCCCGGCGTAGGCCACGACCCCGATACCGCCGAGGCGGCGGTAGGCGACGTAGCCCCCGAGCGCGAATCCGCCGAGGATGGCCGCGATAGCCCACCACGTGTCCAAGACGGCGTAGCAGGGGATGTCCATCCCTAACGTCCCGGTCGCGTTCGTCGTCTGGTTGCCGAGTTCGAAACTGGGCTGACTGCCGTTCTGGACGCCCTGACTCGACGCGGGCGGCCCGATGCCGAATCCGCCCGACGAGTCGGTCGTCACCGCCGAGTTCAGCGTGGCGGCGGCGATGCCCAGAGCGACGACTGCCAACAGCGCGAGCGCGACGGGGCGTGCGGTATCACGGTCCACGGAGGGAGGTAGCAGGATTGATAACTTAGAGGTTCTGCCTCGTCTGCGAGAATCGACGTTCGTTTATCGGCTGTGAGTCGGAAATTATGTTTCGAGTCGTCGGAATCAGTCGCTTCGCGCCGACGATTTCTGGACCTCCCCGAGCGACGAGGAGCGTTCAGGTCCGGAAACGCTACTGGCGACTCAGCGCATCGCCGCACCGCACCGACCGCGACTGCGGTCCTCACGCCTCCCCAACCTCCTCGCTCACACCCTCACTTCGTTCGGTCGCTCACTCGTCGCTCGCACGCGAGGTGCGGCCTTCGGGCCGCACCAACGCGCGCCAGAAAGCGAAAGGACACAAAAAGCGGATACGAACATAACTAAGACAATCTCTAAGACTACTATTGTGGTGTTAAAAACACCAAATTATTTCTAAGAGAGAAGGAGGACGAGAATGTTCCCTACTCACGTTTCGTCAGTTACTTTCCCGTCTTCTCGGTCGCGCTCACGGGCCGCGTCGTCTCGTTCCTGCGGGTCGCCGTACCCGCCGCCGCCGGGCGTCAGCACGGTGACGGTGGTCCCCGCTTCGACTTCTCGGGTGGTCTTCGCGCCGACGCGCTCGCCGTCGATGCGGTTCTCCCCGAGCGCGCCCGATTCGCCACCGTTCCGGCCTTGAGGAGCGTGGCGTCTGCGCTCGGTGAGGAGCGACACGGTGGCGTCCTCCTCGACGGTCACGCTTCGCTCCAGTCCCAGACCGCCGCGGAACTCGCCCGCGCCGCCGCTGTCGGGCCGGACCGCGTAGCGTTCGACCCGGAGCGGGTACTCGGCTTCCAGCGCCTCGACCGGCGTGTTCAGCGTGTTGGTCATCCCGACCTGCACGGCGTCCATGCCGTCCTTGGTCGCTCTCGCGCCGAATCCGCCCGCGATGGTCTCGTAGTAGGTGAACCCGCCCGCTCTGCTTCCGATTATCAGGTTGTTCATCGTGCCCTGCCCCTCGGCCGGGACGCGCTCTGGGGCGGCCTCTGCCAGCGCCCGAAACACCGCGTCGGTGACGCGCTGACTCGTCTCGACGTTGCCCCCGACCACCGCCGCGGGCGGCGTCGGATTGAGCAGGCACCCCTCCGGCGCGCTGACAGAGACTGGCGCGTAGCAACCCTGATTCGGTGGAATCTCGGGATTTGTCACGCACCGGACCGCGAAGTAGACCGCGCTCTTGGCCACCGACAGCGGCGCGTTGAGGTTGCCCGCTACTTGGTCGGCGGTACCCGAGAAATCAACCGACAGCGAGGACCCCTCGATTTCGACCGCGACCTCGATTGGCACATCGTCGTCGGTCACGCCGTCGCCCTCCAAGAAATCGGTGGCCCGGTACTCGCCGTCGGGCAGGGCGGCCAGTTCCGCCTCGATTCGCTCGCGGGAGTAGTCGATTACGGCGTCGAACGCCGAGAGGAGTCGGTCGCCGTGGTCGCCGAGAAGTTCGCCGACGCGCTCGTCGGCCCGGTCGTTGGCCGCCATCTGGGCGCGGAGGTCGGCCCGGCGCTCGTCGGGTGTCCGGACGTTCGCCAGCAGGAGAGCCATCACGTCCTCGCAGATGTCGCCGTCCTCGGCGAGGCGGACCGGCGGCAGGCGCAGGCCCTCTTGATAAATCTCTCGCGCGCCCGCGGGCATGCTCCCCGGACTCATCCCGCCGACGTCGGCGTGGTGGGCGCGAGAGACCGCGTAGCCGACGATTTCGCCATCTGCTTCGTCGGGCGCGAGCGGCGACACCAGCGTCACGTCCGGCAGGTGGGTCCCGCCCTCGAAGGGGTCGTTGACGACGAAGGTATCGCCCGGTTTGGGGTCCAACTCCCGGACCGCTGTGACCGCTTCTGGCATCGCGCCGAGGTGGACCGGGATGTGTTCGGCCTGCGCAATCATCCGGCCCTCGGCGTCGAACAGCGCGGTCGAGCAGTCTCGGCGCTCCTTGATGTTCGGCGAGTACGCCCCCCGAATCAGGACTTGGCCCATCTCCTCGGCCACGCTCTCCAGTTGGTTCCGGAGGATTTCGAGTTCCACGGAGTCGATGTCTCCCGTCATTGTGCCACCTCCGTTTCCAGCACCAGCGTCCCGTCGGCCTGCACTTGTGCCCGCCACTCGGGCGGCACGACCACCGTGCTGTCGGCCTGCTCGCAGATGGCCGGTCCAGCGAACTCCTCGCCGGGCGGGAGCGCCTCTCGACGGTAGACCGGCGTCTCGCGGAACTCCCCGCCGAAGTTGGCCTCGCGGGAGGCGACTTTCGGGTCCTCGTCGGCCCGGTAGGCGACCGCTGGCGTCTCGCGGGCGACGGTGGCTCGCGCCCGGAGACCGACGAGTTCGACCTCCTCGTCCATCCGGTAGCCGTGGGCCGTCTCGTGGGCCTCGTGGAATCGCTCGGCGACCGCACGAGGGTCGAACGATTCGCCGACCTCGACCGGCAACTCGAAGCTCTGGCCCGAATACCGGAGGTCGGCGTGCCGCGAAAGTGCGGCGGCTTGGGGGTCGCGCAGGTCGGCCCGCGCCTCGTCGGCGAGGCCCGCGAGGACGGACTCGATGTCCTCGCCGTTGGCGTCGGCGAGAGGAGTCCGGTAGGTCCGAACCGCGTCGCGGGTCTCGTCCGCGGACAGCAGGCCGAACGCCGAGAGGACCCCGCAGGCCCGCGGAATCACGACTTGGCCCACGTCGAGGCGGTCGGCGAGTCCAACAGCGTGCATCGGTCCCGCGCCGCCGAACGCCGCCAGCGCGAAGTTCCGGGGGTCGTGGCCGCGCTCGACAGTCACGGCCCGGACAGCTCGGGTCATGCTAGCGTTGGCCACTCGGTAGACGCCGCGTGCGGCCTCGACAGGACCAGACAGGTCCGCCTCGTCGGCGAGTTCTGCGAGCGTCTCGCGCGCTGACTCGGCGTCTAGCGAGAGTTCGCCGCCCAGCGCAGTGTCACCACCGAGATAGCCCAGCACGACGTTCGCGTCGGTGACGGTGGGTTCGGTGCCGCCCTTCCCGTAGCACGCCGGGCCGGGGTTCGCGCCTGCCGACTCGGGGCCGACCCGGAGCGCGCCGCCCGAATCGACGTGGGCGAGGCTTCCGCCGCCAGCGCCGACCGTCGTCACGTCCACCATCGGCGTGCCGACCGGCCGACCGCCGATTTCGGCCTCGGTGGTGCGCTCGACTTCGCCGTCTCTGACGAGACTCACGTCGCTGGAGGTCCCGCCCATGTCGAAGGTGACGAGGCCCTTCGCGTCGGTCGCACCCTCTGCGGTCGCGTCCGCCCCGACCACGCCCGCCGCGGGACCGGAGAGACAGGTCGTGACGGCGTGGTCCCGGACCGTCTCGGCGTCGGCGATGCCCCCGTTCGACTGCATGATTGAAGGGGCCGGGACGCCGGCCTCCTCGGCGCGTTCGACCAGTCGGCCGAGGTAGGCGTCGATTTTCGGCGTCACGTAGGCGTCCACGACTGTCGTGGAGGTTCGTTCGTACTCCCGGAAAGCGGCTAAGACCTCGTGGGACGCCGAGACGGGGGCGTCCAACTCGTCTCGCAGAATCTCGGCGACCGTCTGCTCGTTTTCGGGAGCGGCGTAGGCGTGCAGAAGCGAGACGGCCACGCTGTCGGCGTCGGACTGGCGAATTCGGTCTGCGACCTCGCGGACCGAATCCGGGTCCGGAGTAGTTTCGACACCCTCGGGGGTCGCCCGCTCGGCGACCTCGAAGCGCCTGCGCCGGGGGACGAGAGGGTCTGGTTTCTCGGCGTCCAAATCGTAGAGCGCGGGCCGGTCCTGTCGGCCGATTTCCAGCACGTCGCCGAACCCCTCGGTTGTGACGAGCGCGGTCTTCGCGCCGGTCTCTTCGAGGAGCGCGTTCGTAGAGACAGTCATCGCGTGCGAGAAGGCGTCGATGTCTCGCGGTTCGAGGTCGGCCTTCTGACAGGCTTTCCGGATTCCCTCCAAGACGCCCGCGCTCTGGTCCTCGGTGGAGGGCACCTTCGCGGTGACGAGACGGTCCTCGGCGGTCAGAAGCACGACATCGGTGAAAGTGCCGCCGACGTCTGCGCCGACGCGGATGCGGTCGGTCACGGGACCGACCCCCCTGTGGAGCGGTGGCGGTGGTTCATGAGACTTGGATTTCGCCATGGGCGGTAATAGTTGACGTTTGCGGAACCCCACCCCGAGGGACGGCGGCCATCCGGTGGCGTCCGCTCCCGAATAGCGGCCCGACTACCGGATGGCTACGGCCGGATGGAGATAGTAAGAAATGATTTGGAGTCTTAAAGCAATAAATACGTTACTTTAGGAATTGAATTATTCTTTGAGGAAATGATAAAACGACGTGACCCGCTCACGGGAGTCCCCGAACCGCGGCCGCCGAGGGACAACGGCATCCGGAACGGTCGCGGGCTGACTCATCGAGACAGATAAATTTTATCCAAAAGTACTATGTTTAATTATAATCTAGCATGGCATGCAATGTCACAAGACGTTACCACTTCGCTCGAATCGCAGTACGAACAGAGCCACGACGAAACCGACGAGACGGTCGCGGGTTGCGACACGCTCTACGACCCGGTGTGTAGCTACAGTAGCGAGTAACGACCCGAATCGTCGGTCCGAAACCGACGTCGCCTTGGTCGGAGACGCCGAACTATTCTGCGAGGAATCGAGTCGAGGAGTCGTTGCTACGGGAGCGGCGCTCTCATAGCAGTCGCGTCACTCTCGGCAGGTCGGTTTCCGTCCCGCGGGTCGCCAACCGGAGCGCGACGTAGCCGACCCCCGCCAATCCGGTGAACAACCCGAGGTTAGGTAGTTCCGGAAGGTGGACGCCTAACCGAAGCCGACCTTCCCGGCGAGCGCGTTCGAGCGCCGCCGAAAACAGCGTCTCGCCCTGCTCGACAAGGGCTTGGTTGTCGAAGGCCTCGCCGGCCTCGACCATGAACAGCGCCCGACCGACGGAGCCACAGCACACCGAATCGTCCACGCTGAGGCCGGTCCGCAGACTGTCCCGGAGCGCGGCGTCGAGCGACTCGTCTCGGGCGTCCTCGGGGACCGCCATGCGACCGACGCCGACCCCCGCCGCACCCTTACACCATCCCCAGATGGTCTCGCTTTCGGCGTGCTGGTCGCCGTCCCGCCAGCTTTCGGCGTCGAATCGGAGCGCCTCACGACCGACTCGGGCGTACTCGTCGTCGCCGGTCGCCTCGCCGAGTCTGGCCAACGCGGTCCCGATGCCGCCGACGCCGTGCGCGAATCCGGGCCGGTAGTCGTCCGCTCGCCCGTTTCCGGTCGTCGGCACCCGGTAGCCCGCGTCGGTCTCGACGGCGGCGTCGAGGAGACGGTCGCCACACCACCGCGCTCGGTCCAGCGCCGCGCCGTCACCTGTTCGCTCGTGGACCGCCAGTTGGGCGAGGAGTTCGCCTGCCGCGCCACCCATCACGTCGAGGTCCTCGTCGGCGGCGACCTCCTCTCGCGTAGTCCGACCGGCGGCCCTCCGTCCCCAGTCCACCAAGTCGTCGTCGCCGAGGAGGTCGCCCGCCGCGACCAAGCCGTACGCGACTGACCCTTTTCCGGTCGTGCCGCCGATACCGAGGTGGTCGTCCTCGCCGGTTTCGAAGGTCGAACTGACGGGTTTCAGGACTCGCCTGCTCCGGTCTGCGAGTTCCTCCTCGCCGAGGACGACCGCCGCCGCCGCGAGAAACACGCCGACGCCCGCGGCCCCCTCGTAGAGGTTCAGTTTCGATTCGTGGACTCGAACGGGGTCGCTTCCCGGCGACCCGACCAGTTCCGCCCACTGCTCGCTCCCGTCGGAGTACGTCGTCGTGGCCTCGCCGAGCGCCGCCGCCGCGTTCGACGCGACTGCGGCCGGTTCGTCGGCGTCGGGCACCCACGTCCCTCGGTCAGCGGGCGGAGCAGATACCGGGTCGGGAACCGACGGTCCGTCGAACGCGAGGTCCAGAACGTGGAGTTGCGCGTCGATTCGGTGCCGGTCGAGGTCGGCGATTCGCTGACGAGCGCGGGCCAGCGGCGACCGGTCGGCGAACGCGCCCTGTGATTCGCCGCGGGCGTCCCGGAGTTCCCGCCCGGTGGCCGAAACCGTGAACCGGGGAACGGTGAACCGCCGGAGCGCCGACTTCTCGGCGTCCACGAGTTTCCAGAGGTCGTCGCCACTGTCACCGTCACCACCGCTACCGTCGCCCCCGCCAGCGTCGTCATCGCCACCGTCGCCGTCCCGCTCGGGAACGAACGTCTTGTAGAGCGATTCGAGCGCCAGCGACCGCTGGAGACCCGACCGGAGTTGCGACGAGTAGGTACACTCCACGAGTTTCGACCCGTAGTGGCGCGTCGGCCGGAGGAGGTACCGGAACTCACAGCCCTCGAACGCTTGAAGCGGCCCATCGGCGGCCAGTAACGCCTCTCGGTGGTCGCAGACGGTCGCCGTCACCTCGCTGAATCCGCGTTTGAGCGCCGGGAGGTGGGATTCTACAGGGACGATTTCGCCGTCGAGTCGGGGCAGGTTCGTCCCGTCCAGATGCTCGTCTGACCGGAAAATCAGGTCCATCGCGTCGGTGTTTGGCCGGACGAACGTGGTCGACTCGCGTTCGACCTCGACCGAATCCAGTTCCGAAAGTCCGTGGTCGGTGAACGGTTCGACGCCGTCGTCGTTCAGGTCGCTCGTGAACGGGACCAGCGTGGTTTCGAGGACCGTGTTCTCCACCAGCGACGACACCGCGGGCGACGTGGGACCGCTGGGGTCGTCGAACCCCGGCGAGAGGACCGTTTCGAGGTCCACGACGATTGGCTGGTCGCCCGACGCGACGACGTTCTCGCGGTGGAAGTCGGTCGAACCGAGGAGGAAGGCCAGTCCGGTCAGCACGCCCATCCGCTCGTAGTAGCGTTCGACCGCTGTCGAGGAGTCACACGGCCGGTGGGAGACGAACTCGGCCCACCCGTACTCGCCGCGGTCAAGCACCGTCGGCGCGTCGAGGTCCGGGGCCGAAACGCGGTCGTTCACCCAGTCGAGGAGTTCGCCGAACGCCGCTTCGTCGGCGACCGACCGCGGCTTGTACACCACCGAGCAGTCGGCCTCGAAGTGGACGCCCCACACGATTTCGCCGTCGCCGTGGGGGTCGTCGGACAGCGCGGTCAGGTCCGCGACTCGACCGAGGTCCTCGCCGTCGGCGAACGTCCGGGAGAGGGCGTCTCTGTCGGCCGAGATGCGGTCGGACAGTCGGCGGGCGAGTCGGACCCACTGGTCGGCGACGACGCCGAGGAGTTCGAGCAAGACGGGGTACGTCTCGAAGACGGGTTCGTAGTCGGCGTCTCGGACGCCAGCGACGAACTCGTCGTACACCGCCGTCGAATCCCCGCGGTCCTCGAAGTCGGTGTCGGGGTACTCGACCTGCTGGTGGGCCTTGAACTGAATGAACAGCGGATGCCGGAAAGCGGCCGTCAGGCGGTCGAACAGCCAGTCGTCCAGCGATTCGCGCGCGGTCGGTGCGAGGTCGGCCTCGGGCGAGAAACGGTCGCTCACGGCCACGGCAAGCGGCGCGACCAACTGGACGAACGGCGAGTCGGCGTGGCGCGCGACCAGCGACTCGACCGCCGCGGAATCGCACTCGACCGCGCGGTCCACGACTCGCTCGGCGGTCTCGAAGGCCGGCGGAATCGTCACGTCGGCGTCGGACGGCGCGTCGAGGTCCTCGCGGACAGTTTCGGGCGTGAGACCCGCGAGGCCGAGTCGGTCTCGGAAGGCCGCTTCGGAGTCGAAGACCTCGCGCCAGTCTGCCACGAGGTCGGCGGGAGCGGTGTCGGCCGGAAGTGGGGTCTCCTCGGTCGCATCCACGAGTGCGGCCAGCGAGCGAGACCGGACTGCGCAGTCGGCGAGAAGGCTCTGTCGCATTCGTGGCCGGAACGTGACCCGGAGCGTGGTTAAGTATTTTCCGTCGCCATCGGAGAAATAAACGAGGTCCGTCCGGAGAACCCTCGACAAGAGAAATAATAAGCATGCCTAAATAAATTAGTATATTGCTATAAGCAGTATTTATATTTCCTAGATTTCCATTCTTCCCACAGAGCGATAGCTTGTCGTCCGATAGACAACTACCGCTTCGTGATATATTTCTATTATTTTATAGAAAACTTTTATTGTTACTCGTACCCAATCATGAGATGCGATGACACGAGACATTAGTGACTCCCTCGAAGCACAGTACGAACCGGCCCACGACGAAACCGACGACCGCGCAGTCATCGGCAATTCGAACTGTCACATCTCCGACGACCCGGTGTGTATGGGTACGGACGACGACCGGATGGAGTTCTGAACCGGCCACGACCGAAAATCGGCGCTTCGGACGGTCGGAATCTATTTTGTGTCGTTCGGCGACCCCCGTCTCATTCGAGTCGCATCACGTTCGGCAGTTCGACTCCCGCATCGTTCGCCTCGATAGCGAGCGCGACGTACCCGATACCCGCGACGCCGGTGAACAGGCCGAGTCGAGGGAGCATCGGGAGGTGGTTCGCAAGTCGGAGGCGACCCTCGCGTTCGGCCCGGTCTAGCATCCGCTCAAACAGTGCTTCGCCGCGTTCGGTCAGCGATGGCTCCTCGAACACGTCCCCCGCGTCGAGCAGGAACAGCGCGCGGCCCGCCGACCCGCAACACAGCGAGTCTTCTCGGCTCAGTTCCGTCCTGAGGTCCGAGCGGACGGCAGACCACTCCGCCGACGAGGCGCTGGCAACTCCCATCTGACTCGTCCCGACTCCCGCGACACCGTTGCACCACCCCCAGATGGTTCCGTCGCCGGTCTCGCCAGCGTGTTCGTCCTCGGCCGCGTCGTTCGCCGGCTTTCGGCCGCGTCGCCAGAGTTCGAGGTCGAACCCGAGCGCATCCCGTCCGACTCGGACGTAGCGTTCGTCGCCGGTAGCGTCTCCGAGTCGGACGAGGGCGTTCCCGATGCCGCCGACACCGTGGGCGAACGCGAACCGCGAGTCCGAGTCGGCGGTCGTCGGCACTCGATAGCCGGACGCCGTGTCGGTGGTCGCGCCGAGGAGCCGGTCGCCGCACCACCGCGCTCGTTCGAGGGCTTCGCTGTCGCCGGTGCGCTCGTAGACCGCGAGTTGGGCGAGGAGTTCGCCCGCCGCACCCTCCATCACGTCGAGGTCCTCGTCGGCGGCGACCTCCTCGCGGGTCGTCCGACCGGCGACGGTGCGAGCGCGTTCTGTGAGGTCGGCGTCGCCGAGCAGGTCGCCCGCCGTCGCCAACCCGTAGGCGACCGACCCCCGACCGACGATGCCACCGATGCCTCCCACGACGGAGGCCTCCTCGGTCTCGGGTGCGGTCGGTTTCAGGAGGCGTCGGCTCTGTTCGGCGAGGCCGGCGTCGTCCCGGACCGCGGCGACCGCCGCGAGGAACAGTCCGACCCCGACGTGGCCTCGATAGAGGTCGAGGGTCGGCTCACGAACGCGGAACTGCCCCGCTGACGACGACCGGGCTAGCTCCGCCCACCGGAGGCTTCCGTCCGGATAGCGAGTCGTCGCGTCGTCTATCGACTCCACGACGTTCGAGACGACTGCCTCCGCCGAGTCGGCGCTCGGTACGGCGTTCGACCGGTCGGACTTGGGGGCTGAGACCGGGTCCGAAACCGTCGAATCGGTGAACGCGAGGTCCACGAGTCGGAGTTGGGTCTCGACCCGGTGGTCGTCGAGGGCCGAGACGCGGCGACGAGCGTGGTCGAGCGGCGACTCCGCTACGGTCACACCCTGTAGATTCCCCCGGCCATCACGGAGTTCGTGACCGGTCGCCGGGACCGTGAATCGCGGAATCGTGAGCCGACTAATCGACTCTTTCTCGGTCGGGACGAGGCCCGCAAGCTCCTCGTCGTCCGTCCGAGGCACGTACACCGAGTACAGCGACTCCAGCGCGAGCGACCGCTGGAGGCCCGACCGAAGCCGCGACGAGTAGAGGCTCTGGGACAGTTTCGAAGCGTAGTGGCTCGTCGGTCGCGGCAGGTACCGGACCGGACACCCCTCGAACGCGGCGAGCGGTCCCAACGGTCCGAGAAACGCCTCGCGGTCGGCAAGTATCGCGTCGGTCACCGCTCGGAACCCGCGTTTCAGGTGGTCGAGATGCGCCGACACGCTTCGGACCTCGCCGTCGAATCGCGGGAGGTTCTCCCCGTCGAGTCGGTACGGCTTGTCGAACCCGAGGTCCATCGCGTCGGTGTTCGGCCGTCGGAAATTCGGTCGCTTCTCCCGGCGCTGTTCGCCCGCGAGGTCGGTCAGTCCGGCGCTGGTCTGTCCGTCGTTCTGGTCGCCAGTCTCCTTTGCGAACGGAATCAGTACCGTGTTCAGCACCGAGTCCTCCATCAGCGAGTCCATAGCCGGCGAGACCGGCTTGTTCGAGGACCCGACCTGCGGAGAGAGCGCGGTCTCTTGGTCCACGACGACCGGATGCTCGCCCGACGCAACGACGTTCTCGTGGTGGAGGTCGGTCGAACCGAGAACGAACGCCAGCGCGGTCAGCGCACCCATTCGCTCGTAGAATCGCTCGACGCCGCCCGGCGAATCGCACTCGGAATGGCTCACGAACTCCATCCAGCCGTATTCGCCGCGGTCCAGCACCGCCGGGGCGTACAGGGCCGGGATTTCGGCGTGGGCGTTCGTCCAGTCGAGGACCGCGCCGAACGCCGCTTCACCGCCGACAGACCGCGGTTTGTAGACGACGGTGCAGTTCTCGAAGTCGAGTCGGAGGACGACCTCACCCTCGCCGTGGGGGTCGTCCGAGAGCGGCGTCACGTCCGTCAATCGGCCGAGGTCCTCGCCGTCGGCAAATGTTCGTTCGAGAGCGTCCCTGTCGGCCGGTATTCGCTGGCCGAGGCGGCGGAGTAGCTCGTGCCACTGGTTGGTGACGACGCCCAGCAGTTCGAGCAAGACAGGGTACTCCTCGAAGATGGGTTCGTAGTCCGCGTCTCGGACGCCAGCGACGAACTCGTCGTAGGTCACGGTCGAACCACTCGCATCCGAAAACTCCCGGTCGGGATACTCGCGCTTCTGGTACGTCTTGAACAGGATGAACAGCGGGTGCTGAAACACCGTCGTCAGGCGGTCGAACAACCAATCGACCAGCGACTCGAACGCGGCAGTGTCGTGGGCAACGTCCAGCGAAACCGAGTCGCGGGCGGCGGCGGCCAGCGGCGCGACCAGATGGACGAACGGCGAGTCGGCGTGGCGCGCGACCAGCGACTCGGCCGCCGCGGAATCGTACTCGACCGCGCGGTCCACGACTCGCTCGGCGGTCTCGAACTGCTCGGGAATCGACTCGTCCGAGGACGACTCGTCGGCGCGGAGGCTTTTGCGGACATCTTCCACCGAGCGGTCCGCGAAGTCGAGTCGCTCCCGGAACTCGTCGTCGGAGTCGAAAACCTCGCGCCAGTCGGCGAGCAGGTCGTCGGGGTCCTCGTCGGGCGGAAGTGAGGTCTCCTCGGTCGAATCGAGACGTGCGGCCAGCGAACGCGACCGGGCCGCACAGTCCGCGAGAAGCGTCTGTCGCATGAGTGACCACGTGTCCCGGAAGTCGGTTAAGTATTTTGTCGGTCCGCGTCCGGGAAATAAATCCGGTGTCGGCACCTGATTCCGGGTCGAATTCCCAATTAGAAACAATCGAGTGCCTTAGAAAAATAAAGAGATTTTCTAAACATAATTTCGTATTGCTCTCGGAGCGAGTCGAATCGGTTCATCCGATGTCGGCCCGCTGGAACCGCCAGTAGCCAAGTGCCACCGGCACGACCAGCCAGACCACCAGAATCACCAGTCCGAACCAGTTCTGGACGTAGAACGGGGCCGACGACCCCACCAGCGACTCGACCGGAACGACGGGACCGGCACCCGAGAACACGATGTCCGCGCCCTGCGAGTAGGCGTTTTTGGGGTTCAGGACCTGCACGAGGTAGTACCACGCCGGAAGCTGGGTCGTGGTCGGACCCGGCAGACTGCCCTCCGCGAAGTAGTAGACGCCGAGCGGTACGAAGTCCCAGACGACCTGAAACAGGAAAAACGCGCCGATGGCCAGCGCCATCGCCCGCGACCGGGTGGCGGTGAACGCCGACGCGCCGATGGCGATGCCGACGAAGGTCAGGCCGAACAGCACCGTCACGAGCGTCAACAGGAGGAAATCGACGATTGCGAGTTCGCCGAACAGCACGAGGAGCGTCACGGCCGCGCCGGCAAAGGCCACGAGGATGCCGGCGGTCACGACCAGCGTTCGCCCGACCAACTTCCCGAATACCACGTCCCAGCGGGTGTGTGGCAGACCCAGCAGAATCTTGATGCTCCCCGACTCGCGCTCCCCGGCGATGGCCAGATACGCGACCACCAGCGCCGTCAGCGGGATGATGAGACCCGAGGGCGCGGTCAGGAACTGGGTTGCGTCGGGCAGACCGGGCGTCCCGCCGAGGACCGCCTTTCGAATGTAGACCGCGCCCGCGGTGAAAAGCAGGAAGACCGCGGTGATTGCCCAAAGCATCCGGGAGCGCACCGCGTCCTCGAAGTCCTTGCGCGCGACCACCACCCAACTCATGCCGTGACCTCCTCGGTGGTGTAGGCCGCGAACAGGTCTTCGAGCGACGCCTGCTGTGTCGAGATGTCGGTGACAGTTGCGCCCTGCTCCTCGACGCGGTTGATGACCTGCGATTTCACCGTCGGGTCGGTGACTGTCACGCGAATCACGTCGCCGCCCGCCGTCACGTCGCTGACGGCCTCGATTCCGTCGAGGGTGAGATTTTCGGGCACTCGGTCAACCGCGAGTTCCAGCGTCGAACCGGACCCCATCGACTCCCGCAGGCCCTCGATTGTGTCCTCGGCGACCAGTCGGCCCTCGCTCATGATGCCCACCCGGTCACAGACCGCTTCGACCTGTCCGAGGATGTGACTGGAGAAGAAGACAGTCGTGCCCGCGCTGGCCTCGTCGCGGACGAGTTGACGCATCTGGCGCGCGCCGTTGGGGTCCAACCCGGAGGAGGGTTCGTCCAAAATCAACAAATCCGGGTCACCGACCAGCGCCATCCCGAGCGCGAGTCGCTGGGCCATTCCGGTCGAGTATCCGCCGGCCTTCCGGTCTGCGGCCTCCGGCGAGAGGCCTACCCGGTCCAGAATCTCGGCGGGGTCGTCGTCGGCCTCCTTCGAGTCCACCGCGAACTGGACGTGCTTGCGCCCGGTGAGTCGGTCGTAGAGGTCGAAGCCCTCCGGCAAAATCCCGATTCGCTCGTGAATCCGCTGGGTCTCGTCTTGGGCGTCGTGGCCTAACACGGTCGCGGTCCCCTCGGTCGGCCTAAGGTAGTCGAGCAGGACGTTGATGGTCGTGGACTTACCCGCGCCGTTCGGGCCGAGGTAGCCGAACACCTCGCCCTCTTTCACGGTCAAATCGAGGTCCTCGACCGCGACCACCTCGTCGCCGAACCGCTTGGTCAGGCCTTCGGTCTGGATAGCGGCCATGTACCCATTTCAACGTGTTTCGCTTCAAACTTCCCTTCAGTTTTCCCACACTCCAGAGCGAGATTTTTCGACCGAAAGCGGCCGACTCTCTCACGGCGTCCGCGTTCGGTTCCCAGTAGCCCAAACTAAAGGTTTAAATTAAGGCACGTCACGAACGCAGGGTATGGACGACGCCTCGTCGGTGACCTCCTCGGACGCCGACACCGCTTCACCCGGTCGCGTTCCACCGCCGAAACCGCCCGACGACCCCGAGGCGTGGTACGCGCCGGACGTTCGCGCTCAGTACGAACTCCTCCCCGGCGTGGTCGCCACCATCACCGAGACTGACGAGGAGTTCGACTATCACGTTCGAGAACCCCCGCTGTCGCCCGTCGGCGAGGACGCCCTCGCCCGAGTCGAAGACCACTTCGCCGACGCCAACCTCGCCCGGCCGCTGACCCGCGAGGGGGCCGACGAGCGCATGACCGCCGGGTTCGACCCCAAATACCGCAGAATCGTGGACCGCCTGACCGACCTGCCGCCCGAGGCCCGTCGGCGCGTCGAGTACTACGCCCTCCGGAATCTGCGGTGTCTCGGCGAGTTGACGCCGCTCGCGCTGGACGAGGACATCGAGGTGGCCGACACGGCGGGCGACCGACTGGTCGTCCACACCGACGACTACGCGCCCGCCGACACCGACCTGCCCGCCGACGCCGACTTTCTGGAGCGGTTCGCCAGCGAGCGCGTCGAGACCCACACCGTCGATTTCCGGGAGTTTCAGGTGCCAGTGGTTATCTACCGCGAACACTTGCTGGCCAACGACTCTTTTACCACCAAGTACGCAGTACAGGAGCCAGACCTGCTTCCCGGCGACGAGGAGCTAATTCAGGAGTGCAAGGACCGAATCTGGGAGACCAACGTCGATGGCGTGGTCGAGGACCGGGCCGGGTTCGTCCGCGAGCGTGCCAGAACGTTCCTCTCGCGCCGACTTACGGCCCGGAATACGCGGGCATGGCTAGACGCCGCCAGATACCGAGTCCGGACTGCACTGGCGGAGTACGAGTTGGCGGTACCGCCCGTTGACCATCGGTTTTCGACCGACCGACTCTCGGATTTGGTCTACTACGTGATGCGGGATTTCGTCGGGCACGGCAAGTTGACGGTCCCGATTCGTGACGACCTGTTGGAGGACATCGAGGCCAACCGGGTCGGCGAGCGAATCAAGGTCGTGCCGCGGGGCCGGGAAATCGGCCACGGCGAGCGCGCGCCGACCAACCTCCAGTTCGACGACGAAGCCGAGTTCGCCAACGTCGTGACCCAGATGGCGGCCTCCGACGGGACCGAGTTGAACGCCTCGAACCCGAGCGCGAAGGTGAACCTTCAACCCGAGGGTGTCCCCGAGGAAGTCACGATTCGGGCCGCCGTCGCGCTCGGGGTCATCAGCGAGGACGGCCCCCACATCTCCATCCGGAAGCAGGCACCCGAGGCCATGACGCCCGTGGACCTGCTGGAGTCGGACAGCCTCTCGACCGAAATCGTGACCCTGCTGTGGCAGGTCTACGAGCATCACGGCGTCGTCCTCTTTTCAGGACCGACCGGGGCCGGAAAGACGACGCTGATGAATTCGCACATGCCGTTCATCCCCTACCGCGACCGGCCGATTTCGATAGACGAAGGCTCGCGCGAGGTCCGTCTGCCCCACGAGACCGGCGTTTCGCTGACGACGCGGGACCACGAGAGCGACTACAAGCGCGTCACGATGGCCGACCTCATGACCGAGTGCAACTACCTCAACCCGGACGTGGAGGTCATCGCCGAAATCAACACGCCCGCGAGTTTCCAGACCTTCGCTGAAAGTCTGAACACCGGTCACGGCATCATCGGCACGACCCACGCTGAGGACGTGGAGAAACTGGTCAATCGCGTGGTCGAGCAGGGCCTGCCGCCGTACCTCTTGCAGGAGTTGGACCTCGTGGTCTTCCCCCGCAAGGTCGATGGCGACCGCTACGTCGGCGAGGTCGTAGAGCTACTGACCGAATCGGAGTACGCGGACCTCGACACGCAACGAGCGCGGTGCGGTGCCATCGAGAAGGACGAGACCACCGTCTACTGGAACACCGTAGCGTGGCGCGACACCGAGGGCAATTTCCACGTTGCTTTCGACAATTCAGAGTTGGGTGACGACGGGTCGGAAGGTCGCTTCCGGTTCTTCGAGCGGTTGGCGGAACGGACCGACCGCCCCGTCGCGGAGGTCGAACGCGAGTTCCAGCGCAAGCACCAGTACGTCCAGTACATGGCTCGGGAGGGCATGGACGACTTCGACGAGTTGTTCGAGTTCCTCGCCGATTTGCGCAACGACGAGGCCGCGACGGTGGAGCGGGTGAAACGGGGAGAGGTTTGAGATATATTAAATAAAAATATTTAGATTACTTTAACCGCTCTGATTCTGCCTATTTTGTTCTAGCTTCATTATAGAAATCAGCATATATACCAAACGTATCATCGGAGCGACTGAGAACCGAATACTCAATATATTTATAATCATGAATGGAATTGTCCCATTGGTCCAAGACTTCTGATAACGAGAGCGATATGGAATTTCCTTCTGCAGTTATAACTTCTATTCCGTATCTTCCCTCTTTTTCCATCCATGGTTTTTCTATTGTTTTGTAGTCCGCCTTACCTTCTTTTAGGGGCGCCAACTGTATATCATCCTTATACATTAGTCTATCCCCATTGTATATTTTAAGTCTAAATTTTGTGTGAGAATTATTTGAATTCTCAAGATAGACACTATCAAGAATATAACTAACTGACTTTTCATTTAATTCATGGTAGATTCCAGAACAACCGGCAGATACTGTTAGTCCAAAGGTAGCGAGGTTTCTGATCATATTCCTTCGGGAGCAAGAATTCATGTTAGTTAGTTATCTATAGATGGTCTTATGTCTTTCTATGAAGTTTATTTCACATATTAAGATATATATTTATCTGGTAGGATTCTACATGTGATGCGAGAAGAAAGTGATTCCATCAACCGTCGAAGCGCATTAAAGAAAATCGGTCTAAGTGGGGTAGCTCTCACTACGGCGGGAATAAAATTCAGCCGAAATGCTACCGCGGCAAAGGGTAGCTGTGAGACTGATTTCCCGAAAACACCGCAGGAACAGTGGTCAACTGAAGCAGTCCACAACTATGCATACAGCAAATACGACTTGTACCAATCAACCGCAGTCTCTTGGTACTGTTCATGGGACGGTGGAAGGGGCTGGACTCACGATGTAGACGTTGGCACTGCTGCCAGTGGTCAATGGGACGATGGAGCCCCCTACGGAGCCATCAGCCGGAATAAGCTTGAGGTTTACCCTAGTGACTACGACAAAGGCGGTTACGTAAACCCAGATAGCAGAGACGATCTCCAAGGAATGTATCCTTCTCCCCAGACCGGCGCGCTAGAGGATTTCATTGAAGTCACTACCGACCTAGCAATTGGAACGTTAGGTGCTCCGGCGGCCTTCGCTGTCGCTGTAGACGATGTCGCTGAAACGTTCGAGCCGTATCCTGATGGACAATCGAGTATCTACAACGGGAACGGCTTCCGGCTTAAGAATAATACTGGGACTTTCCAAGATCCGTGGACTGATGCGGGCCACTACCAACGGATGATTTACTATTCTGGTAGTGAGTCAGAAATTGATGACGAACTCAACATCATCTCGGAGATGTTTGACCAATCGGGCATCTACACACGGATAAAATACCAGATGCTGTTCAATAAAACGGATCAGCCGGGTACGATTGCTAACGACGAGTCCAGCCAATCTAGTACTTCGTCGGTAGAAGCGAAAGACGAAGAACAGACACAGATTAGAAAAGCCTCTGAAATGACACCCGAGGAGCGTGAAACATATGGCGTTAAAAAAGTCAACAAGGATTCGCCTTCCGCAATAGCTCGCAGGGCAAAGAGGGTAGACGGAGAACTACCGGAGTGGATCGCAACTAACCTGCCGGTTTCAGTTCGGGCCTACAAGCAAGAAATAGACAGTGGAGAGGTAGTTTCTGAAACGGAGATTCCCGTCACAGCTCACAAGGAATCCGATTGTAATGCTAACAACTGATTCTATCCGGACGACGTCATAAGACCAGAGCGAACGTAGCTGAATATTTTTTGTGACGGCTGAGATTTTACTGGCGGATTAGAGTCAAGTGGCATGATTGTAATAATACCGAGTGACAGATAGATCATAAATTCCTCGCCCCCATCTGGACCTACAGCTTATTCCAATCGACTTACAACTCCACCGCCATCATCACCTCGTCCACGAACTCGCCGTCGATGCGGTAGTGGTCGGGCCGAACCGCCTCGACCCGCCAGCCGTGATTCCTGAGGAAGTCGATAGCCGCCCGGTTCGTGCCGGGGAGGCTCTGGTAGACCTTCCGGTAGCCGTTGGCCGCGGCCCAAGCGACCGCGATTCCCGAGAGCCGGCTTCCGATACCCCGCCGTCGGAAGTCGGGACGTACGCCGACGGTCAGTTCGGCGGTGTGGTCGAGGTACTCGATTCTGGGCAGGGTCAGGTGCGCCCAGCCGACGAGTTGGGAGTCGCTCGTCCGTCCATTTCCCGTCGGTCTGTCGCCGGTCAGCCCGTTGCCCGTCGTCCTGTCACCCATTTCCCCGTCACCCACCGCCCTGTCCTCGACGGTGGCGACGAAGAACAGCCGCGAGCGAGTGTCGGTGTCGCGGATGACTGTCTCCTCGGAAGCGAGTTGCGCGGCCACGCTCTCGGCGACGACGTAGGTCCGGTCGTCGGTGACGGTCCGGATGAGGCCCACGAGGCCAGCGAGGTCCTCCTGTCTGGCCGGGCGAATCGTCACGTCGAGGCCGCCGAGCCGGTAGGTTCGCTCGACTTCGGTTCCATGGGCGACCCGGAAAGTCCCGGCGTCCGCTTCGAGATAGCCGTGCTGGACGAGCCACTGGATGGCGATGGCAACCTCCTCGGTCGGCAGGTCGATTCGCTCGTGAATCTCGTCGTCGGACGCGACGCCCTGCCGTTCGACGTAGCGGTAGACGCGCTTCTGGGCCTCGGTCTCGAAGTCGAGGACCGCGAACGCTTCCAGAAGGTCGTCCTCGACCGGCGACTCGAACGCCGATGCTCCTCCGCGTGGACGCGGTTCGGAACGGGTGGCGCGAGGAGGCCCGTCTGACCGTCGCCACGCCGGACCCGTTCGCTGGCGGTCCCTCGGCCCGCCGTACTTGGGCAGTCGAGTCGGGTCGTCGGACTGGTCGTTCATAGAACCCGGTTCGACGCGCCCGCTTAGAAACGTTGCTTGTCGGTGACATTGCACACGGTCCTGACGTGTGCATTCGCTGACCTCGAACCGACCGGGAGTCTCCTCGGTCGGAGCCTCGAATTATTACGAGACCTTAAATACCAGAACGAGTGCAGTTACTCGCATGAACACCACGCGAGGAGGACCCCCGAGTGAACACGTCCCCTAGCGCCAACCAAGCGACGCCGGCGCTCTCGGTCCTCGACCGTGCGCTCTACGCCCTCTTTTCTCGGCACGCCGATTCGTCGCGCCACGACGCCGACCGCAAGCACTACCGGGCGACCGGCGTGACGACGAGTTTCGACGTGTACCTCTCGCGGACCTACGGCCTGTCGTGGTTGGCCTTCGCGCTCGTCGCGGGGTGGACGTTCGTCGCGGTGGTCGCGCTCCCCGACGCAACTCTCACAGCGGTCGCCGACTTCCTGCGCCGAGGAGTCCCCGGTCTCGAAGCTATCGGCGTCCCCGCAGTCTCCCGAACGACCACTGCCGCTGGGGCGGGCCTCGCGGTCGGATTCGCCGGTAAGCGAGCAATCGTCGCGCTGGGCGGGCGCTACCTCAAGTGGACCGCCGACGCTCGCCGGTCGAACATCGAATCGACCCTGCCCGGCGCGGTCCGGTACCTCCACGCGCTCTCGTCGGGGAGCGACGACGGGTCGGCGATGCTCCGGAAGGTCGCCGACCGCGAGCAGGCATACGGCGAAACCGCGGTGGCCTTCCGGAAGGCGCTGAACAAGGCGACCCTGACAGGGAGTCTCGGCGAGGGCCTGCGAATCGTGGCCCGCGACACGCCCTCTCGGGACGCGCTGGCCCCTTTCCTCGTGAAGTTCCGCGAACACTCCCAGCAGGGACCCGATGCGCTGGCCCAGTACCTCCAGATGGAGAGTCGGATGCTGTCGAATCGGCAGTCCAGAAGCCGAGAGCAGGCCAGCGACTTCCTCGAACTGCTGGCGGAGATGTTCGTGGTTCTGCTCGTCCTGCCGGCCCTGCTGGTCATCGTCGTGACCGTGATGAGCGTCCTCGCACCCGGTTTGAGCCAGACGACCGCCACGCCGGCCGGTCCCGTCTCGGCCCGAGCGATGCTGGTCTACGGGAGCGCCGGGTTCATCCTCGTGGTCGGTGCCGGTGCGGCCCTCGTGGTCGCTACCCTCCGGCCACACGACCAGTCGGGCCGGGGCTACGAGCGTCCGGAATCAGCGCTCGGGACGCTCACCAGCACCCTCCGGAATCCGGCGAGCGCGCTGGTCGTCGTGGCTCCGCTCGCGGTCGTCTTCGCGGCGGGCCTCTGGACGCTCGACTACCGACCCGTGAACGTCGCGCTGTTGGGATACGTCGCGTTCGCGCTTCCGGTCGGACTGGTCGCGCTCCGGCGGGCCAAACTGGACGACGCGAAAGACCGGGAAATCAAGGACTTCGTTCACACCGTCTCGGGCCACGTCAGCCTCGGCAGACCGTTCTCGGAGGCCGTCGAGCGAGTCGCGGACGACGTGGATTTGGGCGCGTTGGACGACGACGTGGCGGACCTCGCGTTCAACGCGAACTTGACGACGAGGGATGGCGACTTGCAGGCCGACGCGCTCTCGAAGTTCGTCGGACAGGTCGGGACGCCGCTGGCCGACCAGACCATCGGTCTCGTCACCGGGGCGCTCGACGCCGGCGGCGATGCCGAGGCCGTCTTCGAGACGCTACAGGTCGAAATCGGGCGACTCTACCACGAGCGCAAGGCTCTGCGGTCGAACATGCTGGTCTACGTCGCGGTCGGGTGGACCACGGCCCTGCTGGTCGTCGCTATCATGGTCGCGGTCAACGCCTACGTCCTCGATAGCTTCGCGCAACTCTCGTCGGTCTCGACCGCCGACTCGGGCCTCGCGCTCGACGCCGACGCGGTGCAACCGGCCCGCGACCGACAGCGATTCTACGTCGTCACGCAGGCGACGATGCTCGCCTCCGGGTGGTTCGCGGGTTATGCGAGCAGGGGGTTCTACGAGGCCCTCCTCCACTCGGCGGCGCTGGTCGGTGTCGCCTACTTCGTGTTCGCGGGGGTCGGAATGATATGACGGGACGGAGGCCCTCAAACCGCGCCCAGTCGAACGTCGTCGGCGTCGCCATCCTGCTCGGCGTGGTCGTGGTCGCACTCGGGACGCTGACCGCGGGTATCGGCACCGTGGTCGAGCAGAACGCCGCGTCGGCAGACGCCGCCCGAGTCGCTACCGACCTCGACGACGCACTCGAACCCGTGGCGGCGACTGGGGTCCACCGCGGTCGGGTCTCGTTCAGCGACGGCGAACTGCAAACCGTCGAGCGCGAACTTCGGGTGCTGAACGAGTCGGGCGCGGTTCGGACGGTAGAAGCCGACTCGCTGGTGTTTACCGCGGGTCAGCGCCGGGTCGCCTTCCTCGCCGGAGCGGTCGTCCGCGGACCGCCGGGGAACGCCAAGGTCCGGACGCCACCGCCGATTACGGCCTCCCGCGGTGCAGACGGCGGGGACGACCCCGACGCCAAGGGCGTCCTCGTCGTCGGCGCGCCGAAACTCGACGGTACGGTCGGGTTCTCGGCGACCGGCGGCGGGTCGGTGGTTCTTCGGACCAACGTCTCGCACCACCGGACCGCACTCGGCGACGGCAAGTATCGGGTCGCAGTCGAGACGGCAACGCCCGGCGCGTGGCGGCGGCACTTCGAGGCCCAGAACGCGACCGTCACGACCCGCGACTTCGACGGCGACGGCGTGACGAGCGTCGTCGCGGCCTATCCCGGCGAGCGCGTGGGCTACCTCGTGGTCCACGACCTGCGACTGGAGGTCGGTCACGGTGGATAGATTCGACACGCGTGCGGTCTCGCCGGTCGTCGGCAAGGCGATGGAGGCCAGCATCGTCGTCCTCTACGTCGGCGTGCTGACAGCGACGCTCTACGGCGGCGTCGTTCCGGAGTATCGGACCGCGGCAGGCGCGGAGGTCGGCGAGCGCGTGCTGGCCCAGTCGGCCGAGCGAGTCCAGCAGGCCGTGCCGACCGAGACCCGCGCGGTCCGCGTCCGGGCGGAGGTCTCGCTTCCCCGAACCATTCGCGGCGAGACGTACGCAATCCGAACCGAGAATCGCACGCTGGTCCTCGACCACCCCGAGGACCGCGTGGGCGGCCGCGTCACCCTCGCGCTCCCTGAGACGGTCGAATCGGTCGCGGGCGAGTGGTCGAGTCGGGACCCCGCGGTCGTCGCGGTGCGAAACAGCGAGGAGGGCCTCGAAGTCCGACTCGAATCTCGTGAGGAGGCGGACTCGTGAATCGCGCCCAGATGAACCTGCCCGCGCTGGCGGTGGCGCTCCTCGTCGTGACCACGGTGACGGTCGTGAGTTTCGGGATGGCCGACCGGGCGTATCTGAGCGCCGAGCGAGACGCCGACGAGCGCCGGATTGCGGTCGCGCTCTCGGAGCGACTCGTCTCGCCCGAGTCTGACCTGACCGCCCGCGCCAACGTCCTCGACGCCGGCGAAATCGAAGGCCTCGACGCCACTCGACTTCGGGAGTCGTTCCCCGTGAGCGACGGGACCGACGTGCGGGTCCGCCTCGGCGACCGGACGCTCGCAGGCGCTGGCGACCCGACCGGCGGGACGACGATTCGGCGCATCGTGCTGGTCGAGCGTCGGTCGGCGGTGACGACCGCGCCGACCCTCTCGGCGACGGAGCCATTGGTGACGTTGCCCCGCCGGTCTCCTCGGGTGGAGATTCGACTGAACCCGCCCGGCGAGAGCAATGTAACTGTTGTGAAAGCAAACGAAAAGGTTGTTCTACGCAACTCGTCGGGCCTGCGCGGGACGTTCACGGTCGAACTCTCGCGGTTCGAGACCACCACGCTGGCCTTCGAGGCCGACGGCCCCCTGCCGACCGGGAGCGTCGAACTCACCAACTACCCTGCCGAGACCAGAAAGGCTGTGCTGGCGGTGACGGTCGATGCGTAGCGGGAACAACGCGGGCGAGCGAGGACAACTCTCGCTGTCGGTCGTCGAGGCCGGAATCGGCGTCGTATTGATTCTGGCTGTGGCGATGGGGTTCGCGCTCGGGGTGTCGTCGCCCGACGACCGGTCTGCCCAGTTGGACCTCTACGCCGAGGACGCCGTGACGGTCCTCGCGGGCGAACCCCCGCGTCACGGTGGCGCGACCCGACTCTCGGAAGTCGTGCGCTCGCCCGACGCCTTCGACCGCGAGCGGGCGGACCTCCGTCGGCGGGTCGCCCGCATCTTGCCCGACAATCTCATGTTCCGGGTGCGGACGCCCCGCGGTGCGGTCGGGTTCCGCAAGCCAGCGGGCGTGGCACTCGGGTCGGCGACGGTAACGACCGCACACGGCGACGTGACGATTTGGGTGTGGTACGCGTGACCGACCACCCGCGGTTCGACCGCGAGCGCGCCCAACTCGTCCTCACGGCGGCCGCGCTGGTCGCCATCGCGCTCGCGCCGGTCGTGGTGGCCTACCTCCAGTTGGGCTTTCAGGCCGACGTGACCGCGAGCGCCGAGTACGACGCGCCGGACCGGAACGCCGAGCGAGTCCTCTCGCGGGCGGTCCACGACGCCGGAACCGACGTGCCCGCGACGTTCGCGTGGGACCAACGCGAGGCCGCAGTGGCCGGTGTTCGGTCCGCGCTGGGGCCGAGATTGGACGCGCTTCGCTCCTCGCGGGTCGAGTCGGGCACGGTGTATCAGGTCGAGTACAACCGGACCGCGGCCGAGGAGTGGCGTCAATCGAACTGCCCCGGTGGGCCGAACCGGCAGTTCGGGGCGTGCGAGGACCGGCGGGGCGTGGTCGTCCAAGAGCGGGCCGGTCGGACGCACGCGCTGGCAGTCGCGTTCGACGTGCGGATAACGACAGAGCGCGCGACCACCGAACTGACGCTGGTCGTCCAAACGGTCGGTGGGTGAGAGAGCGTCGATTCGGGGCCTCGCGGAAACAATCCTGATTCTGTCACACCTAGGAATCTGATACGCCGTTCGGATATGACACCGGCTGAGTAGAAATAAGTCGGTGTTTTCCCAGCCTTCATGACCTGAAACGGCGTTTTACTCGTAAAGTATATTCGTAATCTTACTCGTAAAAATATATATGTGGGGAGTGTCTTGTCCGAAACGAGATAGAAATGACAGGCACGAAGTTCAAGCGGACGGTCGCCGTCTTCGCGGCTCTCGTCGTTCTCGCGTCGGGAATCGCGGCTCCCGCGGCCGGACAGATTCAGAACAGCGCGTCAGCCGCCAACTCCACCCAGACGACGGCCGCCCAGACGGGTGCGCAAGACGAGTGTGGCTCGATGTCGTCGCCGCCGAGCATGTCGCAGGCACAGCTCTACGCGCCCCAGAAGACCATCAAGGCGTCCCAGCCCGGTAAAATCTCGGGCGGCTTCCAAGTGGACCCGACCGCGACCTGCCCCGTCGTCGTCCACATCACGATGAGCGTCCCGAGCGGCATGAGCATCGAAGGCTCGTCGGACCTGTTCTCCGGCGGTGCCGGCATGGTGTCGGGCAACTTCGAGGTCCGACCCTCGGGCGGCATCAAGGACATCAGCGCGGACGTTTACAGTTCCAACACCGGCAAGCGCACGGTGACCGCGGACATCACCTACTGGCCCAAGGGCCACAAGGACATGGCGCAGGAAATCGACGGCATGTCGTTCACCTTCGACGTGCAGGAACCCATCGAGTCCTCGGGCACTGGCGGTAGCACCGAAGGCGGCGAGGGCGGCGACAAGACGACGGCCGCCGGCACCGGCGGCAGTGACGGCGGCGAGGACGGGAACGGTCTCCCCCTCCCGACCAACGTGATAGTCATCCTCGGCCTGATGACCCTCATCGGCGTCGCCTTCCTCACCATGACCAAGATGAGTCCCCGCGACATCAACATCGGAGTCAACAAGTGACTGTCCGCTCCGGGCAGACAAACTCACGGTAACAACCGATGTTCGACCGCTTCTTCGGAGACGACGACTCCGACGACGACCCGACCCCCGACGTGGAAGTGCAGACCAACGCCGACGCGTGGGGAACCAACGTGAACGTCGGGACCGGCGACCCCTCGGGCGTGCTGGACAGCGATTCGTGGTTCACGACCCACACGTTCGACGTGGACGCCGAGGAGTCCTCGGCAGGAACTGCACCCCGGACCGACACGGAACCCGAGGTGTCTCCTCGGGGGCCGCCGGTCGGGACCACCGAACCACGTGGCACGTTCGCCTTCCCGGCGTCGAAGCCGTTCATGCAGGCGCTCGAAACGCGAGGCAAGAACGGTGCCCACGAGCGCGTCGAGACGGTGTACGTCTTGACCGGCCAGTCGGAGACCACGCCGACCGAACTGTTCGGACTCGACGACCCCGAGTTCTACCAGTCGGCGACCCGGAGTAGCGTGACCACGCTCGAAGGGAAAGTCGCGCGCCGGGTCGCGGCGTCGTACCCCGACGGCGAGACGCCCAACGTCGTCGCCCGGTTCCACACCCATCCGGGCGGGACGACGACGCCGAGCGACGTGGACGTGAAGAACGCCGAGGACGTCAGAAAGTGCTACGAGCAGGCGTTTGGCACCGACGACTTCGAGTTCTTCCACGGCATCCACGCCTACGTCGAGCAGTCGGGCGTCCCCTCGGTCGGCGAGCGACACGACCCCACGACGGCCGGCGGCGGCCTCTCGTGGCGGGGCGAGCAGTACCGCCACGAACTCGCGGTGTTCGGTCCGCAGTTCCGAAAGACGCGAGACGTGGTGATTGCAGATGAGTCGTGACGATTCGGCCGGGACCAAACTCGAATCCGCGCTCGGGGCGCTCGACCCCGAGACGCGGACCGCGCTCGAACGACTCGCCGAGAACGACCCGGCGCTACTGCGCGAGACCCTCTCGGATTTGGGCTACCTCGACGCCGAGTCCGAATCGGTCGAGACCGTCGAGAATCGGGAGGCCGTCGAACTCACGCCGGTCCAGCGACGCCTCGGGGAACTCCTCTCGGCGATGGGGAACCCGCGAAGCACGACCGACATCATCGAACTGCTCGGCGACGAACACCCGTCGTTCTTCGACGAGTACCAGTCGGCGAAACACCGGCCGTGGATGTCGAACCAACTGAACGCGCTGGTTGACGCCGGGGAACTCGGCCGGTATCGGGACGGGCGGACCGTCCTCTACACGCCGAGCATCGCCGACGCGATTCGCCACTGGGCGCTCAACAACGACTACTTCGTGTCGGATTTGACCGTCCGGCACGTCGGGCGAATCACGTCCGACACCAACATGCCCCGCTTCGCGGTGCGCGAGGGCCTCGAAGAACTGACGGAGTAGTCCGAGCGCGGCGTCGGACCGGCGGGAGTGATTCTCCGCCCGCCGTCGCCCCGCGCCGGCAGTACTACCTCGACCTTCTCGAAAGAAATGCGGATGTTGCTTAGAAGTCTAATTACAAGTTCGAAGCACGTCGTTACCATTCTCTATTGGTAACGATACTCGCATTTTATTTCATAGAAAAGGATAAGAAACTAACGCTCCTTCGACAGCGTGTGCAATTCGACACGCACTCCTTCACGGTCTTCGTCGTTGCCCTGCTGGTCGCCAGCGTGGCGGCCCCGGCGGGCGCAGTGAGCGTACAGCCAGCAGACTACTCGACCAGTTCCATCAGCGGCACCCAAGAGGCCACCGTCGTCGAGGTGACGGACGGCGACACTGTTACCGTCGAGTACGACAACGGAAGTACCGACGAGGTTCGTCTCCTCGGCGTTGACACGCCCGAAGTCTACGGCGACAACTCCCCGAGCGAGTTCGAGGGCGTCCCGGACACCGAAGACGGCGCGACTTGTCTCGGCTACGAGGGCGAAGTTGCCAGCGCGATGGCGAAGAACCGCCTCCTCGGCGAGCGCGTCACCCTGAAGTTCGATTCGGAGGCCGACCGGCGGGGCTACTACGGTCGCCTGCTGGCCTACGTCTACATCGACGGCGAGAACTTTAACTACCAACTCATCGACCACGGTCACGCGCGGGTCTACGACAGCACGTTCAGCAAGAGCGGCGAGTTCTACGCGGCCGAGGACGACGCCCAGAACGCGGGCATCGGCGTCTGGGCCTGCACCGACCCGGCGAGCCAACTCGGCGAGGTCACCATCGAGCGGTTCCACCCCGACCCGGTGGGCGACGACTACGCGAACATGAACGAGGAGTTCGTCGTCCTCCAGAACCGCCAGAGTTCCAGCGTGGACCTCTCCGACTGGCGAATCCGGGACGAGGCCGGGAACGATTACGACGTGCCCGCCGGCTTCGACCTCAATTCGGGCGAGGTCGTGACCCTCCACACCGGAACCGGGTCAGACACCGCCACCCACCTCTACTGGGGTCGGACCGACTACACCGTCTGGAACAACGGCGGCGACACCGGCTACCTGTACGACGAACACGGCGATTACGTCAACTCGAAATCGTACTGACGACGCCGGAATCCCCAATTTTTCCTATTCGCTTTCGCCGCCCATCCCGGTCGCGAGCCATAGCACGAGCAGGAAAGGCGAGACCGGGAGCAGGATGAGCGCGACGCCTGCGGCGATGATGTAGCCGATGAGGCCCATCTGGCTGTTCGGTGTTTGGCCCTCCATCTTAGACACTTGTTCTGTCATGATATCGGCGCTACGCATTCGACCGGGAAAGGCGTTACTTTAACTCTCCGTCCAACCCCACTGTTCCGCCCGGCCATCGGTGGACGAACGGCAGGACCGCGAAAAGTACCGACGCTACTCGCGGTGTGCCCTGACGACTACTGCGACCGCCAGTGCCACCGCGGCGACCACGGGACCGAATCCCGGAACCGACTCGGAGCTATCGCGGGTCTGCTCACCGATTGCCGTCCGCGTCGCGGTCTCGTTCGCGTCCTGTAGCGGGGCTTCCGTGGTCGCCTCGCTCCCGGCCGTCGTCGCGTTCGTCGTTTCGCCCCCCGATGCCGCGACGGACTGGTTCGCGCCGACGCCGACCAGTCCGAGACTGTCCGCACTCGCGCGGAAGGCGTATTTCCCGCCGCGTTCGCCGAGAGATACGGTTTCCAGTGCATGCCACGACCCGTTGCGGTAGCGATAGGCCGTCACCTCCTCGGGGTCGGTGTCGTCTGCGGGCACGCGAAACTCGACGGTCGCGTCCGCGAGTTCGTCGTTCTCGACGTACGTCGGAGCGGTTTGCAGGAATCCCAGCGACTCGTCACTCGGGAGCGAGGAGGCACTCGGCGCGGACGCCGCAGTCGCCTCGACGAAGAACCGGGGTTCGGGGTCCTCGCTCTCCGGCGTAATCCGGAGTTCGTGGAAGGTGGCAAACCCGGTGCCGAGACCCGACAGCGAGACGCTGGCCGGAGCGCCGGCCCGCGCACTCGTAATTCTGGCTCTGACGTGCGTCTCGGTTTGCTCGGCGACTTCGACCGACACCGAGGGCGGCGGAACCGAAGAACCGCCACCACCGCCGCCACCGCCGCCACCACCGCCACTCTCGCCGTTACCACCGCCGCCGGACTCCTCGACCGTGACCGACCAGATACCGTTCACGGTGTTGCTGACGTTGTCGGTCGCTGTCACCGCAACGTTGTGGGTGCCGGGCGTCACGTTCTGGCTGTAGACCACGCTGTCACCGCTGACGGTCAGGTTCGCAGAGACGTTCTGTCCGTCCACGGCGACTGAGACGTTCTCGGGGTCGAGACCGGCACGCGTGTCTGTCACGCTCACGTCGAGCGTCGTGTCCCCCGAGTTACCGGCAGTCTCGACGCTAACGTCGGGCGCTGTCTCGTCAACGTAGACGGTCGCGTACCGGGCCGGACCGAACAGCGACATGTTATCGACCGGGACGAATTGGAAGGTGTGGCGGCCGGTCGAGAACGACGAGAACGACAGGGTAACGTTCGGCTTCTCGGGAGTTCGGGTGGAACTCCCGTCGATGCTCACCTGATACCGGTCGAATCCGCTGTGGGGGTCGGTCGCGTTACTGGCCGTGACCGTGAAGTCGCCGTCCACCCACCCGTCCGGAACCGAGAGGTTCGGTGCGGTCGGTGGTTCCGTATCCACCTTGACGGTGGTGTTATCCACGAAACCGGCGTTACCGCCTTCGTCTACGGCTCTGACCTGCATTTCGAGTCTTCCGCTCTGGTCGGTATCGAACGTGTTCCAGCCACTCGTGTCGCCGACGTTTCGCCACTCGCCGTTCCCGAATCGAATCTCGTAATAGTCAACTGCGGTCTGGTGGTCGAACGCATCGTCCCAGTACACTTTGGCGTCCGTGGACCAGTCACCGCCTGACGTCAGGTCGCCGACTGCCGACGGCGGCGTCTGGTCGCTGACCGTGACGGTCGTCCGAGCAGAGGTCGAGACTCCATCGCTGTCGGTGACCCGGAGCGTGACTTGCTGGTTGCCGATTACGTGGAAGGTGTGTTCGACCGTCTCGCCGGTCTTCTCGAACGTGTCGTCGTCGTCGAGGTCCCACTCGTAGGTAGCTATCGGTCCGTCGAAATCGGTGGAGCCAGTGGCGTCGAGCGTCGTCTCCTTGCCTTTCCCGACCTCCGACGGCACGTCGATTTCTGCGACCGGCGCGTGGTCGGACTCCTCACCAGTGAGTTTGTACACCGAATCGTTCGTGCGGTCGAGACCGACGTAGACCGATTCGTTTCCGAGTGCGGGGGCCGACGCGACCGAGGGCGTGCCGTCGTCGGGAATCTCGTGGAAGTACCGACTACTCCCGGTGGTCGCGTTCGCCGCGAGGATTCCGTTTTCGGTGCCGACGAAGACGGTCCGCTCGGCGACGACCGGCGACGTTTGGATGTCGTAGGGCTTGTCGGTAACCGACCCGTTCCCGGTCTGCAGGTCCAGTTGGAGTATCCCGTTCGAGTTCGAGTCGGACAACGGGACGTACACCGTTCCGTGAGCGATGGCCCCAGACCCGATAGGTTCAGTGGACACGTCGTGGCTCCACTCGACCTTCCCAGTTTTAGAACTGAGTGCGTAAACCGTTCCATTCTCGGCCGACGGGTTCCGGTCCACGACGACCACTCTGTCGTTCACCATCGAAGTCGGCGTGGTGAGTCCGCCCGACTGGTCGAGGACACTCGTCCACTCGTGGTTCCCCCTCACTCTGTCGAGGGCGTGGACCGCCCCGTCGATGCTGACGAAGGCGGTATCGTCGCCGACTGTCGGCGCGGACGCCGTGTTCCCGCTGACCGAGTACTGCCAGTGAGAGTGGCCTTCGCTCATGCTGAGTCGCCACAAACTGACATTCCCGTCGTTTGCGGTCGTGACGTACCCGTCGTAGTGTGCGAAGATGGGCGACCCGACAACCGGGTCATCGAGCGACAGGTTCCAGACGAGCGACCCGTTTCGTGCATCGACGGCGTAGAGGTCGCCGTTGGCGTCGCCGACGTAAACGGTATCGTATCCGAGCGTCGGCGACCGAAGCGAGGAGTTGGCCTCGAACGCCCACTGCTCGGTTCCGTTTGTCGCGTTCAGACCGTAGAGCCATCCGTTCGTACTCCCAGCGTAGATAGCGTCGTTGGCAACTGCGGCCGACGTCACAACCGGGTCGTTCTGTACTGCGCTCCATCCGGTCGAAGGGTTGTTCGCCGGCGGAGCGATGCCCGAGATGTACCCCGTTCTGGCGTTGCCCGCTTGCTTGGTCTCCCATATCGGATTCACGGGTTCGCGGACCGTGACTGTCCTCCGAGTCGAGTTCGTTACCCCGTCATCGTCAGTGACCCGGAGCGTGATCGGATATTCGCCCGTCGTATCGAACGTGTGTTCGGTGTTCATGCCGGTCGCCTCGAACGTGCCGTCGTCGTCGAGGTCCCACTCGGCCGAGACTATCGAACCGTCGAAGTCGGAACCGCCCTCGCCGAGGAAAACCGTCTCACCGACCACGTACTCGTTCTCGGCCTCGATGACCGCGTTCGGCGCGTAATCGAAGTCCTCGCCAGTGAGTTTGTACACCGAGTCGTTCGTGCGGTCGAGGCCGACGTAGACCGATTCGTTTCCGACTGCGGGGGCCGACGCGACCGAGGGCGTGCCGTCGTCGGGAATCTCGTGGAAGTACCGACTACTCCCGGTGGTCGCGTTCGCCGCGAGGATTCCGTTTTCGGTGCCGACGAAGACGGTCCGCTCGGCGACGACCGGCGACGTTCGGAGGTCAGAGGCCGTCGGAGTCACGGACCCGCTCCCGGTCCGCAGGTCCAGTCGGAGTATCGCGTTCGAGTTCGAGTCTGACAGCGAGACGTACCCCGTTCCGTGCGCGGCGGCACCGGACCCGACGGGTTCGGTCGTGGTCTCGTGAGACCACTCGACGTTACCCGCCTGCATACCGAGGGAGTACACGGCTCCGGTCTCCGCAGACGGATTTCGGTCGGCGACCATAATGGCGTCCTCGCTGGGAATCTTCGTCGGCGCGGTGAGTCCGCCCGACTGGTCGAGGACGGTCGTCCACTCGTCGTTCCCCGAGGCCCTGTCGAGGGCGTGGACTCCCCCGGTGGCGCTGAAGAAAACAGTATCGTGGCCGACTGCGGGCGCGGATGCCGCGTTCCCGCTAACCGAGTACTGCCACTCCGAGCGACCATCGTCCGCGCCGAGTCGCCACAAACTGACCGTCCCGTCGTTTGCGGCCGCGACGTACATCGTCTGTTCGGCGACGACCGGCGAACCGACGATGCGCGTCCCGAGCGACCGATTCCAGACGAGTGACCCGTTTCGCGCATCGACGGCGTAGAGGTCGCCGTTCGCGCCGCCGACGTAGACCGTCCCACCAGCGACCGTCGGCGACCGGAGCGAACTGTTGGTCTCGAACGCCCACTGCTCGGTCCCGTCGGTCACGTTCAGACTATACAACCGTCCGTTCGCACTCCCGGCGTAGACGGCCTCGTTGGCGACTGCGGGCGAGGAGCGCACCGGGTCGCTCTGGACCGCCGTCCACGCGGCCACCGGGTTGTTCGCTGGCGGGGCGACGCCCGAGACGTACCCCGTTCTAGCGTCGTCGCCTTGCCACGTCCCCCAGACCGCGGAGACGTTGGCGGTCGTGTTTCCCGTGTTTCCGGCCGCGACGACGCCGGTAAAGACCAGCGGTGAACTGAACGCCGACGCGACGAGGAGAGACGCGAGGAGAATCGAGAGAACGTTACGAAGCGGGTACTTATCCGACATATACTGATTCAGATATGACAGAGAGTGTAATATCTTTCGGCCTCCACCCGGTCCTCATCCCGACCGTTCACCGTAGCTGTCCGTCCAATCCCCACTGTTCGGCCCGGTCTCGGGCCTCCTCGCGGGCACGGTCCCGAATCGCCTCGATTTTCTCGTCGTCCTCGAGAAACGCCTCCACGGCGTCCAGCGACTCGTCGGTCCCAGTTGGTGTCTCGTCGGTGTCACGACTCTCGCCGTCGGGACCGCCGGACCACTCCGGCGGTGCCACTGCGCGAGTTCGCTCGGCCAAGTCCGGGTCGCCCGCCAACCTGTCGGCGGGCATGCCGGGCGGGACTCGCAGGTCTGGCCGAGTACCGTCCGCAGAGTCCTCGAACGCATCGAACTCGGTGAGGTCGTCTCCCGGCAGTTCCCGGAGTGCAACGTCGTAGGGTCCCGGTCCGGCGGCGTCGGCCAGCGCCTTCGGCCCGACCCGGCCGGTTCCGGTGTGGTAGGCGAAGCGCGGCACGCCCTTCTCGAAGGCAACCACGCCCGCGCCGTCGGCGTCCAACAAGAGCGCGTCCTGCGGTTCGAGGACCGCGTAGCCAGTCAATTCCCGGTCGAGTGCGGTCGAGAGCGGACCTGACAGGTCGGACTCGACCCGCGAACGGACGAGGGTCCCCGCCGGCAGGTCGGGCAAGTCCGACCCTGCCGAACTGTCACGCTGGTCTGTCTGCGAGCGAGTCATGGCGAGTCGGGGACGACCGCGCTCCGGAATCGGTCGGCCACCTCGCCCGACTGGCCCGCCCGCACGTCGAGACTCCCAGCGGCCTCGCGGTAGGCCTGCGCCGCCTCGCAGTCCGGGGCGTGAGCAAGCAGGGGTTCGCCCGCCCGGCGGGCCGACCGCGCGGCGTCGGCGTCGGGCACCGTCGCCAGCGTCGGCCCGTCGAAGTAGCGTTCGGTCTTCTCGGCGACACCGGCGGCCTCCTCGGGGTCGTGGACCTTGTTGAACACGACGCCCGCGGTGTCGGTGCCGTAGGAGTGGGCGTACTCCTGCACCTTGAGACCGTCGCTGAGCGCCGGAATCGTCGGTTGGAGGACCACCACCACGCGGTCGGCGAGGACGACGGGCAGAACCGCGCTCTTGGACCCGAGCGCGGCGGGCGAGTCCAACAGGAGAACGTCAGTGCCGTCCGCGAGTTCGGCGACGACCGACCGGAGTCGCTCGGGGTCGGCCTTCTCGAACGCTGAGAGACTGGTTCCGCAGGGGACGACCGACATGCCGAACCGGTCGTAGACCGCCTGTGAGACCTCTGCGTCGGCGTCCTCGACCAGCAGGTCGTGGAGGGTCACGTCCACGTCGGTCAGGCCGGTGTGAAACAGCAGGTTGGCCATCCCGGTGTCGGTGTCCACGATAGTCACGTCGTACTCGTCGGCAAGCGCCATCCCGAGCGCCACCGTCGTCGTGGTCTTGCCAGTCCCGCCCTTGCCGCTCGCCACCGCGAAGGCCTCGACCATCGAACCGAGATTGCGCGCGATGCGTTAAAAACCTACGTGTACGAAAATTAGTCTGCAGTGTGGGTTGTCGGGTCGGTTCGCGGATGGGCCGACCGGCCCGCAGATGGAACTGTTTACAGATTCTCCGGCATTAAATACGTTTTCTTAAGCAATATCTACATTTGTCTCCGACGGCGCGAACACCTCTGCCCGCCGGTCGGTCACGACGCCGTGGTCGGCGTCGGCGACCGACTCGGGAATCGTCGCCTCGGTCGCCTCGCTGTAGCGCGATTCGAGGCCCGCCCGGACCGCTTCCCTGACGCAGGCCCGAGTACAGGCACCGACTTCGGTCGCGGCCCCGGAGAAGGCGGCCTGCTCGCCCGCCGGGTCGCAGGCGACGATAGCGGCGTCACTGGTCGTCCCGGTAAACCCGGTCTCGGCCAGCAGAACTGCGGTCTTGGCCTCGGTGGCGACCGCCAGCAGGTTCGCCAGCGCGCCATCCGCCAGCGACCGCTCGGTGCCGACCAGCAGGTTGACGGTTCCGATGTCGGGCGTCGTGCCGGAATCGAGGTCGGGCCGACTCCTCGCACCGGTCGAGAGGTCGTCCGAGTCCATCGGGAGCGCGGCCGGGTTCGAGATACCGACGGTCGCTACCGCCGAGACCGGACCGCATCGGGCACCCCGAGCGTGCCGGAGTTCGACGCCAGTAAGCAAGCACGGGCCGGATTCGCCGAACCCGGCGCGCTCGCGGCGCTCGGTGAGGTACGAATCGAGGTCGGTCCGGTCGAAGCCCTCGGGCACTGAGACGTTGTACGCAGAGTCGCCCCGTCGCTCGCCGCCGTTCCACCCCGACGAGAGCCACCGCGCTCCCTCTCGGCGCACCCGGAGGACGCCCTCGCTGACCGTGGTTCCGAAAACCTCCTCAGACACCCGCCAGCACCTCCAGCAGGCGGTCGTTCTCGTCGGGCGCTCGGACCGCGACCCGGACGTGCGAGTCGAGACTGCGGAAGGTGGTCGCGTCCCGGATTGCGACGCCCGCCCGTCTGGCGCGCTCGACGACTTCCGCCGGGTCGCGCTCGCCCGTGTCGAGCAGGAGGAAGGGGGCCTCGGACGACCGGACCTCGAACTCGTCGGCGAGCGCGTCGGCCATCCGGGACCGCTCCCGGCGGACGCGCTCGCGGGTCTCAGCGACGAACTCGCGCTGTCGCAGACAGTACGCGCCTACCTTCGCCGACGGGGTGCCGAGGCTCCACGCCCGCCGGACGGTGGCCAAATCGTCGCCCACCGTCCCCGCACCGACCGCGAATCCGGCCCGCAGACCCGGCAGACCGAACAGTTTGGTCAGCGAGCGCGCGACGGCGACGCCCTCGGTGCCCGCCATCGAGGACCGGTCGGTGAACCCCAGAAAGGCCTCGTCTACGACCAGCAGGGTGTCGCTCGCCCGGCACCGGTCGGCGAACTCGCGGAGCGCGCCGGAGTCGTAGGCGTCGCCGGTCGGGTTGTTGGGGTTGCAGACCACCGCCGCGGCGAAGTTCTTCGGGTCAACATCGAGCAGTTCGTCGTGGGGGACGAACTCGGGGACCCCGCCCTGCAGTCGGACCTCGCGGGCGTACTCGCCGAAACTCGGGTAGGGAATCGCCACGGCGTCGCCGGGCGAGACGCCGGTGGCGAACGCGAGGCGAAGCGCCGCCAGACCGCCCGGCGTGGGGACGACCTCCTCGGGATTGCACCCTGCGAAATCGGCGGCGGCAGTCCGGAACTCGGGGTAGTCGTCGTCGGGGTACGACCGGGCCGAATCGAGCGCGTCGGCGTAGACCGATTCGGTTCCCTCCGGCGTCCGCGGGTTGGTGTTGGCGCTGAAATCCAGCAGGTCCGGGTCGTCGCTCCCGCCGTGGGGCACCCGACCGACCTCGCGGACGCTATCGGGGTCCATCGGCGGATTCCGGGGCCTCGGCCGTCTCCGGGCGGTCCAGCAGGTCGTCGTACACGGCCCGAACTCGGTCGCGGACCGCGCCCATCTCGATTCCGGCCCGGTCGGCCAGCGCCAGCGACCCGCCCATCCCGACGCCCTCCTTGGCCTCGCCCGCGACGAACCGCGCCAGCGCGGGGTGATTCGTCCCGTCGAATCCGGGGTCGGTGACGGTCAGTTCGAGGTCGAAATCGGGGACCGCCCCGCGCAGGTCGGCGCTCTCGTCGTCGGCCAAGAACTTGGTCGTGGCCAGCGAGAGGGGCGCGTCGAGTCCGGCGTGACGGGCGAGCGCGGCGACTGCGACCATCTGCGTGCCGCCCGCCAGCGTGACCGCCGTTCCGGACCGGACAGCGCCGACGACGAATCCCGCGGCGCTCGCAAGCACCGGGTCGCCGACCCGCCGGACCGCGAGTCGGGGGTCGCTCTCTGCGTCGCCGGGGGCCAGTCCACTGGCGTCGAGGGCGTCGGCGACCACCTCGCGCTTCCGGTCAAGGGGGTTGTCAGGGAGCGACGACGAGACCCCGCGCTCCTCGCCGAGCGCGGTCAGCACCCCGAGCGCGGTGGTGGTCCCGCCCGGAATCGTCTCGGCGACGAGGACCTCCTCGTCGGGAATCTGGCGACCGAACTCGCGGGCCGCAGTGAACGCGCCGGGCGCGGTCGGCACCGGGTCCTCCTGCCGGATGTCCTCGCCTGCTCGCGCCCCGACCGTCACCGTCGGCGCGGCGGTCGGTTCTGCCAGTCCGGCGTCCACCACGGTCGTCTCGAAGTCCGCCAACTCCCGGACCGCGCGGGTCACGACCGCCGGGGTCGGACACCCAGTCGGACTGACCGGGACCTCGGGCGCGCGGACCGGTTCGCCGTACTCCAGAATCTCGGCGTCCGCGCTCGGCGTGTGGACCATGGCCTCGGGGTCGGCCCCCGCGGCGCTCAGCCCCTCGATTTCGGCGGTCCGGGTGGTCCCGGCGAACAGCACCAGTCTCGGCGAGGAGTCGGCCGTGTCGGTCACAGCAACTCCTCCGCTAGCTCTGCGTCTGAAAGTCGATTCACGTTGACAGCCAAGCGTGCGTCGTATGTCTCGTACATGGTATCCTCCGTCGATTCCGCGACGACGTTGACCCCGGTCGGCGCGAGTTCCCGGCCGTCGGCCTCGCGCTCGAAGGTCGTGTCCGCACTCGCGCCGAGCGCCCGCTTGAGCGAGGCCGGGACGCAGACGGTTGTCGAACAGTGTTCCCCGCTTCCGTGCGCATCGAGGACCGCGTTCACGGCGTCGTCAGCCAGCAGGGGCAGGTCGGCCGCGACCGTGAGAACCGGGAGTTCGACCGCTTCGAGCGCGACCTGCAAGTCCTCGACGTAGCCCTCGCCCGGCGTCTCGATAGCCGCCAGCGAGTCCTCGTTGGCGACGAACTCGCGGGTCTCGGGGGCGTCGGGCGAAACGACCGCGTGGACGGTCTCGACTCTGCTGGCTTCGAGGGCGTCGGCGACGCGGGCGACCATCGGTCTCTCGCCGACCTCGAACAAGGGTTTCTCAACTTCCGTGTCGAGTCTGGTCCCCCGGCCACCGCACATCACGAGAGCGTCCACGCGACCACCCCCAGATGCAGACCCGCGATTCTGCCCAGTTCGTTGGCCGCGCCGAACACGTCGCCGTTGACGCCGCCGAGGTTCGCCCGAGACCACCCCAACAGCGCCATCGCTGTGGCGACGGCCCCGGCGAGCGCCGCGATTGCCGGGACCCCCAGCAGGCCGACCGGCACCGCGGCCAGCGCCGGAGCGACCAGTGCTGTCGGGGCGTTGTCGGTGAACGCCGACCCCAATCCCTCGAAGGCGGGCGACCCGAGGCACGCCAGCGCGGCCATCCCGAACTTCGCGCCGACCTCGGCGGAGACGGCGATTCCGACCGCGACCGGGACGCCGACCGCGGCAGTCGGCGGCGCGACCGGGGGCGCGTCGGCCAGCGCGAGACCGGCAAGTCCGAGACCGACCAACACCGCGCCCAGCGCCAGCACAGCGCCGACGCCGACCTCGGTGTCTTTCAGTACGTCCCGGCGGTCGTCGGGGTCGCCGTGGACCACCGCGGCGTCTCCGAGGTCGGCCACCCCGTCTGCGTGGTTGATGCCCGTGACGGCGTAGACCGCCAGCAGGTAGCCGAACGCGACTGTCGGGGCCGGAACCGGGCCGAGCGTCCTCGCTGTGAGTACGGCCCCGAGCAGTGGGACCGCCGAAAGGAGGCCCACGACCCACCCGGCCAGCGGAAATGCTGTCGGGGTCTCGCTGAACGCGACCCACGCCTCCTCGGACCGCCCGGTCGGAATCCGGGTGAGGAAACCGACCGCACCCTTCGTGGCTGTCAGAACCACGCGACCACCCCCGAACCGAGCGCCGGCGCGAGCTCCTCGCCGACCGCTGTCAGCAGGCCAGCGAGGAGGAACGCCAGCAGACCGGCCAGTCCCGCGATTCGAACGCCGGACCGGGCGGTCTCGACCGAGGGAAGTCGGGCCTCGGGGTTCAGCACGTAGACGCCGGGCTTTTCGAGGCGGGCGTCGATGGCCCCCGCGAGGGTCGCCATCGGCCACCCCGAGTTCGGCGAGGGCGGCGCGTCGGCCCACCGAGACCCGGCGGAGAGGGACGCAGGCGCGACTGCGGCGAGCGCGACGAGACCGGCGCTCACGCGCGCGGGAATCCACATAACTATGTCGTCGAGACGGGCGCTGGTGGTGCCGTGGGGCTTGTCGGGGTAGCCCAGCATCGAGTCGAGGGTGTTGACCGCCTTGACCCACACAGCGGCCCCCGCGCCGACGGCGGGCGAGACCGGCCCGAGGAGGGCGAACGCCAACAGCGAGGCCACCACGCCGTCGGCCAGATTCTCCGCAGTGCTCTCGACTGCGGCGCTCCGGACCTCGCCCGCCGAGAGGTCCTCAGCGTCCCGGCCCGCTAGCCACTTGAGTCGCTCGCGGGCGGTCGGGAGGTCGGTCTCGGTCACAGCGACTACCTCCTCGGCCTTCCCCGCGAGCATCCGGAGGCTAGTGGTGGCGAAGACGACGAGTCCCGCTGTGAGGACGCCGGCGAGAGGGTGAAGACGGTCGGCGATTCCGACCGCGAGCGCGACGATTCCGCCAGCGAGCAGGGGCAGGAGTGCGGCGACCGCAGTGCCCGCGAGTCGGGGTCGGGACCACTCGCGGTCGAAGCGGGCGACGGCCGACCCGAACCACGCGACGGGGTGGAGTCGGCGCGGGGGTTCGGCGAGCGCGGCGTCGAGGACCAGCGCGACAGCGATGGCGAGTGCGGGATTCACTGCTGGGCCTCCAACCACGCGGGAAACTCGGTGAGCGGGACGTCCGACACGAGGAGCGCCGTCCCGCCGCAGTTCTCGATTCCGGCGTCGGTTCGGGGGTCGTCGCCGACGTGGAGCAGGTCGGCGGTCGAGACGCCCAGTCGGTCGGCGCAGGTCTCGAAGGCTCTGGCGTCGGGCTTGCGCCACCCGGAGGCCACGCTGGTCACGATTGCGTCGAAGGTGTCGCGGTCCACGTCCGACCGAATCAGGGCCTTGCGGGCGAGTTGGGGCACCGCGCAGTTCGAGAGAACCGCGACCGGACCGCGCTCGCTCGCTGTCTCGACTGCTTCGAGCGCGCCGTCTCTGGTCGTCACCTCGGGGTCGAACGCGGAGACGACCGCCCGGCGCGCGGCGTTGCCGGGGGCCTCGACGCCGCGACTGGCGAGCGCGGCGCTGACGTGGGCCATGAGGGGGATTTCGGCTCCCTCGGGCGCGTCGATGTGGACCTCGCGGTAGGCGTCGGCCCAGTCGTCGGGCACCGCCACGTCGCGCGCTCGGAGTTCGTCGGCGACCGCACTGGCGGGGTCGTCGGGTCGGTCGGCGTCCACGAGCGTACCGAACAGGTCGAACGATACTGCCACTATCTCGGGATTAGTGCAAGCGAACTTGAATCGGTCGGACTGCGGCCAGCGCCCGACGGAAACAGTCAGTTCAGAAGGAGGTCCGGCCGAGTATCGTCAGCGACCGGCGAAGGGCGAGACGCCGTTGGCGGCCGACGACATCGATTCGGCGGGTCAGGAATCGAGCGCCGACCGAACCTTGGCGTTCAGGGCCTCGATTTTCGACGCCGCCTTGTCGGAGCGCCCGTCGCCCGGCGGGGTCAGTCCGGGTTGGTCCTCGGGGTCGGGGTCGCCGACGACCACGGTGCCGACCATGCCGAACGGTTCGTGGGGCGTACAGTAGTAGTCGTAGACGCCCGGCGTCTCGAAGGTGTGGGACGCCGACGCGCCGTTTTCCACGAGGACGCCGGTGTCCCACGGGGCGGCCTCGTCGGGGATGCGCTGGGGGTAGTCGGTGGCGGGCGCGTAGGCCGTCGCGGAGTGGTTGGCCGAGACGTTGGTCCACGTCACGGTGCCCCCGGCCTCGACGCGGACGATTTCGGGCGCGAACAGGTTGGTCCCGTCCGGTCCCATCTCGACCTCGGCGCTTTCGGTCTCCTCGGGGAGCGTGTAGTCTACGGTGGTCTGTTGGCCGGTTCCGTCCTCCTCGGAGAGGACGCCCGCGCACCCGGCCAGCGCGGCGAGCGAGGCGGTCGCAGTGGCAGTGGTCGCGCTCCGGAGGAACTGGCGGCGCGTCGAGTCGGTCATTGCCGGCGGTTCGGAGGGGCGTCTTACGTAGTTTTTGTTCGGGGAAGGACGGAGAGAGTGAGCGTGAGCGCGGGACTAAAGACAGTTATTTGTTTTGTAAACAATCTTTATTCTATCTTCCACAATTGTATAGGATTCCTTCTGGGCGGGTGACGCGAACGGACAAAAAATCTAACCAACAGCACGCGCCGAGGACCGAAATCGGTCACAGCGCGCGTAGAATCGAACCCCGTCTAGCGACCGACCTCGACTACTCGACGCTGATGATGTTCGATTCCAAATCTCGCGGGAAGTAGGTCAACCAGTCCACGCCGTCGTCGGTGATGGCGATAGTGTCCGAGTGGCGGTAGCCGTACTCGTCGGTGTAGATGCCGGGTTCGATGGTGTAGATGTGGCCCGGTTCCATCTCGGCGTCGGTCTCCTCGCGGCCACCGCGGTCCTCGCAGTGGGTGGTCCACCCGCGGTCGATGTACGGCGGTTCGTGGCCGCCCATGCCGATGTTGTGCCCGACGTGGTGCTGGGCGAGGTCCGCGACCCCTTGCTCCTCGAAGAAGTCCCAGACCTGCTCGTCCACGTAAGACAACTCGACGCCCGGCCCGAGCGCGTCGATGGCGATGGTCTGGGCCTCCAGCATGAGTTCGAAGTAGTGGGCCTGCTCGTCTTCGGGTTCGCCGAGGAACATGGTGCGCTCCAGTTCCGAGTGGTAGCCGTCCACGTCGGCGCTCGCGCCCGTCACCAGCACGTCGCCCTCCTGCAAGCGCCGATTGGCGGTGTGGCCGTGGGGCAGAGCGGTCTGCTCGCCCGTGATGAACCCCGCCATCGCCGGGCCGTCTCCTCGGGTCCGAGGGACGTACTCGTCGCCGAGGGTGTCGAGCATGGCCCGCGAGGCCTCCAGCGAAGCGCGTTGGCTCACGGTCGCCGGATGCTCGCCGACCTCGGTGAAGTCCGCTAGATAGCGGTGGGCGAGGTTGCCCCACCGGGCGGATTCGCGGACCAGTTCGACCTCCACATCGGACTTGGCCCACCGCATCCTATCGACCCAGCTCTGGGTCTCGACTTCGACGAACTCCGAGAGTTGCGGCCCCTCGTAGCCCATCACGCCGGGCGCACCGTCGGCGTCCGTGGCGACCGATTCGACGCCCATCTCCGACAGCATCCCGACTGCGGTCTCGATTGGGTTCCCGCCGGGGTAGTCGAAGTAATGATGCACCGCGTCGATGCGCGGGTTGGTCTCGACGCGCTCGACCTCCAGTCGGGGCACCGTAATCGCCACCTCGTCGTCCGTCACCGCGAGGACGACCGGACGCTCGGTCTGGATGTGGTCGAAGCCGGTGAGATACTCGATACTCGTCGCGCCGAACCAGACGCCGGCGTCGCCGCCGGACTCGGCGATTCGGTCGCGGACCTCGGCGAGTCTGTCTCGGAACTCGGAATCGGGTACTCGTGTGGGCATATAAACCGAACCACGCAATCCGACCGGATAAACGTTGACGTGGGGGCAACCCAATATAAGATAACATAATATAATTAACTAATATAAGTTTAAATTTCTTTTCCATTATAGTTAGATAAGTATAAAGATTTAATATCTAACTATTTCTATCCGGGGATAGGGTTAGACACCAATGGAATCTAATAGGAGAAAAACCCTGAAGGCCCTAGGAATTACTGGACTGAGTACCATAGGGTTCACAAGTAACAGCGTTGGAAGGACAAACAAGTACGTAGGTGTTGCTTACAATCCTGAGACACACGAAGTACTCGGTGATGCTTCTGGACAATTCAACGCAAAACTTGATCAAATGGTTGGGGCTTTGAACGTCATGGGTGAAAAATACCAGATCTCCCAAGAAAGTCCAGAGATGAGTAGCAAAAATAAGCTAGGGAAGAGAACTAGGTTCGTAAAGCAAATCCCAGCTAAACAACCAGAGAAATGGGGATTCAAAAACCCGAAATACACTTTGAAAATCTTTACTGCTGAAGGGACTGGAATTACCGGATACATTGCAAATCCGGTTTATCAGAAAGTTGCGTTTTCATTAGCACCGAATTCACCGAATGTGAAAGCAGAAATGAAGAAACATCTGAAGAGAACGGCCCCGAATAACGAGGTGAACTCATAACATGGATGTCAAAGATCTCACGTGGTCAAAGTGGTACGGTTCTAATGATTACACTGATGACTTCGAGTACGTAGGTTACGTTACCGCAGACGCAGAGAACGATGCCCACGAGTACGACGAGATTCCAAGCCTCGGGTACAATCGATGGCAGATTCAGGGTTACTTCACCGACCCACCGACTTGGGACTGTAGTTGTGAACCAGAAGGCAGTGGTAACTACTATGCGTTAGCCAGCCAAGCAGAATACGAAATAGATGCCGCTTACGACCTTAGCGGGGAAAACTCAAACATTGACTTCCAATCAGAAGATCCGACAAATGAATCTGACGTAGAGTTCTCTGTCTCAATAGCAGCAGGTTTTGGTCCGGTTAGTGTAGGTCTCTCAAAAGCGATCGACACTTACTACACCACATTTGATGACAATCCTCATAATCGGGCTCACTGGACGATTGATTGTGAGGTCTTCCCTGATGAACAAGATAATAATCGTGGGGTGAGGTTTGACGTGGAAGCAGGAGGCGATTACAGAACTGAAAAATTCAAATCTCTAACTAAATTTGCATGGAATTATAGATACACAAATGATAATCGAGAAAACTACGCTTTTTACAGTGATTCTGTGAGCATGAATCACTACTTTGACGTCCCGGTAGTGAGTGTATAAACCGAACGTTTGGCTTTTGTTTTTGCCGTTCCAACGAATAGCTATGTACTCAAAGCGAGAAATCTTACGAAGACTCACATCAGTCGGAACCATTTCAATATCTGGTTGCACACAACTCCTTCAGGAAGGAAACGTAGATCTATACGTAGTAAATTGGTGCCAAGACGTTGCAGATGTGGAAATATCCATACTTTCACGGTCAGAGAAGGTGGCATTTGAAACAGAGTATCAGATTTCCCCAAATGAAGATAGGAAATCAAAGAAAGTTGTAGGGGGGGGAGAATATAAAGTGATCGTTAATTTAGATGGCGAATACCATTTCGAGTATGAATTTACTATGGGAAGTTGCAAAAACCAAAAATTGGTAGTACGTATAGAGAGATGCAATCTCATCGAATTCGAAAAGAAATATTGTTAAACTAAGGAGTTATATGGTTGATGGTGCCGGAATTTTTGACTAACCGACAGGAGGCTTGACCACAAGACAATTCACACCTACAGCGACAAGCGTATCCACAATAAACAAGAGTGAAGACATCAACGACTTACCGCTGGGGCAGGTTCAGTCCGATTCGGAGGAGGACGGCGTAGACTGCGACCCCGAACCGGAAGAACAGGCCGAACACGACCGCAAACAGGAGACTGAATCCGACCGCGGACGTGCTGACAGCGAACGTCCCGCCGTCCATCCGCCAGACCTTGACCGAGACAGTCGCTAGCGACAACAGCACCGCGACTCCTCCCGCGACGTACACCCCGAGCGAAAGCCCCAGTCCGAGACGCCGGTCCAGCAGGTCCGTGGTCGGCGCGAGGTCCCGCGCGAGGCCGCCGTAGAACCCGACCAACCCCACCAAGACCAGCGTGTCGGCGAGAAGCGGCGAAACCATGGACCCGACCTTGCTGGCCGACCGTGATAAACGAGTCGGAACCGAGCGTGAGAACGAAACCCACGCGAACGAAGGTAATTTTAAAACAATCCGCGCGCAAGAAGACAGTAATGGAAGATTCGGGCGGTCCGACCGTCGGTTCGAAGGCTCCGGAGTTCGCCGCACCGCTGGCGATGCCCGACGGGTCGGTGTCGGAGGTCACGTTGTCGTCGCTCTTATCCGACGGTGCGGTTCTGCTGGTGTTTCAGCCGACGAACTTCGAGTTAGAGGAGTTCGCGGAGCGCCACGCGCTCGGCGAGTACGACTGGTTCAGGACGGACGACCGCCTCGAAGTCGTCGGCGTCAACTGTGCGAACCCCCAGACCAATCAGGAGTTCGTGGACTACCTCGACGTGACCTACCCCTTCTGCTCGGACCGCGACCTCTCGATAGCCGAGGACTACGGCGTGACCTACCGGGCACTCGGGGTCACCCGCCGGGCGCGCCGCGCCTGCTTCTTCGTGGACGAGGAGGGCGTCGTCCAGTACCGGTGGGTGAGCGAGCGCAACCACACCGGGCGTCCTCGGCCGCAGGTCCGGGACCTCTACGAGGTGGTGACCGACGTGCTGGGTCGGCCCGAACCCGAGTCGTTCGGCTTCGCCTGACCTCTCAGTCGTCGAGGTACGGTTCCTCGATGTCGGTGTCGCCGCCGAGTCGCCGACTCGCGCCTCGCGTAATCGCGTCGAACAGCGCCACCAGCGGGTAGAGGACGCGCTCAACCACGGCTATCGGCCGGGCCACGGCGAGCGCCCACTCCTCGGCCTTGCCGAGTCCGTAGGACTTGGGGACGATTTCGCCGAACACGAGGACCAGCGACGTGACGCCGAGCGTCGCGGCGGTCACGGCCGCGCCCGGCGGAAGCACGTCGGTCAGAAAGAGCGTCACGACGCTCGACAGCGCGACGTTCACGAGGTTGTTGCCGACCAGCAGGGTCACGAGGAGCCGATGGGGGTCCTCGCGGAGTCGTTCGAGGAGGACGGCGCGGCGCTCGCCCGTCGCCGCGCGCTCGGTTATCCACTCGACGCGGAGCGAGAAGATTGCGGTCTCGCTACTGGAGAAGAAGGCGCTGAGCGAGACGAGTGCGACGACGACGCCGGCGAGCAGGGGCGGCGAGAGTTCGACCATGCTGGTCCGACCACGACGGATTCGGACAAAAATCGGGGGGACGGAGCGGCGGGCGGAGAACTCGGGGTCTGCCCGACCAAAGCGGTAGAATCGACCGTCCCCCGACCGCAACGCTAACTTGCCGGTTCGCCGATACTCTGGACGATGCTACAGGGAGGACCGGCGCTGAGTATCGACGTACTCGTCGTGTTCGGGGTGGTGGCCGGTGCGGTCGCCCTGTTCGTCACCGAGAAGATTCCGACCGACACGACCGCACTGGCGGTGCTGGTCTCGCTGGTGGTCCTCCGAGAGTTCACCCACGTCTCGGCCGACGAGGCCATCTCGGGCTTTGCGAGTCCGGCGACGGTGACCATCGTGGCGATGTACATCCTGAGCGCCGGGGTCGAGGAGACCGGCGCGGTGAAGCAGTTGGAGGTGCTGGTCGCTCGCCTGACGCAGGGGGACCGCGATAGGCTTCTGACCGCGACGGTGGGCATCACGGGACCGCTGGCGGGCGTCGTCAACAACACGCCGGTCGTCGCGCTCTTTATCCCGATGATAACCGACCTCGCCGACAGGACGCACACCTCGCCGTCGAAACTGCTGATTCCGCTGTCGTACGCCGCGATGCTCGGCGGGACCTTGACGCTGGTCGGGACCGCGACGAATCTGGTGGCGAGTTCCATCGCGGACGACCTCGGAGTGGCGGGCGCGCCCTTCTCGATGTTTCAGTTCACGCCCCTCGGGGTGCTGGTACTGGTCGTCGGGTCGGTCTATCTGCTGACGGTGGGCCAGTGGTTGCTTCCCGCCAGAATCGCGCCCCACGACCTGACCGAGGAGTTCGGACTGAAGGGGCGATTGGCTCGGGTGTACGTCCCGCCGTCGTCGTCGCTGGTGGGCCGGACCGTCGCCGAGGCCCGGACCGACGACGTGAAAATTCTCCAAGTCGTCCGGGGCGACCAGACCCTCGTCGCGTCCCGGACCGACCGGGAAATCGAGGCCGGCGACGTGCTGACGGTCCGGGCGGACGACGAGACGGTCCGAGCGTTCGTAGACGAGTCGGGCCTGCGACGACTCCCCCGCGCCGAGGTCACCGAGGAGGAACTCGCGCTTGGCGAGGGCCGGGGGACGCTCGCCGAAGTCATCGTGCCCGAGGGTTCGGGGCTGGTCGGGCGGGCGGTCGGCGAGACCAAGATGGGCGAGCGATTCGACGCGACCGTGTTGGCGGTCCGACGCGGCGAGAATCTGGTCGTCGAGGACGTGTCCGACGCGGTGCTGAACGAGGGCGACGGCCTGCTGGTCCACGCGACCCGGAACGGGCTAGACCATCTGGAGGAGTCGGGCGACCTCCTCGTAACCGAGCGCGTCGGCGGGGGCCTCGACATCGAACCCGAACCCATCGACGTTCGGCAGGCGCTCCTCGCCATCGGCATCGTGGTCGGCGTCATCACGGTTGCGGCGGCCGATTTGCTCCCCATCGCCATCGCGGCGCTCGGCGGCGTGGTGGCGATGGTCGTCGGCGACGTGGTGCGGCCCGCGGACGCCTACGATGCGGTGAACTGGGAAGTCATCTTCCTGCTGGCCGGCGTGATTCCGCTCGGCATCGCGATGGAGCAGACCGGGGCCGCCGCCCTGCTGGCGTCTTACGTGACGGCTGTCTCGGCCTCCCTGCCCGCAATCGCCACGCTGGCGCTGTTCTACCTGCTGACTGGCCTGCTAGCCAACCTCATCACGCCGGTCGCCAGCGTGGCGCTGGTCCTGCCCATCGCGGTCAGCACCGCGAACGAGGTCGGTGCGAACGCTTTCGCCTTCGTCCTCGCGGTGACGTTCGCGGCCTCGACGGCCTTCATGACGCCGATGGGCTACCAGACCAACCTGATGGTCTACAGCCCCGGCGGGTACCGGTTCACCGACTACGTGAGAGTGGGCGCGCCCCTGCAACTGCTTCTGACGGTCGTGACGACGCTCGGCATCGCGCTCCTCTGGGGCGTGTAAGACGGGAGTCGCTGGTGTGGCGAGCCTCAGAGATATGCAGAATCGTGTCGGTTGACTTTTGACTGCTCACGCCGTTCGCACGAAAAACGGTTTGAACTCGCCGAGACGGTCCGGGCATGCGGCCTTCGCTCGCGGTTTCACCGCTCGCATTCCGAGGCCCTCGGCCTCGCTCGGGCCGTTCCGGGCGTGCGACTCGTCTGCTCAAATCGGCTCGGAATTGCGAATTTCTGGGGACGGTTCACTCGCACCTCGCTACGCTCGTCGCTCGCTCACGTTGTTCCGAGAAAATCAGTCCGCCCTCCCCGATTTGAACGGGGGGCAAGTCGATCTACAGTCGACTGCTCTACCAGTCTGAGCTAAGGGCGGGCACGCAGTTTTACGTAGGAGGCCTGTCGGACTTAAGGGTTATTATTCGATGGGAGCGTGGCACCGTCCAGCGAATCACATCCTCGTCCGACGGGCCGGACCGACGGAGTGTAGACAGACCGCGCGTGCGCGCTCGGCGGCATGAGAAACACAAACCCATATTTAACATAGAAATAGTTGTTGATAAGAAACGTAAACACGTCTTTCGCCGAGGACCCGACCCAACCTCACACCCGTCGCTCGTCGGACGCTCCAGTCGTCGGAGCCATAGTTTGAAATACGAGGAGCATCTTAGCCCAGACGAACAGCGCCATGAGTAAAATCACCTTCCGCGCGGACGACGACCTCGTGGAGCAAATCGAGGCCCTCGACGCCTCCAAGAGCGAGGTCATGCGCGAGGCGCTTCGGGAGTACCTCGACCGCGCCGGCGAGGAGTCCCCCGCGACCGAAGCGCGGGACGGAAGCCTCGACGCCCTCCTCGCGGAACGGGTGGACGAACTCGTGGCCGAGCGACTCGCCGAACGCGAGTCACGACAGCGAGACCGAGCGCAGACGAACCAGCGACCGCAGGACGTGACGGTCAACGTCAATCTCGAAACCGACGCGCCGGTCCGAACGAGCGCCGAGAGCGAAGTCGAGCGCGGACGAGTGTCCGACACCGAGCGGACGGACCGCCGCGGGGCCGAATCGACCGCAGACGCCGGGAAACCGCGGGCAGACGCGCCGGAGGCCATCTCGGAAGACCAGTCGTGCGGTCAGTGCGGCGAGTCGCTGTCCGACGACCACGTGTACTGCCCCAACTGCGGCGAAAAAGCCGCCCGCCGAGTGTTCTGCGAGTGCGGCGACGAAGTGCGGTCCGACTGGGGTTTCTGCCCGAGTTGCGGCCGCAGGACTCCGACAGCAGATGTTCTCGACCGGGCGTAAGACATCGTTTTACACCCGCCGTTAATTATTTAAGCTCTGACTATGTGGATACTCCCGCGTAAGACGGTCGTCTTACACCATCACCCCGAACCGGCTGAAACGCCCGTGTTCCGGGGTGACACGCCGTAAGACAGGACGCGTGGGAAGTCGCGTGCCGTCTTACTACAACAGGGGAAATTACAAACTATGGAGCGTGTGACACTTCGCATTCCGAAACAGCAGATCGAGGAGGTCGAACAGATGGTCGAGACCGGGGAGTTCCCGAACCGGAGCGAAGCGATTCGGGCCGCCGTTCGAGACATGTTGAACGAACACGACGAAGACACGACCGAGCAGACGTCTAGCAAGCGGTCGTGGGCGAAGGTGTAAACATGCAGGATATCGTTCAGGACGCCTTGGAGAACGCCGAGGAGGAGAGCCGTGAGATGGATGCGTCGGTCAACGGAGACGAGTTCGGAGACCCCCGAATCGTCATCGTCGGCTGTGGCGGTGCCGGTAACAACACCGTCAATCGGCTCTACAACATCGGCGTCGAAGGGGCCGACACCGTCGCCATCAACACGGACAAACAGCACCTCAAGATGATTGAGGCCGACACCAAGATTCTGGTCGGCAAAAGCCTGACCAACGGTCTCGGTGCCGGAGGCGACCCGTCGATGGGCGAGCGCGCCACCGAGATGGCTCAGGGGACCATCAAGGAGGTACTCGGCGATGCGGACCTCGTTTTCGTCACCGCAGGCATGGGCGGCGGCACGGGGACCGGTGCGGCACCGGTCGTCTCGAAAATCGCCAAAGAGCAGGGCGCTATCGTCGTCGGCATGGTCTCGACGCCGTTCAACGTCGAGCGCGCGCGGACGGTGAAAGCAGAGGAGGGCCTCGAAAAGCTCCGTAACGAGGCCGACTCCATCATCGTCCTCGACAACAACCGACTGCTCGACTACGTGCCGAACCTGCCCATCGGCAAGGCGTTCTCGGTGATGGATCAGATTATCGCCGAGACGGTCAAGGGCATCTCCGAGACGATTACCCAGCCCTCGCTCATCAACCTCGACTACGCCGACATGACCTCTATCATGAATCAGGGCGGAGTCGCGGTAATGCTGGTCGGCGAGACCCAAGACAAGAACAAGACCGAGGAGGTCGTCCGCGACGCGATGAACCACCCGCTGTTGGACGTGGACTACCGCGGGGCCTCGGGCGGACTGGTCCACATCACGGGCGGTCCGGACCTCACGCTCAAAGAGGCCGAATCCATCGCCAGCAACATCACCGAGCGCCTCGAAGCCAGCGCGAACGTCATCTGGGGCGCACGGATTCAGGACAACTACAAGGGCAAGGTCCGGGTCATGGCCATCATGACCGGCGTCCAGAGCGCGCAGGTCCTCGGTCCCTCGACCCAGAAGCAGGCCGACAAGTCCCGCAAGCAGATGCGCGACGTTGACGCCCAGTCGTTCGACGCCAGCCAGCACCTCGAGGACGCCGCGAACTTCGGCGGGAACGGCGGTTCGTCGGGGACCGGTGGCAGTATGGGTACGGGCGGTACCGGCACCACCGGCGGGACGGGCACCACCGGCGGCACTCACGACGCGATGGGCGGGTCGAGTTCCGACGATTCGTGGGGCACCAAGAGCGACGGCGGACAGGACGAAGTCGAGAAGAACAACGGTCTCGACGTAATCCGCTAACTGCGTTCGGTTTTTTCGGCTCGACGGCGCTCGAACTACCGACTGCGGTCTTTTTCGGGGTAGTTACTCCACGATGTCGAAGGTAGCGACGGACTCCTCAGTCACCACGCTCTTGGGCGACGGGTTCGGATTGCTACCGAACTGGTCGATGCGTTCGACCAGATACAACTCGTTGTTGCGTTGGAACCCGAGGCTCTCGCAGAAAGAGGGGCCGGAAAGCAACCGAGTGCGACCCGAAGAATCAGACCGCGTGAATCGCGTCTAACAGCGAACACTTCCGGCAGAGGTCCCGCGTGGTCGAGGACCCACACCGTTCGCACTCGCCGAGTTCGGCCCGGCCCTCGTCGCGCGCGCCGAACTCCTTGGCGGCCAGTTCCGCGAGTTCTTCGTACCCGGCCATGATGGAGTGGCGCGTGCCGGGGTGGTTCTCCTCGAGTTGGTAGAGGAGTTCCTGTATCTCGCCGCGGTAGGCTTCTTCGGCGTGGGGGCACTCGGTGATGTGGGCGGGCAGGTCCGCGACGTGGGCGTAGAGGGCGACTTCCTTCTCGGGCACGTCCCGGAGGGGTTTGGCCCGCGGCACGAAGTCGTCCTGTTCTTCGCGCGCGCCCGACCCGTCGTCGCGCTCCTCGAACCCGCCGAGACTGGCGTCGAAGTGCTTGGCGATTTGGGCCACGTCGCCCTCCAAGAAGTTCATCAGCGCGGTTTCGGCCTCGTCGTCCAGATTGTGGCCCGTCAGGAGTTTGTCCGCGCCCAGTTTTTCGGCGTAGCGCGACAGCAGGTCACGGCGGAACACCCCGCAGTAGGCGCAGGCGGCCATGTTCTCGGGGTCTTTCTCCACCACGTCGTCCATCTGGACGCCGAACTCGTCTTCGTAGGTCACGAGTTCGTGGCGGATGCCCAACTCGTCGGTCAACTCCTCGCAGGCGTCCACGCTCTCGTCGCGGTAGCCCTCGATGCCCTCGTGAATCGTGAGCGCGACGAGTTCGATGCGCGGGTCCTTCTCGAAGGTTCGGTAGAGGATGTCGGTCAACACCACGCTGTCCTTGCCGCCAGACAGGCCGATGACCCACGTCTGGGGGTTGTCGGGCGTGGCGTCGCTCGGAACTAAATCGTCCTCTCGAATCCGACGCCGGACCCGCTTGTCCACGGAGGCGACGAAGTGGTCCTCGCAGAGGTGCAACCCCGAGTAGGCGGCGTGCATCACCGACTCGCGGTCGCATTTGTCGCAGTCCATCGCCCGATGCTTTCGGTTCCGGGCGTTTGTCGGTTTCGCCTCGCACCGATAAACCGGATTTCGATATAGCAAATCTATTTCCAGTGGGAAACTGGCGGCGCGGATTTTCGCTCACGGAGGAGCCTCCTCGCTTTAGCGGACCCCATAATCGGACATCTCCATGAGTGGAAAAGAATTACGCCCCTGTGTTTGAGAAACGTATTTGTTTCTTTCTCCGAACGGGCCGCCGACGGAACGGCCCCGAGGGCTAAGGAGGCTGAAACCGTAGCCGACGGTATGCCTGTGGGTGGGTACGACCCGGAAGACTTGGACGACAAGCTCTCGGGACTGATGGAAGCGAAGGGACGAGACCCCTCGAACTGGCTGACCGCCGAGGAGATAGCCGCGTGGGAGAACGGCGAGAGTCTGGTGGACCTCCTCGACGAGGACGACATCCACGAGTTGCTCCAGAAGGACGACGACCCCGAGGACGACGAGAGCGCCGCGAGTTAGCCCCGACCTGACGCCTCGACCGACCAGACACCCTCGCGGTGGTCCATCCACGTGACGACGGCAGTGTGGGGGAGCGTCAGCACCGCTAACAGCACGAGATAGAGGCCGAGGAGCGACAGCAGTCCCTCCTCGGGTGGGGCGACAACCGCCAGACCGCCCAGCACCGCCAGCGCGCCGACCGTGTTCGGGAGCGCGTCCCGGCCAAACCCAGCGAGCGCGGGGCCGAGTCGGTCGGGTTCGAGCGCCGACTCGTCTTCCACCACGAGGAGTCTGGCGACGTGGCGGACCGAGTGCCAGAGACAGAAGTAGAGACCGACCGCGAGTATCGGCGGCACGACGAGGAAGTACGCCCAGAGCAGACCGGTTTCGAGCGCGTCGATTCGCCAGCTACGGCTCTCGGTTCCGGTCCGGACCGCACCGACTGCGAGCGCACCCACCGAGAGCGCCGCCAGTCCCCCGCCGAGCGCGAGCCGAGTTTCGGGCCGAAAGGCGGCGGCGAGCGCGGCCGAACCGACGATTCCGGGGTCGAACAGCCGAATCGTGGCCTCTGCGACCGACCGGTAGACGCCCGGAAACCCGACCAGCGGGACCACCATCGGAATCCCGCCCCGGACCGCGAGCGCAGAGAGGCGCTGACCGCGAGTCCGGAGGTGGTCGCCGACCGACAGCAGGACGTAGAGGTCACCCTGCCCCCAGTGGTACCACGTCAGCGCGATGAACGACGCGAATCCGACCGCGGGCGAGACCAGCCAGACCCCGAGGTAGGCCGCGCCGCCGACCAGATACGCCGCACCGACCGCGACCCACGGCCGAGACCCGCCGAGGCGAGCGACCGCGAGGTGGTCGGCCCCGCCGTGGGGTAGCCCGAAGACGACCAGACTGGCCAGAAACGGGAGGTAGCGCACCGCGGGCGGCAGGTCGGAAACGTCGCCGAGGACCGCCAGCGCGCCGACCGCGCCGAGCGCAACCCACGCCGGGACGAGCGCGACGCCGACCAGCGCCGAACCGCGGTCGTCGCTCGAATCGCCGGGCGTCGGACCAGCAGAGCCGCCGCGTTCCCCGGATTCGCGCTCGCCGGTCACTGCCATCTGCGGCGCACCTCCGCGACATCCGGCACGCGGCCCGCGACCGACCCCACCGAGTCAGCGACCGAATCGGGAAGTAGGCCCGAGACGGCGTAGGCGGGGCCTCGCTCGGCGGAGCGGGCAACCACCCAGTCGAACAGCAGGAGGCCCTGCACCACCAGCAGGTTCGTCGCAACGAAGAAGACGGCCTCCTCGATTGGAAGTCCGGCGACGAGAATCCCGGTCGAGGAGTCGGGCGAGATAGTCCAGAGGCCCGACCCGATGGCGTACCAGTCGGCGACCCAGAGGTACGCCGACGGGACCGCGACCCCTGCGAGGACGCGGCGGCGGTACCGGAGGATGACCGGGCCGCCGACCGCCCAGAGGAAGGCAACGACTGGCGCGGCCCACGCGAGTATCATGCCGAAGTAGTAGGTCCGAGGCGACGCGACCACCAGCACGACGCCGAGCGCCGCAATCGCCAGCCACACGCCTGCTCCGGCGGTTCGAGCCGTTCCGGCCCGGACCTCGCCGGGCACGTCCCGGCCGGGAAGTCCGGGGTCGATACCGGACTCGCCCCGAGGAGCAAGCCGGTGATACCACAGTCCGGTCCCAATCGTCTGGAGCGCGAAAAAGAGCCACTCGCCGAGGGGGACCCGCGCGAACCGGACCGCCACGACGTCCTCGCCGTAGGTCCAGACGCCGCGACCGATGAGATAGCTATCCCACGGCGCGGTGTAGCCGACCGCGATGCAAACCAGTGCTGTCACCCCCGCGAGGACTCGCCGAGGGCTGTCGGTCCGCCGGGCGACCGAAATCGCCAGCGCGACGATTGGTACTGCGAGGAAGGCCGACAGGAACTCGACGTAGGTGAGCGGGGGAGTCATCGTGAATTCGAACTCGTTCGCGGCGTTCGCAACCGGGATTCAAAACCGGTTCGGTGGAAAACCGGTTCGTGGTGGTCCGGGGCGTGGGTCGGGGAGTCGGCATCACCGTCGCTCGCCGCCCGGCCTCGCGGGTCGAGACGAGCGAGTCAGTCGTCGGCGGTGACGCCCGCTCCGGTCTCGGTTTCGCGGCGGCGGGGCGCGAGGCTCCCGACGCTACTCAGCAGGGCGTAGCCGAACACGACCTTGGCGGTCACGTCGAGGACCGCGTATCCGACAGTCTCGACCCCCAGTGGGACGACGCTGGCCCCCTCGGTCCCCACCAGCCACAGCAGGGGGTAGACGAACCACAGGACCGCCAGTAGGTTTCGGAGGGTGCCGAGGCTACTGGCACGCTCGTCGCCGTAGGCGCTGGCGAACTTTGGCAGTTTAGTGAAGATGGCGTACAGGATGACGACGAACGCGCCCGTACTCACCGCCCACCAGACGTACCGATTGACGGGTTGGGCCGAACTCGCGGCGAAGAAGCCGGTCACGATCATCATCACGTCCAGACCCAGCAGGGTTCCGATGGTCTCCCGGTCCGCGCCGGCGAACAGCGCGAGGTCCAGCAACAGCAGGGGTGTCGTGATTACCCAGTCGGCGTACCGACCCCAGAATACGAGTTGCTCCTCGCCCCCGACGAGCGAGATTCGGGAGACGCCGAACCCGAGCGCCATGGCGAGGTACATCGTCGCCGCGATGGCCGGGATGAAGATGGAGACCACCGCGTGTTCGCGGCCCTCGTCGGTGTCCATGTTCCGACCCTTGATGTAGAGGATGATGGTCCCCACTCCCATCGCGGCCGCGGTTATCCAAAGCGTCCAGTACGTCAATGCGTCGAATTGGTCAGGTGACACCATACCGAAGCGAGGCTTAGGATTTTCCGAACTTAATACCCTAACACCGTAGAACCCGTATCTGGCGGTGACTGATACTAGAAATCCCGATTTCGCAACGTCGGGACCCCTCTGCCGTCTCGTAAATCCGTAGTTACTTTCACGTTTTCGACACCGGATCGAGGGTCGCCGGTCGAACCGCCGAAATCGGACCCGGCCAGAAGAGATACGACCGGCTTGAATCCGGTGACGGCGCGAATCGGGGACGGAATTGAGTGACTGCAGACCGTAGGAGAGTCGAATGCGCCGCGTGTCTCAGGTGACGGTCCTCCGCGAGTGGCTCCGGGTTGAGCGAAGCCATCCCGAGGTAGCGTGGTTCCCCATCGACTCGCTGTCCGAGCGCGAGGCCCTCGACGAACTCTTAGACCGCAAGCCCGGCGCGGCGGCGTTCGTCTGGCGGGACGCTCCGGTCGAGTGGTACGAGACGACCCTCTCCCGCGAGGAGTTCGCCGACCTCCGGGTAATCGAGGGACCGCGGAATCTGCGGTGGCGCGAACTCTCGCCCGACGGGACGGTTCGTTCCGCGGCCGACCGAATCGCCCGCGAGGACCCGGACGAATTGTCGGCCGAGACCGGCGTGGACGTGCAGACCGTGCTGGATTTCGTGGACGAGATGCCTGCGGGACCGCTGGTGGTCTCGACGCGGGAGGGGTGCGTGCCGCGATTCGTCGCCGACGGGAACCACCGCGCGGTGGCCCACGTCCTCCGGATGCGCTCGGGGGAGTTCACCCCACAGCGCGCCTACCTCGGCGTCGGCCGGAACCCGGTGGCCAAGCCCCTGCTAGAGCGCGTCTGTGGCGCAGTTCGGGGCGTCCTCGGCGGAGATTCGGGCCGAAGGTAAACCATTTCGCAGGGCGACAGTCGGTGGGAAAGTGCAGGCCGCCCAGTCGCGTGACCTGCGACCGGGCAGGGGCTTCAAGAGGCGTTTACCGTCTCGGTTCCTATCGAGCCTGATTCGAGTGTTGCCGAGTCTGATTTGCGGTTTGCGGCCACATCGAAACCGAGTACCGGCCAAAGAACGATAAGCCATCCAACCGTATCGAACTGCGACGGTTCGCCGTCGGAATGGGGAGCATGCCACGGTCACTCTACTTCACGGGGAATGGCGAGGTTGAGGTGCGCGAGCGAGAACTACCGACGCCCGGCGAGGACGAAGTTCTCGTCCGGACCGAGCGGTCGGCGGTCAGTCCCGGCACCGAGATGCTGGTCTACCGGGGCGAGGTCCCGACAGGAATGGCCGCCGACGCGACCATCGACGCGCTGGCGGGCACCTTCGAGTTCCCGCTCCGGTACGGCTACGCCGCGGTCGGTCGGGTCGAGGAGGCCGGTCCCGGAGTAGACACGTCGTGGGAGGGTCGGGAGGTGTTCGGCTTCAACCCCCACGAGAGCCACTTCTGCGCGCCGGTCTCGGACCTGCTGGTCGTGCCCGACGACTGCTCGGCCGAGGAGGCCACCTTCCTCCCGAACGTCGAGACGGCGGTCAACTTCCTGCAAGACGGCGCACCCCGCCTCGGCGAGCGCGTGGCCGTCTTCGGACAGGGTGTGGTCGGCCTGCTCACGACCGCGCTCCTCGGCGAGTGCCCGGTAAGCGACCTCGTAACGGTGGATTACTACTTGTCGCGGCGCGAGCGGTCGCTGGAACTGGGCGCTGACACTGCACTCGACCCGGCGGCCGAGGACCGCGACGCGGGCGACCGAATCCGCGAGCGGTTGGGCGGCGGCGACGGAACACGCAACCCCGACGCCGACCGAGCGGCGGGTGCGGACCTGACCTACGAACTCACGGGGTGCCCCGACGCGCTGGACTCGGCCGTCTCGGCGACGGGGTACGACGGCCGGGTCGTGGTCGGGTCGTGGTACGGCACCAAACCGACCGAGTTGGACCTCGGCGGGCGGTTCCACCGGAGTCGGGTGAGTCTGGAGAGCAGTCAGGTCAGCACCATCGACCCCGAACTTCGAGGCCGGTGGTCGAAGGACCGACGCCTCTCGCTGGCGTGGGAGAAACTCCGGGACATCGGCCCCGAGCGGTTCGTGACCCACGAGTTCGACGTTTCGGAGGCCGGCCGGGCCTACGAGCTACTGGACGAGAACCCCTCGGAGGCGCTGGGCGTGATTTTCGAGTACTGACTCCTCGGAACTCGACTCCCGACTGCTTGACCTCGACAGCGCCAAAACTGTGGCAGGACTGGACCGAATAACGGACAGCAACAGCCCGTACCGCCGACAGCAACGCACCGCGACGGCAACGCTACTGTTGCCGAAGCCGAGGCGTCACCGCACCGCCCCGCGCCGCGACCGCGGGCCGGAGGCCTAAAGAAACCTAAGTAAGTCCGAGACACGTATTCGTAATTGTTAAACAAATACAAAGCCCCTTATGATGGTTGTCACGGCGAAGATGGCCGACGTTCGAGTTTGGGGGTTTGGGGTGGTCTCCTCGTCAGTCGTCGGTATCGGCGACACGGTATCGGTCGCTCGCTATCGCCCGTTCGACCCCGACTTTCATACTCGTCGCCGTCGTGTCTCTCGTGGAATGTACTCCGTCACGGTCGAACGCGCGTTCGTGGCACAGCACTTCCTGACGGTCCCTAACCCCGGTCCCGAGGGGGACCTCCACTCGCATCACTTCACCGCGAAGGTCGGACTCGCGGGCGAGGAGCTAAACGACTACGGCTACCTCGCCGACATCGACGCCCTGAACGAGCGAATCGACGCCACGGTGGCCCGCTACCGGGACGCGACCCTGAACGACCTGCCCGAGTTCGAGGACCTCAACCCGAGCCTCGAACACTTCGCGCGCGTCTTCGGCGAGCGATTCGCCGACAGTCTCGACGCCCCCGAGGTCGAGACCATCACCGTCAAACTCCGGGAGGACGACGTTGCGTGGGCGTCCTACCGGCAGGAAGCGTAGCGGATGCACGTCGGACTCGTCGTCTACGGCGACATCGGGACCACGACCGGCGGGTTCCTCTACGACCGGAAACTCGCCGCCGAACTCCGGAGCGCCGGCCACCGCGTCAGCGTGGTCTCGCTCCCGTGGCGGGACTACCACCGCGCGCTGGCCGAGAACTTCGACCCGCGAGTCCGCCGCCGACGCCGCCGGAAACTCCGGGGCTTCGACCTGCTGGTCGAGGACGAACTCTGCCACCCCTCCCTGCTGTGGTGCAACCCGACCATCGACGCCCCGATTGCCGCCGTCGTCCACCACCTCCGAGCCAGCGAACCTCACTCCGCGTGGCGGAAACCGGTCTACCGCGCCGTAGAGCGTCGGTACCTCCGGACCACCGACGCCGCGCTCTACGCCAGCGAGGCCACCCGCCAAGCCAGCGAGGCCCTCGCCGGCCCCCGACCAGCGACCGTCGCCCGACCCGCGGGCGACCGCTTCAATCCCGAAATCACCCCGGAGGCAATCGCCGCCCGCGCCGACCGTAGCCCCTTCCGCATCGTCTTCGTCGGGTCGCTGGTCCCGCGCAAGGGCCTCCACGTCCTCCTCGACGGCCTCGTGCAGGTCTCCGGAAACTGGCACCTCACAGTAATCGGGAGCGAGGCCGACGCCGATTACGCCGAGAAAGTCCGCCGGCAGGCCCGGAATCTCGACATCGCCAAGTCAGTCCGGTTCGAGGGGCGACTCCCGGACGCCACGCTCGCCGACCGACTCGCCGAGAGCCATCTCCTCGCCGTCCCGTCGTCCTACGAGGGCTACGGCATCGTCTACTTGGAGGGGATGGCTTTCGGCCTGCCCGCGCTGGCCACCGCCGCCGGAGGAGCCTCCGAACTCGTCACCCACGGCGAAGACGGCTTCCTCGTCCCACCCGAAAGCCCCGAAGCGGTCGCCGAAGCGGTCGAAACCCTCCTGAGAGACCGCAATCGCCTCGAAACAGCGGGCCTCGCCGCCAGACGCCGGTTCGAGCGCCACCCCGGTTGGGACGAATCGATGGCAACTGCCCGGCGGTTCCTCGAATCGGTCGCCCGAAAATCCGCCCCCGAGGAGGCCCCGGCGTGAACTTCCAGCGCTACCTCTCGGCCAAGCGGACCGTGGACGACCGCGCACTGAACCAGCGCGTCGAGGCCCGACTCGCCGACGAACTCCGAGAGCGCGCCAGACGCCCCGACTGCGACGACCTGCGCGTCCTCGAAGTCGGCGCGGGCATCGGCGCGACCCTGACCAGATTTCTCTCCCGGCCGTGGCTTCCCGACCGAGTTCGCTACACCGTCCTCGACCTCAGAGAGGAGAACGTCTCGGCCGCCCGCGAGCGCCTGCCCGCGTGGGCCGCCCCGCGCGGGTACGCGGTCCGGCGCGCGGGCGACCGGCACGCGGGTAACCGATTTCTGGTCGGTCGAGGACGACGCCGGGTCGAAGTCGAGTTTCGGACCGGGGACGCCTTCGACTTCCTCGCGGAAACCGGCCGCGAGTTCGACCTCGTGGTGGCTCACGCCTTCGTGGACCTCGTGGACCCCGCCGACGCGCTGGCGGCGTTCCGGGGGGTTCTCGCCCCCGGCGGGGTGATTTACTGCCCGATTACGTTCGACGGCGGGACGATTTTCGAGTCCGGCGGCGGCGGTGCCGACTCGGGGCCGGATTCGGCGTTCGAGGAGCGCGTCGTGTCGGCCTTCCACGACCACATCGACGCCGGGGGCGACAGCAGGGCGGGTCGGCACCTCCTCTCGCTGGCCCCCGAGGAGGGCGCGGTCCTCGCTGTCGGCGGGTCCGATTGGGTGGTCCGGCCCCGCGAGGACGGGTATCCCGCCGACGAGGCCTACTTCCTCGACTGCATCGTGGAGATGGTCGGGGGTGCAGTCGAGGACGAGGGACTCGACTCGGACCGACTCGACCGGTGGACCGACCGGCGGCGCGACCAAATCGAGTCAGCAGAACTAGTCTACTGCACCCATCAGTTGGACCTGTTGGTGCGGTAGATGGACTCGCTGGCGCGGTGAGACACCAGAACGCCGGCGAACGCGGAAATCGAACGGTACGGCGCTTCTCGGTCGGACTTTCGGAAGACAGCGAGTAGCGCCACCGAGGAGATTTCCTATATCGCTATTCGATTTAAGACTGTTTTTCGAGTGGAAAGTAGGGGTCAGCGAACAACGCCGACGAAAACCGCGAGGAGGCGTCTCGGTGCGGTTAGGCCGAACAGGGGTTCGGTCGTCTCTCCGGTCGCTTCTGGCATCTCGACCGACTCCTCGTCGGCCAATCGCCGAGGAGTCACTTCCTCGCCATGGTGGTAGCCCTCACCGCCCTCGGTCGCACTCTCGATTGTGACTGCGGAGATAGGACGAAACTCCAAAAGTGACTATACAATGGTCTAAGCATTGGCATCGTTTTGAAAAGCAATAATTCGGTTGCTAGTCCGGGCGACTCAGATGAGCAGTTGGATGTCCGCGTCGGCCATGTGTTCGAGCGCGGTGGCCGCGCCGACGCCGGTCGTCACGTCGTCGTACATCTCGTCTTCGTCGTAGTCCATCAGTTCCATCGTCATCTGGCAGGCCTGCAAATCGACGCCCGTGTCCAGCGACATCTCGATGAGTTCCTCGATTGTCGCGGTGCCCTGCTCGTCTATCTTCTTCTCCATCATCTTGGTCGCCATCGAGTCCATGAAGGGAAGCGAGGCGATGGCGTTGGGCATCGGCATGCTCGGGTTGCCGACTGCGCTCATCTTGAGGTCCTTGGATTTGTCCTCGTGGAGGATGTCGAGGCCCCAGAACGTGTGGAAGACCACCACGTCCCAGCCAAACGCCGCGGCGGTGCTGGCGAGGATGAGCGGCGGGTACGCCATGTCGAAGGTCCCTTTCGTGGCGATGATGGTCATCTTCTTCTGGCCGTCGCCGACCTCGGACCGGACCGCCGACAGTTCGTCCTCCAACTCGTCGATGCGGGCCTGCAACTGTGCGATGTCCTCGGCGTCCGCACGGCCGGGGTCCCCAGAGTCTGGGTCGGGGTCGGACGATTGGGTGGTGTCCGTACTCATCTTATTCGGTCTTGCGAACGTAGTGCTTGAAGACGGCCTCGCCGGCCTCCTCCGATTCTGCTTGGTCGAGGAGTTCCACGCCGTCGGTCGTGTTCGCCCACCCTTCGATGTCGCTCATACTGCCGGAGTCGGTCGCAACGACCTCCAGCACCTCCCCTTCGGAGAGGTCGTCAGTCGCTTGCTTGGACTTGACGACGGGCATCGGGCAGGACTGTCCTTTCACGTCGAGACTTTCGGTAACGTCGTATGTTTCACTCATTTTCAACACCAGTGGTCTGTCTTGTGTGTACCGAGCAATACCGGGTGCCGGGATAAAAGGTTGTTGGTTCTTGGGCAGAGCGAACAATTCAGTCGGTCGGTGAGTGGACGCGTATCGCGCGTATCAACTGTATTTTCCCCCGTAATCGGATTTTACACCCCGTTAAATCCGAATTTCGACGCGAGACGGGGCGAGCGCCCGACGAGACTGTGTTGTTGGTATTGCGCAATACTATGCAAACCCTTATGAGGGAGCGTCCGATTAGGATAACTCGTAATGAGTGACCCAGAGTTCCCGACCCCCGACGTGGCGGTCGAAGGCATCGCACCCGAAACGCTGAAAGAGAGTATCGACGCGGGCGAGGACGTGTTCCTCCTCGACAATCGCGTCCCCGCCGACGTGGCGGAGTGGGCCATCGACGGCGAGAACGTCGAGAGTCTGAACGTGCCCTACTTCGACTTCCTCGCGGGCGACCCCGACGAGGAGGTCTTCGAGCAGTTGCCCGACGACCAACAAATCGTAACCCTCTGCGCGAAGGGCGAATCCAGCGAGTACGTCGCCGGCGAGTTAATCGAGCGCGGCCTCGACGCCGTCTACCTCGAAGACGGCATGCAGGGCTGGGCGCGCGTCTTCGAGTACACCGAAATCGACGCCGACACCGACGCTACCGTCGCGCAGTACCAGCGCCCCTCCAGCGGGTGTATGAGCTACCTCGTCGTCTCGGGCGACGAGGCCGCCGTCATCGACCCGCTCCGGGCGTTCACCGACACCTACAAGCAGGACGCTCGGGCGCTCGGCGCTGACCTGAAATACGCAATCGACACCCACGTCCACGCCGACCACGTGTCCGGCGTCCGGGCGCTGGCCGACGAGGGTATCGAGGGCGTCCTCCCGTCTGCCGCAATCGACCGCGGCGTCACCTACGACGAGGCGGTCACCCACGCCGAGGACGGCGACACCTTCGCGGTCGGCGACGTGGAAATCGAGGCGATTTTCACGCCCGGCCACACCTCCGGGATGACCTCGTATCTCGTGGACGACGCGCTCCTGTTGACGGGTGACGGCCTGTTCGCCGAGAGCGTCGCCCGGCCCGACTTGGAAGGCGGTGACGACGGCGCGCCCGACGCGGCCCGTCAACTCTACGAGTCCTTGCAAGAGCGCATCCTCCCCCTCGGCGACGACGTGGTGGTGGGCGGCGCGCACTTCAGCGACGCGGCCGACACCCGCGACGACGGTACCTACACCGAGACCATCGGCAACCTCAAGCAGAAGATGGACGCGCTGACCATGGACGAAGACGAGTTCGTGGAGTTGGTCCTCTCGGACATGCCCCCGCGTCCCGCCAACTACGAGGAGGTCATCGCCACCAACCTCGGGCAGGAAGCACAGACCGACGAAGAGGCCTTCGAGTTGGAACTCGGCCCGAACAACTGCGCGGCGAGTTCCGACGCGATGACCAGCGACTAAAGCCACACCAACTGAGACACCATCATGGAACCACTCGTGACGTTCGCGGAACTGTTTCCCAACGGAATCTGGCGGTACGCGGTCGGCGGGGCGCTCATCGGACTGGGCACCGCCGCCATCTACCTCGGCACCGCCATTCCGGCAGGGGCCAGCACGTTCCTCGAATCCACGCTGTCGTACGTGTCGAACGTACCGCGGTTCAACCGCGCGAAGTACGTCGCCTCCCGCGACTGGCGGGTCGCGTTCACGCTGAGCATCGTCGCCGGGGCGGCAATCTACGCCGTCGCCTTCGGTGACTTCGGGTGGACGACCCGCGTCTCGTGGTGGCGACTCCTCGGCGGGGGCTTCCTCGTCGGCGTCGGCACCAGAATCGGGAAGGGGTGTACCTCCGGCCACGGCATCTGCGGCGTCGGGTCGGTGGCACCGACTTCGCTGGTCAACGTGGCCACCTTCCTCGGCGTCGCCATCGTGACCGCCCAAATCGTGCAGGCGCTGGGGGTGTCGCCATGAGCGAACCTGTCGAACGGGACCGCCATCCCCTGTTCATGCCCCTCATCGTGGCGGGTGGGCTGATATTCGGGTTCGGTCTCGGCCTGAGTCACATGGCCCGGCCCGAAGTCGTGCTGGACTTCCTCCAGTTCGAGGACTTCGGCCTGCTGTTCGTGCTGGGCACCGGGTCGGTGGTCGCGGGCACCGCGTTCGCCATCGGAGTGAACCTCCTCGACCGCGCGCCGCTGACCGGCCGGGCCTACGCCCGCCGACTGAAGTCGTTCGACCGGAACGTCCTCACCGGCGGCGTCATCTTCGGGGTCGGGTGGGGCCTTTCGGGCATCTGTCCCGGCGCGGCCTACGCCAGCCTCGGCATCGGGAACTATCCCATCCTGCTCGCAATCGGCGGGATGTTCCTCGGGGCCTACGCGCAGGGCCTCTGGCGGACGTACCGAAGCGACAACGACGCCGCGACGGCCGCGAAGGCCGACTAACTCCTCGATGTATTCCACACCTCACGAACCGAAACCGCCGGAAATGGTATTGTATGATAAACCCAATTAGGATAATAACTATGACGCAAGCACAACCACTCGAACGACCTCGTGGACGGACCGCGGTGTAACTATGTTCGGAATCGAAACCCTCTCGGGCAACGCGCAGGCGGTCGCTATCGTGGCGGCCGTCATCGGCGAGGCGCTCGCGCTGAACGTGGTCTACACCGTCCTCGAACGAATCGCCGGCCCGGCGTTGACCGAGGCGGTGGCGGGGACCTAACGATGGACCCCACGGTCATCACCGTCTTCGTCGGGTTCGGCCTCCTCATCGGAATCCTGTTCGGATTCTTCGGGATGGGCGGGAGTTTCCTCGTGACGCCCGCGTTGCTGGTGATGGGCTACGACTCCCAGACCGCAGTCGGAACCGGTCTCGCGTTCGTCTTCGGGACCTCGTTCATCGCGGCGCTCAAGCACCGCGACCACGGGCAGGTGGACTACAAACTCGGCGGTATCATGATACTCGGGATGACCGCCGGTATCGAGGTCGGTAAGACCCTCGTGGACGCGCTGAGCGAACTCGGATTCGCCGACACGGTGGTCAGCGTCGCCTACGTCCTCATGCTCGGCGCGGTCGGACTGTTCGTCCTCCGAGACGCGCGTACCGAGGACACCGACGACCTCCATCCGGTCGCCCGGACGATTCAGGATTTCGACGTGCCGCCCCACATCTCGCTGACGGGCGGCGGAGAGGTGTCGCTGTGGCTGACGCTCGCCATCGCGCTGTTCGTCGGCGTGCTGTCGGGATTCCTCGGTGTCGGCGGGGGGTTCCTGCTGATGCCCGCGATGATGTACGGTCTCGGCGTGCCCGCGGCGGTGGCAGTCGGAACCGACGTGTTCCAAATCACCATCTCGGGCGGCTTCGGTGCCTTCCGGTACGCACAGGCCGGTAACGTCGCGTTGGCAGTCGTGGCGGCCCTGCTGGCCGGAAGCACCCTCGGCGCTCGCGTCGGGTCTGCCGCGACGAACATCGTGGACGAGGGCGACATCAAGGGCTACTTCGCCGCGATGTTGCTCGGCGGGAGCGTGGCCGTCGCCGCGAAAGAAATCGGTAGCACCTACGGTATCGAGGTGCTGAACACCCTGAGCATCGCGCTCATCTTCGGGTCGGCGCTGTTGGTTGCGGGGGCCGTCGTCTACACGACGGTCTCAGAACTCCGCCGCGACCAACGCGTCGCCCCAGCGGGCGACTGACGCCCGCTGTGGCCGAATCCCGCTCAGCTAGCGGTAGTTGTGCAGGAATCATGCAAACCCTTTTAGGGGCGTAGTCCCTATCCATCACCAAGAAAATGACAGACTCGATGGCTGAATACCTGCAGAAGGACATGGAGTGCGAGGGGCTGTTAGAGTGCATCCACGGACTGAAGGAACTCGACCGGGAGTGCTTTCAGGCGCTGGTCGAGACCGAAGAACCTCTGACCATCGACGAGGTGGCCAACCGGGTGGACCGCGAGCGCTCGACTGCCTACCGCGCCATCCAGCGACTCCTGCAGGCCGGATTCGTCCAGAAAGAGCAGGTCAACTACGAGCAGGGTGGCTACTACCACGTCTACCGGCCGACCGACCCTGACGAAGTGGCCGACGACATGCAGAGAATGCTCAACGACTGGTACGCCAAGATGGGCCAACTGCTTCAGGAGTTCCGCGACAAGTACGACCAACAGCCAGTCGCCGCCGAGAACTGAGCGACCCCGATTCCGGGTTCGACCGACTTTCGTTTCTTCTCTCTCGTCTCGGTGGACGAACACGCCACGGTTAACCCGCCAGAACTCCAATCGGCGGGTAATGAACCGAGACGAGGCCATCGAGCGCGTCGAGGACGTCCTCGCCGCTGTCGAGGACGAGACCATGCCCGTGCCGGTCCGCGAGTTGTGGGTCTACGGCGACGTGGCGCTGGGGCTGGACCCCGTGGAGCGACTGGACGTGTACGTCACCAAGGACATTCTCCTCCGGGGCGACGACAGCGATGCCGACGAGGAGTTCCGCAAGTCCCACGGCGTCGAGGGCGTGGGCAAGACCGTTCGGGCCGAGTGGGCCGAACAGTTCCCCGAGTACATCCGGGCGAACGACAGCGGCCACGCCGCGCCGGAGAAGTGTCTGGCCGCCCACCTCTTGCCCGACGACGAACCGGTCCACCTCGAAGTCTGCAACTCCAGTTTCGAGGACAACGTGACCCAGCGGCTCAGAGGAGCGATTCAGCGCGACGACTACGAGCAGATTCTGGACCCGCGCGGGGTCTGCCTTTGGGCGGAAGGCCAGCGGAGCGACGAGGCGCTCCGCAAGCTACGCGAGAGCGAACTCGCCTTCCCGACGCTCCCCGCGGCGCTGGAGATGCTCGGCATGGACGAGGAGAAGACACAAGAAGCCGCCGAGGCGGTCGAATCCTACCGGAAGCGCCAAGAGGGAACGACGGTCCGCGGCGACGTGGTGTAGCCGCGACTGGTCGGCGTCGGCGATAGCGAACAGGCCGTGTCTCGCTCCGCGCGGGGGCACACGGCGCTCCCTCCTCGACGCCCCGCGCGGCGATTCTCAGGTCACGGCCGGGGTTGGTCCCGTGCTGGTATGTAAACCCTCGCAGAGCCAGCTTTTGAGAGCTGAACAATATTCTAGACTATTTCAGGCTCCTACGCAATTGCTAAAGAAATGTATTTGTTTCCCCATTCGCTCCGCTCACTTCGGACCCCTTCCTCGCAAAAACGTCGAATTAAAAAGACCGCCTTAGCCCTCGAAACCGTCCTCGAACCGGAATGTACCGTTTCGCTGGACCACTTCGCCGTCCACCTCGATGTACGAGTCCTCGGCCATGTCAACAATCATGTCCACGTGGACCGCGCTCTCGTTGCCCGATTCGTCCTCGGGCAGGCACTCGTCGTAGGCCTTGCCGACCGCGAGGTGAACCGTGTCGCCCATCTTCTCGTCGAACAGCATGTTGTAGGTGAACTGGTCGATGTCGCGGTTCATCCCGATGCCGAGTTCGCCGATGCGACGGGCACCCTCGTCGGCGTTCAGGACTTCGGTCAGCATCTCCTCGTTTTTGGCGGCGCTGTGTTCGACCACCTCGCCCTCCTCGAAGCGGAGGTAGGCGTCCTCGATTTCCCGGCCGTAGCGGACCAAGGGCTTGTCGAACAGCACTTCGCCCTCGACCGAATCGGCGACTGGCGCGGTGAAGACTTCGCCGCCGGGGAGGTTCTTCTCGCCGTAGTCGTTGATGGTCTGCATCCCCTCGACGCTCATCGTGAGGTCGGTGGTATCGCCCGAGACGATGCGAACCTCGTCGGCGGGGTCCAGAATCTCGACCATCTGGGACTGGAACTCGCGCTGGGCGTCCCAGTCCTTGTTGACCGCATCGTAGACGAACTCCTCGTACTCGGCGGTACTCATCTCGGCCTGCTGGGCCTCGCCGGTCGCGGGGAACTGCGTGCCGACCCACCGCTTGCCCATCTGCTCGGCCATGATGGGGCGGTTGACCTCCCGGTGAGCGGTCATCGTCTCGGAGGGCACGTCGCTCTTTTCGAGGGTGTTGGCCGACCCCTTCACGACGATTTTCACGTCGGTCTCCTCCATCTCGGCCAGCGAGTGTTCGGGCGTGTCGAGATTTTCGGGGTCGGCGGCGCGGAGATACGCCCGGTCGGCGCGCTGGCTTCCCATCGAGATAGCGATGTTCGCGCCGATTTCGCCGATTTTCTCGGCGAGCGCGACCACGAGGTCCTCGCCGGCGGGGTCCGCCTTGACGAGGACGTTGTCGTCGGATTCGACGCTTGTGCAGTGGTTGACGAGAATCTCTGCGTGCTGGCGGATTCGCGGGTCCATATCAGCCACAAAGCGACCGCGCCGATAGTTCTTTTCGACTTGTCCCCAGTCGAAGGGCAGTCGGTTTCAGACCGCGCTCACAGACTCTCCGACCGGCCCACCGTCTACCTACCGGCGCACGGTCAGTACCGGCACCGGCGAGGAGCGAACGATTCGCTCGGTCACGCTCCCGAGCAGAACTCGGTCGGCCGCGCCCCGGCCGGTGGTTCCCATCGCCACCACGTCGATGTCCTCGTCGGCAACGTAGTCAAGGAGTTTGTTCGAAGCCCGCCCGGTGAGGACGTGCTTCTCAACGCGCTCGACACCGGCCTCGTCTGCTCGGTCCGCAACGTCGGCGACGGCCTCCTCGGCGACGCCCCGTAGCTCCTCGCTGGCCGACCCCGAGCGAACGTCGATGCCGAGCGACCGGTCGTCCACCACCGAGACGGCATGGAGGGTCGCGTCGAAGGCGGCCGTCAACTCGACCGCGCGGTCTACGGCACCTCCGGCGGCCTTGCTCCCATCGGTCGGAATCAGGACGTTCTCGTAGGGGAAGGGCGTCCGGGCCTCGTCGTGGGTTCGAATCGTGAGGACCGGGACCTCGGAGTGGCGCACGACCTTCTCGGTGACGCTCCCCAACAAGTACCGCGAGAGGCCGGACCGACCGCGAGTCGGCATCACCACGAGGTCCATCCCCCGCGAGTCGGCGTAGTCCACGATGGTCATCGCGGGGTCGCCCTGTACGACCTCGGACTCGCAGGCGACTCCTCGGTCCCGGAGGTCGTCTGCGACCGGTTCTACGATGTCCTCGCCCTCCTGTTCGAGCGCGTCCACCACGTCGGACCCCACGACGGTCACGCTGTCGCGGTTCGTGCTGGCGACGAACACGACGTGGACGGTGGCGTCGAAGTGGTCGGCGAGGTCGGCGGCGTGGCCGATTGCGTCGTCGGCCCCTTCGCTGTCGTCTACTGGAAGGAGGATGTCGGCGAACATGATAGAACGTGTGACAGGCGCGGTAAAGAGAGTACCGACGAGTCGGGCGCGTCAGACCGACCCGACCGTCACGTAGAAGGGAACGACCTCGGCTCTGCGGTACTCGCCGGCGCTCATCTGCTCGACCACCGACCGGCCCATCTCGCGCCAGTCGGTCCGGAGGTCGTCGTACTCGGTCGCCGAGAGGCCGCCCGCCAGCAGGGTGGCGCGGTCGTCGGCCAGTCCCTCGCCGCTGGCCTTCCGGCGCGCGGACCGCAGGTCTCGCTCGGCGTAGGGCGGTTCGACGGTTCTGGTGTGGTAGTGGCGTCGAGTGGAGAGGTCTGACAGGCCCGCTGTGGCGAAGGCTTCGCGGGTGCCCTCCCCGCCGAGGGTCACGTCGGTCTCCACGCCGTCGAGGTAGGCCCGACGCGCTCGCTGTGCGAGGACGCCCTCGGATTCGACGGTGGACTCGACCGACACCGCACCGTTGTCGGGTTCGACCGCAGACACGAGGTCCGAGGAGACCCGCCGGAACTCCCGGACCGCCTCAGCGGGATTGGGGAGGTTGATGAGGAGGGCCTGACAGACCACGAGGTCGAACGTGTCGTCCGGGAAGGGCAGGCGGAGCGCGTCACCAGCGACGGTCGAGACGCCGGCCTCGTCGCGGGCGACCCGGAGGAGGTCGGGGTCGGCGTCCACGCCGACCACCTCGCCGGGGGCCTCCTCGGCCAGCACGCGGGAGAGTTCGCCCGTGCCGCATCCCACGTCGAGGACCCGCTCGCGCGAGTCGAGTTCGAGGTCGGCCAGCGCCGACCGGTCGTCCCACATCCCGCGGCGCGTGTCTCGGAGGTAGTCGGCGGAGAACTGTCGCACGGCTGAATCTGTCTCGGAGTTGGGCGCGGGCGGTGATAAGCAGGGCGGTCTCAAAGAAATGAATAATTGTCCTAGAAAATTAAATACGATTTCTTAACATATATTTATTCATCTCGTCTTCATTCTGGTCCGGCGCGCGAGAAACGCGCGAGGGACGAGCATCGCAGGGAGCGAAGCGACCGAGAAGCGCAGGAGGTTGGGGAGGTTCGAGGTCCGCGCTCGGTGAAAGGGTCCACGAGCAAAAACCCCACGACACGGACAACAGTGGGTGGAGAAAGGGGCCGTCGGGTTCGGTAATCTTCGCGGACTCCTCCGGCGCAACTACGTCCGACGGATATGCCGCTGAACGACCGGACGGGGACTTTCGAAGGCGAAATCACGTTGCGCCTGTCGGGCACACCACCCACTCTCGTCCCCGTCGCCCCACAGCATTCAAGACCGAACACGTTGCCCGTCTGATATGGGTGTCCGGAGCGCACTCGAGACGATGGGCCGGTTCGTCGCGGCGGTGATGGGACTCTACTTGGTCGTCGCGTTGGGAGCCTTGCTTCTCGTCGTTGCGGGCCGGACGCTCGGCGGATACTACCCGGTTCCGTCGGAGTCAGCGGCGGGACCGGTGAGCGACCTCGCTCTCTTCGTGTCGGTACTGGTAGCTTCGTGGTTCGTGGTCGAGGACCGGTCCCTGCGGCATCTCTTCGCGTTCGCGGTCTCGTTCTGGGCGTTCTTCTTCGTCCCGGTGTTGGCCATCGGTGCCCTCGATTCGGTCCTCGGCCCGTTTCTGTCAGACGCGTCGTGGGCCGGAGCCGTCGTCGTCCTCGTCGGTATCGGGGCGCTTCTCGGCGCATATCGACTCGTCTACCCGGCGTCGTTCGCCGAGCGGAGAGAACAGTTCGGTATCGGTTCCTGAACCGCGCTCCCCCAACTCCTGTCGGTCAGTTCTCTCGCAGTTCCCGAACGCGCTCGATATTCCACGCGAAGCCCTTGCCGTCCTCGTGGGGCGTTTCGAGGACGAGGGGCACGTCTTCGAGGTCCGGGTGGTTGACGAGCGCCCGCATTCCCTCCTCGCCGATGAGGCCCTCGCCGATGTGGGCGTGTTCGTCCTTGTTCGTGCCACACTCGTGCTTCGAATCGTTGAGGTGGACGCACTGGAGGTGTTCGAGACCAACCACCTCGTCGAACTCGGCGATGGTGTCGTGGACGGCCTCCTCGGTGGAGAGGTCGTACCCCGCCGCGAAGGCGTGGGCGGTGTCGATGCACACGTCGAGGTCCTGCTCGGAGCGCGAGAGGACTTCGGCCAGATGCTCGAAGTCGCCGCCCAACTTGGTGCCCGACCCGGCGTCGCTCTCGATGAGGACCGTCACGCCCTCGGGGATGTCCAACTCGTCCAGCGCGCTGGCGGCGTTGTCGAGGCCGCCGTCAACCCCGGCCCCGGTGTGCGCGCCGAGGTGGACGTTGACGTAAGGCACGTCGAGTTTGTCCGCGGCATCGACCTCCTTCTGCATGCTGTCGATGGACTTCGCCCGCAGGTCGTCCTTCGGCGTGCAGAGGTTCACCAGATACGACGAGTGGATGACCCACGGTCCCACGTCGTTCTCGGCCGAGAGGGTCCGGAACTGTTCGGCCTCGTCGTCGCCGATGTTGGGGTCCTGCCAGACCTGCGGGGAGTGAGTGAAGATTTGCCCGCAGTTGCCGCCGTCCTCGATTTGGTCGTCTACGGCGTTGTAGACGCCGCCAGCGATGGATTCGTGCGCACCAACTTTCATGTATTCGGGGAGGGATGGAGGGGTGAAAGGCGCTTCGGAACCCCCGCTGTGTTACCGAGACGACGGGAATCGTGGTTCGTACTACCAAGCCACACACTTTTTTGGACTCGGACCCTACGAGAAGTGTGCCAATCAGCCTCGAAACCTTCGAGGAGGGCGGCGAACGCTACTCCATCGAGGAGCGCGTCCTGAAGTTCCTGCAAGCCAACGACGAGCAGGCGTACAACGTCCGGGAGGTCACCGAGGCGGTGATGGACATCGGGTGGTCGGAATCCAACGTCGAGCAACCCTTCGAGGACGAACACGTCGGGTGGGTGCTGGACGTAGCGACCGTGAGCGCAATCTTGGACCGCCTCGTGGACCACGGTGCGCTGGACCGCCGAATCTTGGATACCGGGAACGGCGAGCAGAGCTACTACCACGCTCGGGGGTAGTCGGCCCCGAGACGCCGAGATTTAAGTCGCCAGCGCGACAGAACCGGTCATGAGCGATGCTCCCGGTGTGGCGGTCGGCGAACACGTCGGCGACGTGGCCGAGACGCTGGTGTATCCCGACGCCAGCGCGGCCGAGACCCGACTCTCGGACCTCCTCGACGACGGACCGGTCCTATTGACGTTCTACACCAACGACTTCAGTCCAGACTGCATCAAAGAGTGGTGTTCCTTCCGGGACTACGACTGGTTCACCAGCGACGACAGCGTGCAGGTCGTCGGCGTCAGCAAGTCCCGAGCGTTCACCCACCGGAAGTTCATCGACCACCTCGGTCTCCAGTTCCCCCTCTACGCCGACACCGACTTGGCCCTCGCCGAGGCCTTCGACGTGGACTACCGAGCGTTCAAACTCGTCCCGAGAGCGCGCCGGTCGTGCTTCCTCCTCGGCGAGGACGGCGTCGTCCGGTACAAGTGGATCAGCGAGCATCCCCTCGACCCGACCCGCGACCAGCCGCCGATTTCCGACATCCACGACGCCATCGTCGAGGAGTTCGGCGGTGACGGCCCGGAGACGTTCGGACTCTGACTACGCTGTCGGGTCCTCGCGGTCCCGGACCCACGCGCCGCTCTCGAACTTCTCCGTGGCGCGGTCCTCTGCTCGGGCGAGTTCGTCGTCGGTCCACCCGCCCTCGTCGGCGTCGGCCCACTCCCGGAGGGCCTCCTCGACCGCTTCGACTGCTTCTGTCCTGCTCACGCCCACTTGCTCGTTCATCGTCGTCACGCGCTCTCGGAACTCGTCAGGGGTAGTCTCGGGGTCCGAGAACACCGAGAGGTGGCGCTCGGCGTCGAGGTCGAACTTGAGCGACCCGTGCTGAATCACGGCGTCCTTCTGGCGGTACTGGGCGTTGCCCGAAATCTTCCGGCCCTCGCCCGCCACGATGTCGTGGGCCGGGTGGAGTTCCCGGAGGTAGCAGGCCGGTTGGTGGATAGCCGGCATCTCGTCGGCGGTAAACCGAGCGTCGATTCCGAGTCGCTCGAAGGCGTCGAAGACCGGTTCACAGAGGAGTTCGTAGGTCTCCATCAGGTCGCCCGGCAGTTCGTCGGCGGGCGCGATGATGGAGTAGGAGATGTCGGCGTACCGGTCGTGGTAGATGCCGCCGCCGCCGGTTGGTCGGCGCGTGACCGTAATCTCCTCGCGGTCGCAGTAGTCCCACGCCACGCTCTCGGGGGCCTGCCGGTAGCCCAGCGAGAGGGTACTCGGGTCCCACTGATACACTCGAACCGTCCGCAGACCGTCCTCGGCGGCCGTCTCCGCGGCGATTTCGTCCAGCGCCATGTTGAGCGGGCCGCGCCGGGACTCCTCCCGAACTAGCCGCCACTCGCGGTCGGATAGGGTCATGTCGAGTGCTTCGAGCGAGGTGGCAAAGTGGATTGCGAAGGCCGCCGGGTCTCCTCGGTTGGGAAGGTAAACAGTTAAGTGGTTTAGGGAGGCCTAAACTAGATATGGACCTGAACCGACTCGGCGGTAAGCGTACCAAGCGAACCCGGACGTGGGCGGCGGTGTGTGCCGGACTGTTCGGCGGTTCTGCCTCCGAGGACCCCGAGGAGACCCAGTAACGGTCCCACTGTTTTCAGGGGCCGACACGGCCCAAATTCCGGAGGCCATCGACCCGGCCGAGGAGTCCTCGGAACTCGACGGCGCGAAGCAGGGCGAGAACGACTTCGACGAGGTCGGTTATCGCGGCCCCTGCCCGCTGGCGGGCGACGACCCCCACGAGTACCGCTTCACGCTCCACGTGCTGGACGCGGCGTTAGACGCAGACGGGGGCGCTCCTCGGCCCGACGTAGAAGACGAACTCGACGCCAAGACCCGCGACTCCGACCAGTTCACCGGGACGTTCGCACGGTCGTAGCCGATACCGCTCTCCGGGCGCAAGAAAGCCGGTCCTCTTTGGATTCCGTTCATCGACAGCGCAGAGCGATTATCCGCGTTAGGCCGACGCAAATCGTTCCCGCGGGTTTAGGAACTCGGCATCAACTGGCCGTTGGATTCATACGTCTCGAAGAAACTCCTTCATTAGTCGATATGTCTGTGCGGTCTTGGGTAGACTGAGAAAAATAGGCTCTCTGGCGTCGAGCCGACAGGTTTCGAACGCTCCGAAGCGTAGTATGAGGCCTTACCCTCGGCAAATCGTTTATTTTAGCCGTGAACGATTGGGGCTTTATAATATCCTGTCCGGCGACCGAGATAGATGGTGCCATGGGAGAAAAGACACCAGATACCGGCGATAGTGGAATAGAGCGGCGAGACATCCTGAAAGGTCTCGGCTTCGGCGCGATGGGCCTCGCGGGCGTTGGTGCGATGAGTGGTGGAGTGGCGGCACAAGGTGCTGTGAATGCCGGGTTCACGCCCCCGGACGAAGACTTGGAGGACGACGAAATCAACGGGACCCCTCCAGAATTGGACCCTACTCAGACGGACAGCACCTACGACATAGTTCTGAAGACTAACATGGGAACTCCGGATGTCGAGACGGTGATCGGAAAGTCGTGGGCCGTCCTGTCGAAAGGAGAAGACCGCATGCGAGTTACCAAAGAGGTCTTCGAAGAAGGGACGGTAAAAGGGTCAATCGAGGAAGTGAAAGCAGACACCGACGGAATGATGGAAATCCGCCAGAACTTCAGCGTCGAGGACCTGACCCCAGGTAACTACGTCCTTTTCCTCTCATGCATTAATTTCTCCGGCCTTCAGGGAGCAGAGATGGTGGAGACGGAGGGCCACCCGATGAGAGGAACCTACGACTTCAGAGTCTGCGATGACCCTTCGACGGATCCAAACGAGAGATCTATAGCCACGGTCGCACACGGCTTCACCGTCCCGTAAAATGCCCAGCGAACGCCCAGACGACCAAGGCGGTATCGAGCGCCGGGACCTCATCAAGGGTCTCGGCCTCGGCGCGCTCGCCGTCACGGGCACGAGTGCGATGGCGGAGACAGTCGCGGCACAGGACGGCATGATTAGCTTCGCGGCTCTCACGCCGCCCGGCGAGGACGTAGAGGACGACACCATCCGCGAGTTCACCGACGGATTCGGTGGCGAGTACACCGGCGACTTGGTGTTCAGTCTCAAACTCGGCATCGAGCGGAGCGTCCCGTTGGGCTACCAGATTACCATCGTGGACCGCGACGACAACACGGTCGTTCCGGGGACGTTCGAGGAGGGCAGTTCGCGGGCGTTCGGCGGGACGATTAAGAGCGATTCGGCGGGCTATGCGTTAGAGCGCGAGCGAATCAGCGTCGAGGGGTTGGGTCCAGAGAACCCGCTCGAATCGCCGAACCACTACTGGGCCGTGCTGACCGTGGTGGACTACTCGGGGCTATCGCTGAAAGACTCCGAGAGCAACTGTGCGATGGACTGCGCCAACGTCCCGTTTTCGGTCAAGCACTGGATGCAGAACCAGTAGCCATCAAGCAGTCCGCGACGGGCAGTCCTTTTTTGTCGTGAAGCGTACTCACTTGGCCGATAGTTCGGGAATAATTAGAATTTGCTTAGGCATATAGGTACAAGTCTCAAAGACAACCGTATATTGTAGAAACAGACACAGTTCTTGTCGTGCCCTTCGACTGGCCGACGAGACTCTGGATTCCGGGGCGAATCCGTCTCCGACGGGAAGCCTCGACCGTTTGCACCGACTTACACGCGGCCGTCGCTCACAACGTGCAGTTTCTCGCAGGTCGTGAGAAGCGATACAAAACAGTTTCGACGGTTCAGAGAGCGGTAGTCAGATGCGCAGTCGAAACCACGATTCCGGTTTCGGCTGGCCTCGCGCGGTTCGCCATCTGTCGGACCTTCGGCCCGACGGGCCGTGGCTCACGCCGCAGTTTTCGACTGTGCTTTCTGAAAGGCCAATTGGCGCGGGAGGCGATATTTCCTATCGCAACAAATAATTTATAGAGCTAAAAGGTCGTCAGTCAAGTGGGACGTTCTGCCCGAGGAGGACGACTGACAGTCGGAGGCCGCGTTGCGCGGGGCTTTTATCCGCCGGGCGTCTACTGGGCGGTGATGGTACAGAACGTCGCGGGCATGCTGGCCGAGTTGGAACCCGAGGACTTCCATCTGCTGTCCGGCATCGAGCAGGGGATGCGCTTCTCGGAGTGGGTCGCCCGCGAGAAGTTGCCGGAGTTCTCGCGGTTGACCGCCGAGGAGGTAGATTATCGACTCGACCGGTGTCTCGACCGGGAACTCGTCGAACGCCAGACGATTCAGTACGAGGGCTATCGACTCAAGTTCGAGGGCTACGACGCGCTGGCGCTCCACACCTTCGCCGAGCGCGAGACGTTGGAAGGGTTCGGGTCGCCCCTCGGCGTCGGCAAGGAGAGCGACGTGTACGAGGTCCAGTCGTACAAACCGCTCGCGCTGAAGTACCACCGGGAGGGCTACACCAACTTCCGCGAGGTGATGAAGGAGCGCGATTACACCTCCGACCGAGAACACGTCTCGTGGTTCTACACCGCCCGGAAGGCCGCCGAGCGCGAGTACGACGCGCTCGAAGGTCTCTACCCCGACGTGAAGGTGCCCCGGCCGGTGGACCACAACCGCCACGCTATCGTCATGGAGAAAATCGACGGCGTGGAACTCTCCCGGACCAAACTCGAAGACGAGCAGGTCGTGCCCCTCCTCGACCTCATCCTGTCGGAGATGGCCGACGCCTACGCCGAGGGCTACGTCCACGCCGACATGAGCGAGTACAACGTCTTCGTCAACAGCGAGGGCATCACGATTTTCGACTGGCCCCAAGCGGTCGAGACCGACCACGAGAACGCCGACGAGTTCCTCGAACGCGACGCGGACAACATCGTCAGCTACTTTGCCCGGAAGTATCCCCGACTCGTCCCCGACGACGTGGACATCGCGGCGGTGGCCGACTCGCTCGCCGACGGCGATTTCGAGACCGTTCGGGACCACGCGCCCTGAGGTCCGCGTCCGCACACTTTTGGCGTCGCCCCAGTTCGAGCGACTTCTCGACCGCCCCAAATCGTCGTCTGCCCCTCTCCTCGTCCCGTCAGTAGCCCAGTATCGACACTCGCGCCTCGTTACGCCACAATTTGTCAAATCGAACCTATTTAATACATAACTTTTTTATCCTCTATTTATTGGTTCTATTCGTGGTCTAAAATGAACGATAAAAACGGCGTAAACACGAATCGGCGACAGTTCTTGCAAACGACCGCGGCCGTCCTCGGAACCACGGTCGTCGGCGCTGGCGCGGCCACTGCGACCAGCGAGGGTCCGATTACTGCGACCGGCCGACGCATCCACAAGTTCGTCCCCGACGGCGACACCTACCGCCACGAGGACCGCTTCGTGAGTTCGGACCTCGTGGGCCGGTACGGCGACAAGGCCGTCTCGTTCGAGACCGAGGAGGTCCCCCGCGATGCGATTCCCGCCGAGTACACGAATCCGGACCGAGCGTTCACCCGGACCTACCGCGAGACGGCCGTCATCGGTGCCCCCGAGGAGCACGCCGCCGCCGAGCAGGCCGAGCGTGAGCAGTTGCAGTCGTCTGGCGACGTGTCCACCTCCGGAGACGTGAGCACCCAGAGCCAGCCCTACTACTACGGCCCGCTGTACGTCTACAAGGACGGCGACCAGTTGGTCCGGACCGGTCCCATCAACGTCGGCTGGCGGCGCTATCTCGGGATGAACGCCAGCGAGGTCGATACCAAGATGTACAATCAGGCCGCGTGGAACGGCTACTGGGAAGGCTTCGCCGGCGACCGATACGTCTTGCTGGACAACGGTACGACGATGAAAAAGCAGGACGTTCACGCCTCGAAACCGACCGGACCCTCCTCGCAGTGGCACGGCCGCCTCTACAACCTGCCGACCGACGATAGCGACGACTACGCGGTCGTCGCGCAGGCCCACCACGACCCCGAGTGTCACTGCTACAACGACTGGCGCTTCGCCGACTCGCGCCGGACGTTCCTCGACGTGTGGGACAGCACCATCGACGACGGCTACTACCTGACCGACAACATCGACGTGGCCAACGGCACGGGCTACGGCGACGACGACTCGTCGAACGGCCTGTTCGGCGTCGTCTACTGACGGCTTCCGCCCCGCAGTTATTTGCGACCGGTCCGAGGACGTTCACCTCTGTCTGCTCACGCCTCCGTCGTCACGTCGGACTGCCCTCCTCGCGGCGTCGGCGGCCGGCGTCTCCTCGCGGTCTCACAACACCAGCGAGACCACGGCCAACACGAGGAAGACGATTACCAGCCACTTGGCCACGTCCATCGACAGTCCCGCGACGCCGCCCGCGCCGACCGCACCGGCGATGATTGCGAGGACGAAGAACGCGATGGCGAGTTCGAGGATAGCCACGTTACCGTCCTCCCGTGCGCTGGGTCGGTCGCTCGTCGGCCACTCGGTCACCGCTCGGTCGGTCGCTGGCGTTGGTGTGTGCCATAGGGATACCTGACGCTCGGGGACCTTTGTTATCCGCCGAGTAATCTATCGGCAGTCAGATTCAGTCGAAAACGGGTGAATGAAACGGTCTGCAACGGAGTTTCGGCCGGACGCAACCAACCCACGCAGAGCGAAGACGAAGCCCTTAAACCCCGACGACGAGAAATTTCGGCAACTCGCTGGTAGACGGGCACCAGCGGGCACCTGTTTCCACAGGACGGAATGTGGTCCGCTCCTCGCGGACTGAACCACCCAACGCCCGTGGTGATACACATGGCAAAAAGCTTCTACTCCCACATCAAGGACGCGTGGAAGGACCCGGACGACGGCGATCTCGCCGAACTCCAGTGGCAACGAAAGCAGGAATGGCGCGACCAAGGCGCTATCGAGCGAGTCGAGCGACCGACCCGCCTCGACAAGGCCCGCGAACTCGGCTACAAGGCCAAGCAGGGCGTCGTCGTGGCCCGCGTCAGCGTTCGCAAAGGCTCGGCCCGCAAGGAGCGGTTCACCGCTGGCCGACGCTCGAAGCGGCAGGGTGTCAACCGCATCTACCGGCGCAAGAACCTCCAGCGCATCGCCGAGGAGCGTTCCAGCCGGAAGTACCGCAACCTGCGCGTGCTGAACTCTTACTGGGTCGGCGAGGACGGTAGCCAGAAGTGGTTCGAAGTGATTCTGCTGGACCCGGAACACGGTGCCATCCAGAACGACGACGACCTCAACTGGATTTGCGACGACTCCCACAAGGGTCGGGCCTTCCGGGGCCTGACCAGTGCGGGACAGGACAACCGCGGCCTCCAGCAGAAGGGCAAGGGCACGGAACACAACCGCCCGAGCAACAACGGCGGTCAGGGTCGCGCGAAGTAACGCCACCCCACCACACACTCGAATTTTCACTCTTTCACATCGGCCAGCGGCGCTTTTTTACCCAGAGACCACCAAGCCTCGGCTATGAGCCTCTCACTCGACCCGACCCAACTCGACCGCTACTCGCGGCACATCATCATGGACGAGGTGGGACCCGAGGGCCAGCAGGCCCTGCTCGACGCCTCGGTGCTGGTCGTCGGCGCGGGCGGCCTCGGAGCGCCGGTCATCCAGTACCTCTCGGCGGCGGGCGTCGGCGAACTGGGCATCGCCGACGACGACGAGGTGGAACTCAGCAACCTCCAGCGCCAGATTATCCACGGCAACGACGACGTAGGCCGACCGAAAGTCGAGTCGGCGGCGGAGTTCGTGGCCGACCTCAACCCCGACGTGGACGTTCGGACCCACCACGTCCGCGTCGAACCCGACAACGCCGAGGAGTTAATCGCGGACTACGACTTCGTGGTAGACGCCAGCGACAACTTCCGGACGCGCTATCTGGTCAACGACGCCTGCACCCTCTCGGGGACGCCGTTCTCCCACGGCGCGATTTACAAGTTCGAGGGGCAGGTCACGACGTTCACCACCGAGGGACCCTGCTACCGGTGTCTGTTCCCCGAGGCCCCACCCCAAGGGATGGTCCCCGACTGCGCGAGTACCGGCGTGCTGGGCGTGCTTCCGGGGACCGTCGGGTGCATTCAGGCCACCGAGACCGTCAAGTACCTGCTCTGCGAGGACGGCGGCCTCGATTCGGCCGAACTGCTGGACGGTCGGATGATATTCTACGACGCGATGGAGATGAGTTTCGAGGAGGTCGAATTCAAGCCCAACCCCGACTGTCCGGTCTGCGGCGAGAATCCCATCGACTCGGTGGCCCAAGTCGAGTACACCGAGGAGGCCTGCCCGGTGAGCGCCGACTGACAACACGCCACAGACTGAGACCGCGTCTCACGGTTTCTTCATTCTCTTTTTCCGGGAATCAGTGTCTGTTTATATACGCTACCGGTGCGTCTGTTGAACTGTAAGGTGAACTACGATGGCAACTTCTGACATCAAAACCCGAGTCAACGAGTTCGAGAGTACGATTGGCGGCGTCACGGTCCACGGCAAGGCCCACAGCCTGAGCGCGTGGTTCGTCCTCGCGTTACGCCTCATGATGGGCTACGCATTCCTCTACTCCGGATGGGACAAGATTACCGCCGCGGAACCGTTCAGCGCGACTGGCTACCTGATGAACGCGGTTCCGGCCGAGAGTCCGCTGGTCGAGATGTTCCACTGGATGGGTTCGACAGTCTGGTTCGCTGACTTCCTCAGCATCGCGGTCCCGTGGGGCGAACTCCTCATCGGGATGGCCCTGCTGGTGGGCGTGCTGACCCGCCTCGCGGCGTTCTTCGGCGCGTTCATGATGCTGATGTTCTACTTCAGCAACTGGGACGTCGCCCACGGCCTCATCAACGGGGACTTCGCGTACATGCTGGTGTTCCTCGCCGTCGCGGCGTTCGGCGCGGGCCGCATCCTCGGACTGGACGCCATCATCGAGAACTACGACCTCGGCGGCGAGACCCTGACCGAGCGGTACCCGAAACTGGGCTACCTCCTCGGCTGAACGCTTTCTTTCGGCGAATTCCGGCACTCGCTATTCTTCGCGTCGCTCCTCGCGGCGCTTGCGACGACTGAACGGCGTGATTCTTCGAGTCGGAGCGCGCCTCTCGTGGCCACGTTCGGGGGTCCGGTCGTTCGGCGGTCTATTCGCCTCGCGTCTGTCGCTGGAACTCGTCAGAGTGGCCCGAATTGGTCCCGGCTTCGTTTATAAACGTTCGGCGAGGAGACGGTGGTAAATTGTTTCCCGCTATATCAAATATCCGAGAGCGAGACCGTCGAACCCGTCTCGGCGCTCTCGTAGACGGCGTGCATGGCCTCGATGTCGGTCAGGCCGTGGCGGCCGTCGGGATGAATCTCGCCGTCGGTCCGAATTTGGTGGACGAAGTAGTCGAACTCCTCCAGCATCTGGTCAACCTGCTCGTACTCAACGTTGGCCCGGTTGCCACCGACTTCGAGCGCGAACTTCCGGTTCTGGCGGTCGAAGAACGCAGGTTCGACGCTGACCTCGCCCTCGGTGCCGACGACTTTGAGGTGACTCGACTGGGCGGCGTTCTGGCTTGCCGAGCAGGCCGAGAGAGTGCCGTCGTCGAAGCGAATCTCAAAGGTGGCAACCTCGTCGGGCACGTCGTCGAAGGCGTCGTCGTCTGACCGGGCGAACGCCGAGACTTCGGCGGGTTCGGCGTCGAGGACGAACCGAGCGGTGTTCAGGGGATAGATACCGAGGTCCATCACGGACGCTCCCGGCCCCGAGAGGTCGGGATTCAGTCGCCACTGGTCGGGGTTGGGAATCATCTCCAGCAGGCGCTGGGACATGCTCCCGTGGACCAGCACGGGGTCGCCGATGGCACCGTTCTGGACGAGTTCCCGCGCCCGGCGGACCGCGGGTTCGGTCTGCATCCGGTAGGCGACCATGAGCGGAACGTCGGCGTCCTCGCAGGTCCCGACCATCCGGCGGGCGCGTTCGGGGGTCGCCTCCATCGGTTTCTCGCAGAGAACAGCCTTGCCGAACTCGGCGGCCGACTCCGCGAATTCGAGGTGCTTGGCGTTCGGCGTGGCGATGTAGACTGCATCGTACTCGTCGGTTGCCGCGCCGTCGTGGAACTCGTCGTAGGTGATGGCTGTCTCGGCGCGCTCCGCGGACTCGGCCACGTCCTCAGCCTTGTCGTGGTCGCCGCTGACGACCACGGTGGTCTCGCACCAGTCGCTCTGTTCCGTGGCGGGAATGGCCTCCTCGCGGGTCCACCACCCCAACCCTATCATGGCGAACCGCAGGAGTTCGAGGTCCGATTCGGTCTGCCAGTCGCGCCGGCCGAACTCCGAGAGGGCGTCGTCCATAGCGGAGGGTCGGCGGCCACGCGGACGTAGCTTTCGGCGACCCGAGCGAGCCAGAGCAACAAAATCATTGCTTTCGAGTTTATATCGCTCCCGACCGTTTGCAGGGATTTCTCCACGACGCCGAGATTCTTTGCGGATGGTCGCGTACTCCTCGGCATGTTGGAAGTCCTGCTGGGCGACGACGCCGAGCGGTCCGGCGCGTACATCGCGGAGTTCGTCTACGGCGCGAACGACGGCATCGTGACCACGTTCGCCGTCGTGGCGGGCGTCGCGGGTGCATCGCTGTCGCCCTCCATCGTCCTCGTGCTGGGCGCGGCCAACCTCTTTGCCGACGGCTTCTCGATGGGGATGAGCAACTACCTGAGCAGGCAGTCGGAACTCGCCTATCGAGAGAGTCGCGGCGACTCCTCGGCGGCCGAGGCCGACGGTAAATCCCCCGCCAGTACCGCGCTGGCCACCTTCGTCGCGTTCGTCCTCGCGGGGGTGATGCCGCTGATTCCCTACGCGCTGGCGGTCCGGCCGCTGTTCCCGTCAGCCGTCGCGGTCACGGGCGTCACGTTCTTCGTCGTCGGCGCGAGTCGGAGCCTCGTGACCGACCGGGGATGGCTCCGGAGCGGTGCGGAGATGTTCGCCATCGGGATGCTCGCGGCGGTGGTCGCGTTCGTCGTCGGCGACCTGCTGGCTGGTGCGGCGTGACGAGACATCAGTCCGACCGCCAATCCGGGATGCAACGAATACAAATCGCTCCGACGCCGAGTCCCGCCCATGAACACTCGTTCTGTCGCCCGAGGAGGGACGCTGTTCGCCGCGCTCGCCGCGATGCCGGTCGCGTCGGCCCACGGCGGCGAGGCCGCGCCGCCGATGCCCCAATGGCTCGCGCTCGCGGTCCTTCTGGTCGGCGTCGTCGTCGCGGTCGGAAGCGGCTACGCGCGCCGGCGGACCTCGGCGACGGCCGCGCTGTCGGGCGCGTTCGCCGGCCTCGCGGTGGCCGCGGTCGGCGCGATTGGACTCGTGCAACTCTCGCCGGTCGAATCGCTCGCGGCCAGTCAGCCCCCGATTGCGAGGGCGTGGTACGGCCCGCTGACGCTCGGTATCGGCCTCGCAATCGTGGTCGGAAGCCTCGTCGTCGGTCGGATGCAGTGGCCCGACCGGCCTCGGTACGCCGCGCTCGGGATGCTGTTGGGCCTGTGGGTCGCCTACCCAGTCGTCGTGCCGGGGTCGCTGACCAACCCGCTGGGCTACCTGCTGGCGCTTTCGGTCCCCGTGACGGTCGGCTACGTCGTCTGGCGCGACGCTCGCGGTCTGGTCGGCCGGGCGCTCGCCGACCGACCGAGCAGGTGGTTCGGAACCGGCACGGGCGTCGTCGCGGGCCTGTTCTTCATGTTCTCGATGGGGATGTTGACCTTCGTGCCCGAACCCGGCCGCGGCGTCGAACTCGAATCCAGTTTCGTCACGACCTCGCAGGTCACGAACCCGCTGGTCTACTGGCCCGCGGTCGAGTTCCACTTCCACGACTTCCTCGGGACCGCGCCCCTCAGCGGCGTCGTCTCTGTCGGGATGGGCCTGCTGGTCGGACTGGTGGCGGTCCTCGTGGGACTCAACGCCGCCCTGCTAGCCTCCCAGTGGCGAGCAAACTCGTCGGGCGGCGGGGCAGAGGCCACCGCCGGGTCGGCGGCCGTCGCCGCGCCCAACGCCTGCTGTTGCTGTGGCCCGGTTCTCGCCGAGATGGCCGTGGTCTCGGTGGGTCCCGCCGCGGCCGCGCCGCTCTACTGGCTGTTCGTGGATTTGGCCTCGCCGCTCGGCGCGCTGTTCTTCGTCGTGAGCGTCGGCCTGCTGGCCGGGAATCTGGTCCGGTCCGGGCGAAGTGTAGCATGAACCCGGCCGTTCCCTTTGTTTATGCCGGTTTCCACAACAATCATATACCGTGGAATAGAGAACCCATTGTACAATGAGTCACGAGGTTACGTCGCGTTATCGGGTGGAAGATATTGTCGATTCGCAGGGAGACGTGTGGCTCGAAGACCTGCACCCACAACGCTCGGGATACCTCGTGGCAGTAGAGATGAACGCGCAGTACGACTCGAAACTAAAAAATCGGGTTGAGGAGTTGAACGAGGGCGAGACGATTATAGCCACTCTGAAGAGTCAGGATAAGCGTCACACGGTGTGGCGTTTCGCGGAAATCACCGACGAACCGAAAAAGCAGTTAAACAACGCCGTCGCTCGGTCTTAGGCCAATTCTCCCGACTGAGACGTGACGTAATCGGTGAAAAGGTATTCTATGAACTCTTCTTCGTACTTCTCCTTGAGTTCCCAGAAGGAGTACGAGACAATTCCAGTAAGGAGCCAAAGCGTCCAGACGGGACTCCAGATGTCGAGTATCGCGGGCGTCCACGGTTGAATACCGATTACGGAAAGCCAATCATAGAACAGTCTCGGAAGAAACTGGGAAAACTCGACCCAGAAGTAGAGGACGGAAGCATAGAAGCAGGCAATCCACATTCCGCGCTGGAAATTTCGAATCGCTTGAAATCGTAACGCGCGGGACGTGCCGTGGTTTTCCAAGTCGCTCGAAATGAGATGGAGGAGGTCACCGTAGTTGTTGTAGTTGTTGTCCAGACGGTACTTCTTCTTACAAATTTTCCAAACTTTACTCGCCAACCGGTTGTCGGGGAGCGGTTCGTCTTTTTTCACTTTGACCAAGAGTACGGCCTCGATGACCGACCGATAGAGACGAGCAGGGAAAACGGTGATTCGACCCACGAGAGATTGGCCGACGTATTCACGAACTGGGTCCCCGATACACTCGTTCCAGTAATAGTACGGCAGATAGAGACGCCTTTGATTGCCGTCGTAGTCGTCTACTCCAGTCGAGGGAGACGTATCGTACGATTGGGCAGAGAGGATAGTGAACTTGAACGTTTCACGTTTGCCCGCCGCTTCGGAGGCGTGTTGCTGGATAACGTGACCGAGTGCGAACGCGATGATGGCGAGGAGGAACTGAATTCCGAGCGGTGCGGAGGCGATTTGCGTCACGTTTTCCATCGGAAAGACGGAAACGAGCGCGGCCAAGACGATGGTTCCGGGAATAAGATTACCGAAGATGTCGAAAAGGGTGAACTGATTGAATATTCGACTTACGGCCATTTGACCCACGTTATATCGTGCTTGTAATTATGGTTTCCTGTTCTACCCTTCCATTATCGAAAATAGCGACGACTGACTCGATTTCGGAAGTTACTGGCCGCCTTCGATCAGTCGCTCGAACTGCTCGGGCGGAATCGCGCCGCGGGCGGCGTGGCCCTCGTAGACGAAGGTCGGAATGCCCGAGACGCCGGCCTGCTGGGCCTGCTCGAACCGCTCGCGGAGTTCGGCTTCGAGCGTCTCGTCGTCGGTCGCATCCCGGATTTCCTCGGAGTCGATGCCGGTCTCGTCGGCGATGTCGGCCAGCACGTCCGGGTCGCCGATGTCCCGACCCTCCTGCCAGAGGACCTCGAAGACGGATTCGTGGAAGTCGAGGAAGGTGTCCTCGTCGTAGCTCTGGCGGACGTAGAGGGCGGCCTGCTGGGCGTTCCACGAGTCCACGTCCGTCGAGAAGTCGAGGTCCATCTCCACGTCGTAGCGGTTCTTGAGTCGCTCGACGTTCTCCCGGACCTGTTCGAAGTAGTCGTCGTCCTTGCCGTCGGCTACGTCGTGGTCGATGCTCCCGTCGGGGTTGCGCTTGTACCCCCGGAGGTCGTAGAAGCGCCACTCGACCTCGGGCGGGTCGTCGGCTTGCTGGCGGTACTCCTCCATCGCGGCCTTGCCGAGGTAGCAGAACGGGCAGACGTAATCGGAGTAAATCGACAGGGCGTCGGTGGATTGCTGGCTCACGGGCGAGGTTGGGTCCGCGGACCCAAAAGCGGACGCTCGGCGGTCGGGATTTCCGGTATCTCCTCGGTGGCGCGCCAGTCGGAAACCGGGCGACTGACTGCCAGCGGACGACCGAGGGAATGGTCGCCATCGAAATCGAGTTGCAGGAGTAGTCGAGTTGCGGGCGCGGTGGTCACGCGATAACTGCGCGTCCACCGGAGACAATGGAACAATTCCTTTAAAAATCTACTATTGTCTTTAGGAAATGTGTAGTTACCCGAGAGCCCAGCGCGTCATTCCCTACTGTTACTCGTCGTCGCTCTCCGCGGCGGTCGCCCCGTCGCTGTCGGCGTCCTCGCCACGACGCTCCACGAACTCCACGACGGCATCGGTGCCTTGGAACCCGTCGGCCATCTTGTCGACCAGTTCGCCGTCCTCGAACAGCAGGAGGGTCGGCACGCTCCGCACGTCGAAGCGCTCTATCAGCGGCGGGTCGTCGCGGGGATTGCAGAGCGCGACGGCGACGTCGGTGGCGCGAGCGACGTTGCCCACCACGGGTTCGATGGCCTGACAGAGCGAACACCCCTCGGTGTAGAAATCGACCAGCGCGAGGTCGTTGTCGGCGACGAAGGCGTCGAGGTCGTCGGCGTCTTCGAGGTGGACCGGCTTGTCGGTGGCTTGATTCATGGCCGTTCGTAGTCGCTACCGAAGGTTAGCCCTTCCGTCCGCCCGTGATTCTGTCGGTTCCGAGTCGGCCACCAGTCCGGGAAAGCGACGGCGACGACCGCAAAGTTAGCAAGTCCGGCCGTCTATCCGACCCACGAATCGCCGTCCCCTCGCCGAGTTCCGATTGCTTATTGGGCTGGGACCACTCTACTTGCACCCATGGACGCGGCGCTGGGGGAACCCGAGAAGATGGCCGAGAACGAGGACGAGTTGACGCCGATGATGAGCCAGTACTTCGAACTCTGTCGGCGGTACGACGACTCGCTCGTCCTCTTTCAGGTCGGCGATTTCTACGAAACCTTCTGCGAGGCCGCCGAACGGACGGCCAGACTCCTCGAAATCGCGCTGACACAGCGCGAGGACTCGACCGGCACTTACCCGATGGCGGGCATCCCCATCGACAGCGCCGAGTCGTACATCGAGACCTTACTGGACGCTGGCTACCGGGTCGCCGTCGCAGACCAAGTGCAGGAACCCGAGGAGACCACCGGCGTCGTCGATAGGGCAGTCACCCGCGTCGTCACGCCGGGCACCTTGACAGAGGACGAACTCCTCGATACCGACGACAACAACTTCGTGGCGTGCCTGACCGAGGACCCCGACAGATACGGACTGGCCCTGCTGGACGTTTCGACCGGCGACTTCTACGCGACCAGCACCCGCAGAGCCGAAACCGTCGCCGACGAGGTAAGCCGATTCGCCCCGGCGGAGGCCATCGTGGAACCCGAGACCACCGCCGACCCCTTCGACGCCGACTGCATGGTGACGCCCCACGACCCAGAGGCGTTCGAGTTCGAGACAGCGGCCGAGAAGGTCGAGAGCTACTTCGGGTCCCCCGACGCGCGACTCACCGCCGACGTGGAAATCCGGGCCTGCGGTGCCCTGCTGGCCTACGCCGAGTACACCCGCGGCGGCGTGGCGGGGGACAGCGAGGGAGTGGACGCCGACGACGGCGGCCACCTCGACTACCTCAACCACCTCACTCGGTACGAACCCCGCGAGTACATGCTGTTGGACCGGGTGGCGCTCTCAAGCCTCGAACTGTTCGACCGCCGGACGGTCCACGGCGACGACGACGTGACCCTGCTGGGGGTGCTGGACGAGACCTCCTGCGCGCTCGGAAGTCGGAAGTTGAAAGACTGGCTTCGGCGGCCCCTCCTCGAACCCGACCGCATCGAGGCCCGACTCGACGCCGTCGAGGAGTGGACCCACAACCTACAGGCCCGCGAGGAGGTCCGGGAACTCCTCCGGGACGTGTACGACATCGAGCGTCTCATCGCCAGAATCTCCCGCGGTCGGGCCAACGCTCGGGACCTCCGGTCGCTCAAGGACACCCTCGACGTGGTGCCCGAACTCAAGGCCGAGATGGCCGACTTCGAGAGTCCGAAACTCGCCGAACTCCGCGAGCGTCTGGACGAGTTGGCGGACGTGCGAAATCTCGTCGAGCGAGCGATTCGGGAGAACCCGCCCCGCGAGATTACCGAGGGCGACGTGATTCGGGAGGGCTACGACGACGAACTCGATTCGCTGAGAGAGACCGAACGCGAGGGCAAAGCGTGGATAGACAGCCTCGAACAGCAGGAGCGCGAGCGCACCGGCATCGACTCGCTGAAGGTCGGGCACAACTCGGTCCACGGCTACTACATCGAGGTCACGAACCCGAACCTCGATTCGGTGCCCGACGACTACAACCGCAGACAGACGCTCAAGAACTCCGAGCGGTTCTACACCCCCGAACTCAAGGAGCGCGAGGACGAGATTCTGCGCGCCGAGAACCGGGCCGACGACCTCGAACACGAACTGTTCCGCGAAGTGCGGAGCGAGGTCGCAGACGAATCCGAGCGCGTCCAAGCCCTCGCCGACGCCCTCGCCGAAGTGGACGTGCTGGCCGCCCTCGCGGAAGTCGCCGCCACGCGGGACTACGCCCGGCCCAAAATCGGCGGCGACGGCATCCACATCGAGGGCGGTCGTCACCCGGTGGTCGAGCGCACCCAGCAGTCGTTCGTGCCCAACGACGCCCACCTCGACCCCGAGTCGGCCTTCGCGGTCATCACCGGGCCGAACATGTCGGGCAAATCGACCTACATGCGACAGGTGGCTCTCGTCACCGTCCTCGCCCAGACCGGTAGCTTCGTCCCCGCCGCCAGCGCCCGCATCGACCCGGTAGACAGGGTGTTCACCCGAGTCGGCGCGAGCGACGACATCGCCGGAGGACGCTCCACCTTCATGGTCGAGATGGTCGAACTCTCCTCGATTCTCCGGAGCGCGACCGACGAGTCGCTGGTCCTGCTGGACGAAGTGGGCCGGGGCACCAGCACCACCGACGGCCTCGCCATCGCCCGCGCCGTCACCGAGTACGTCCACGACGAAATCGGCGCTCTCACCCTCTTTGCGACCCATCACCACGAACTCACCGAAACCGCCGACGAACTGCCTCGCGCGTTCAACCTCCACTTCGCCGCGGACCAGACAGACGAGGAGGTCTCGTTCGACCACGACGTGCGCCGAGGAGCGGCCACGGCCTCCTACGGCGTGCAGGTCGCTCGGGAGGCCGGCGTCCCGGACGACGTGGTGGAGCGCGCTCGGGACTTGCTCAGCGAGACGCACCCCGAGTCTGCCGGCGTGGCGGACGACGAGCGAGAGGCGGAACGAGCGCCCGAACCGGACCAAAGCCCCACGCCCGAGGCGGTGGCCGACGGGTCGGCGGACGCGCTGGCGGAGCGACTCCGGGACATGGACGTGGCGACGATGACGCCCTTGGAGGCGATGAACGAACTCGCCGAACTCAAGCGCGACGTGGAGTGAGAGCGGACCCGATGGCGACCCGCCCGCCACGAACGCTTTTGAGCATTCGTCTCGTGCGTCCCTCCATGCCGAAACCCCGGTACGACCGACTCACGGACGACCTCGAAGAGACGTTCGGCGACCGACTCCGGTGGGTCGCCTCCTTCGACAGCGACGACTACTCCTACGACGTGCGCTACATCCGCGGCGACCTCAAAGCCGACCTCTCGGGCCTCGAACTCGACACCATCATCCACCGGTCGCTGGCGGTGTTCAACCGCGAACACGTAGAGGACGTCTACTTCCATCTCGGGGAGGCGAAAGCCATGCTCCTGCGCCACGAGAAGGCCACGGCGGTCCACCTCTACCTCTCGCGGAATCGCGGGGTCGTGGTCAAACTCGAACCCGACGCGAGCTTTCAGTACCCCGACTTTCTGGACGAGTGCGTCGAGACGCTCCGAGAAGATTGAGGGTCGGTTACTCTCGGTAACTAGATGGGAAGAAGTAACTATTTTTGCCCGGCGGGAGTACCGCCCCGCATGAGCGACTCCGAGGAGAGACTGCCAATCTGGTGCGCCGGCAAGGAGTGGTGTCCGATTACCGCGACTGCGACGCTGGTCGGCAAGAAGTGGCACCCCGTGGTCATCCACCGACTCCTCGACGGCGGGCCGATGGGGTTCAACGAACTCAAAGACGACGTTGGGGGCATCTCCAGCAAGGTCCTCTCGGACAGCCTCGACGATTTGGAGGAGAAGCAGTTAGTGAACCGCGAAATCGTGAGCGAAAAGCCGGTTCGGGTGAACTACTCGCTGACAGAACAGGGCGAGTCGCTGGAACCGCTCATCTACGAGATGCGCGACTGGGGGATGGAACACCTCGTCTCGGCCGACGACGAGGAGGAAGCCATCGCCTGAGTCCGGGAAAAGTGCGAGACAGACGAGGCGCTACGCCGGACGCTCCACGAGCGCCACGGCGCGTTCGAACTCCGGTCCCTCGTCGATAACGCCGTCACCGACCTCGGGGTCGTAGTCCACGATACCGGCCTCGTGGAGTTTCGGCAGGTGGGTCCGGACGAGTTCGTCGTACACCTCGGCCCGGAAGGCCTCGAAATCGTCGGTTTCGGCGTCGGGAAACTGAGAGAGAGCGAGATACGTTGCGAACGAGGGAACGGGTATCGGGAGGTACTTGGTGACCAAACGGCGAATCACCGCGCGTCGTCGGGGGTGATTCAGCGCGTCGCCGACTAGATTTTGACGTTCGTTACCCATTCAATCCTGACTAAGTACGCCGGTCACGATAAAAAGCGGCGGGGTTCACCACTCACGGAGTTTAAAAGGGGACTTCCGGCGGTCGAGGCCCCGAAATTCCGCCTCGGTGGTTCAGGCCGACAGATGAGCGCGATTTCCCGACCCCGATGGTGGCCTCGCTTGCTCGCGCGCCGATTGGGCGCAGGATGGATAGCGCCAACCGCCGCGTGGAACGGTTGCCGAGGAGGTCCTCGGTCGCGGTCGTGACGGATAGGTTCGGACACTTTTACAGTTCCTTCAGGAATGTTTAGACGGCTTTAGAAATCAAAAGATTGTCTTTCGGACTGTTTGTTCACGCCGACGAGGAGCAACCGACGGTTAGACACGTATCGAAATACTGCCCGCCGGTCCAGCGTAGATTTAAATCGAAAGGGGCGGCCAACTCGCCCCGATGGGACACCGCGCACTGCTGGCTTACCGCCGCGACGACACCGACGATGGACCCGCCGACGACACACCACCCTTCGACGACGCCGACCGGCCGCTCTCCCGCGAGGCCGACGAAACCGCCGAGGACCCCCGCTACGACCTCCATCGCTCTCACTGGGGCGGGGCCGACTTCGCGCTGTGCGGTCGCCTCTCTGCTGATACCCCCTTCGCCACGGACTCGTCGTTCGCGGTGGACCCCGAACCGATAGCCACCGACTGCTCGCTCGCCGAAATCGTCGGCGAACACCTCGATTTCCTCCACCACGAGGCCGTCTACCGCGTCGGGACCGACTACGAGACCACGGCCTTCCACGTCTGCTGGTTCGGCCTCGAAGGCGACTGCGAGGAGGTCGAGCGAAGCGAGACGGTCGGCCACGGCGCGCTGGTCGCAGTCGGCGACGACGCCGACTACTTCCGGGGGTGGTTCCGCGGAACTAAAACCGTGGTCGGCGACGCGGTGGACCGCGAGTGCTTCTCGCCCGCCGAGGCGACCGACTACCTCGCCGAGCGCGTGACGGCGTGGGACGCCGACCGGGAGGTGATTCTGCCCGACTGAGCGGCCCTTCGACTGTCTGCCTGCTCGTCACCTCGCCGACGCGGGCCGCTTTAGTGCGCTCGCCGCCTACGCCGGGATAGTGACATTCGCAGACGGCGACCCCGCAAGCGGTGATTCCGCAGACAGCGACCCCGCGGACGGCGACTCGACCAGCGATGGCTCTGGGGAGCATCCCGCCGAGAGCGACACCCTCCACCGACCCGACGCCGAGGAGGCCCGCGCCCGAGTCGCCACCGCAATCGACCGCGCCGAGATGATTACCGTCTTCGGCCGGTGTACCGTCGAGTACGAGGGCCGCGCTGTCAGCACCCTCGGTCCCGGCGACCGACTGGTCGTCCTCAAACCCGACGGGACCGCGCTGGTCCACACCGACGAGGGCCAGAAACCCGTCAACTGGCAACCGCCGGGGTGCGCCCACGAGGCCGGCGTCGAGGACGGCCAGTTCCGGATTCGGAGCGTGCGGTCGTCGCCCGACGAGGAACTCCTCGTCGCCTTCGAGCAGGTCCAACAGGTCGCCACCTTCGACGTGACCGACCAGCGTGACCTCGCCCTCCGAGGCACCGAGGAGGACCTCCGCCAGCGAATCTTGGACGACCCGGACCTCGTGGAACCGGGGTTCCGACCGCTGGCCACCGAGCGCGAGACCCCCGCCGGCGCGGTGGACATCTACGGCGAGGACCGGGACGGCAAGACCATCGTGGTCGAACTCAAGCGCAAGCGAGTCGGGCCGGACGCGGTGGGCCAACTCGCGCGCTACGTCGAGGCGCTGGACCGGGACCTCCACGCGGACGCCGAGATTCGCGGGATTCTGGTCTCGCCGTCGGTGACCGAGCGAGCGCGGAAATTACTCGGCAAGAGGGGACTGGAGTTCGTCTCCCTCGGCCCGCCGGAGTGACCGGCGACCCCTCGTTCGCGTCACACCCCGAGGAGGACCGCCAACACCACCGCGAGCGTCAGCACGACCAACAGGACCCCGACGCCGATGGGGTCGAGGCGGCCCTCCGGAAACGTCGCGGTCTGCCAGCGGTCGCCCGCTGTGTTCACCGACGAGGCCACCGAATCCAGCGCCGTCGCAACGCGAATCGTCGCCTCGGCCGCGAAGTCGAGCGCGGCCCGGCCCGCCGGGTGGTAGACCGAATCGAGGTCGGGCGCGCCGGTCACTTTCGAGAGCGGGCGCTTCAGCAGGGCGAAGACGGCGAGGCCCGCGACCAGCACCGCCCCGGCCTTCGTGAACTGCGACGAGACGAACACCTTGGCCTCCTCGGTTCCCGGCGGAAGGACCGCGAACAGGAGGTCCGGGAAAAGCCCGAGAGCCACGCAGGCGACCGAGACGGCGACCAGCGGGACAGCCTCGACCGGAGCGAGGGACGGAATCTCGTCGGCGGAGTCGCCGTGGCGCTCGCCGAGGAAGGCGTAGTAGCCGAACTTGGCGAACGAGACCACCGTGCCGACGCCGCCGACGACCAGCGCCCACCAGAGCAGTTCGAGGCCGCCAGCGTCGGCGCTGTCGATGACCATCCCCTTGCTGACGAAACCGTTGAACCCCGGTACGCCGGCGATGGCGAGCGCGGCGACCGCGTAGGTGGCGAACAGGACTGGCGTCTCGCGGGCCAACCCGCCCATCTTCTTCAGGTTCTCCGAGCCGGTTCGGACCAGAAGCAGGCCGCCGACCATGAACAGGAGGCTCTTGTAGAGGACGTTGTTGAGCAGGTGGGCCATCCCGCCGGCCCGGCCGAGCGCCGACCCGACGCCGACCCCGGCGACCATGTAGCCGACCTGCGAGACGATGTGGTAGGTCAGGAGCCTTCGGACCTCGACCTGCAAGACTGCCATCGTGACCCCGACCAGCACCATCGCGCCCCCCATCGCCGCGATTGCGACGTGGCCGCCGGGGAAGGCTCTGGCGAGCGCGTAGACGCCGACCTTGGTGGTGCAACCGCAGAGGACGACCGTTGCGGCGACATGTGACCGAGGGTACGAATCCACCAGCCACGGGTGAAGCCCCAGAAACCCGACGTTCAGGCCGATGCCGATTGCGGCCAGAACCGCGGGGAGACCGGGTGAGAAACCCTGCCCGGTGAAAACGAAACTCCCGACTCGGAGGTAGTGAAGCAGGACCCCCGCGATGAGGAAGACCCCGCCGACTTCGTGGTAGACCGCGTACCGGAACCCCGCCCGGATGGCGTCACTGCCGCGGTTCCAGACCAGCAGGGTCGCGCCGACAGCCATCAGTTCCCAGAAGACGACGAGGGTGAGCCAGTCGCCTGCGAACACCGCACCGAGGCAGACCCCGGTGTAGGCCAGCGCGTAGGCCGTCGTACTCCTCGGGGCGTCGGTGGCGTAGGCGTAGACCACGTTGACGGCCGCGATGAATCCGAGGACGACCCCCACGGTGCGCGAGAGTGGACCGACCGCGACCACCACCGCGTCGAAGCCGAACAGGGTGGTCGGGAAGTGCCGGCCCGCCGGAACCGCGAGCGACCAGCCAAAGACGAGGAGGCCGGCCACAACCCCAACAGCGTGACCCACCCGCCGGGAGGAGGCCCCAGCGACCGGCGCGGCCGCCAGCAGGAAGCCCGCCGGAGGAAGGGCGGCCCACCAGCTCACGGGCCGAACACCTCCGCGACGACCGCCTCCGCGAGGTCGAAGAAGGGCGTGGCGGTCGGGACCACCCCGAGGAGGACCGCCACGACCGCGGTGAACAGCAGGGGGCCGAGCAAGGCGGGCGAGGCCTCCGAGAGGCGGGACTCGGGGCCGGACCACCGGGCTTCGAGCGGCGAGTCGAACACCGCGGTCGAGACGATGGGCCAGAAAAAGAGCAGTTTCACGAACGCGGCCAGCCAGAACGCGGCGGCGAGGAGGGGAACCGGTCCCGCCAGTGTCCCGAGCGCGAGGTACCACTCGCTGACGAACCCGCCGACGAGGGGGACGCCGACCAGTCCCGCCGCCACGACCGAGAAGGCCGTGGTCGTGACTGGAAGCCTGCGAGCGATGCCCGACATCTGCGGGACGTACTCGGTCCTCGTCTCGACGTAGATGGTGCCGGCGCAGAAGAACGCGGTAATCTTCATGAAGGCGTGGGTCACGAGGTGGAACAGCGCCCCGAGGACCGCGGTCGGCGTGAGGACGACCAGACCGAGGACGATGAACGAGAGTTGGCTGGTCGTCGAGTAGGCCAGCACGCGCTTGAGTTTGTCCTGTCGGAGCGCCAGAAAGCCGGCCAGAATCATCGTCGCTGTGGCGAGACCGGCCAGCGGCCACCGGAGCGCCGACTCGCGGACCGCCTCGGGACCGAAGACGAACAGGACGACTCGGGCGATGCCGAAGACGCCGCTCTTGACGACTGCGACCGCGTGGAGGAGCGCCGAGACCGGGGTCGGGGCGACCATCGCGTCGGGAAGCCAACCGTGGAAGGGCATCACCGCGGCTTTGACGCCGAATCCGCCCGCCAGCAAGCCGAATGCGACCTCGGCGACGAGTGGGTCGGCGGTTCCGAGGCCAGCGAGGCCGCCGGGCGTGAAGGTGACGCTTCCGGCGAGGACGTAGACCAGCACGGTGCCCCCGAGGACCGCAATCCCGCCGCCGAAGGCGTAGCGGGCGTACTTCCGGCCCGACCGCCGGGCCTCCGCGGTTCCGGCGTGGGCGACGAGGGGGTAGGTGGCGACGGTCAGGAGTTCGTAGGCGACGAACAGGGTCAGCAGGTTGCCAGCGAGCGCGACCCCCATCGCCGACGCGATGCTGACAGCGAACGCTGAGAAGAACCGCGTCTGGCCGTGTTCGGCGAGTCCTCGCATGTAGCCGACGCTGTAGACGCTGGCGACGAGCCAGAGGACCCCTGCGACCGAGGCGAACAGCGCGCCGAGCGCGTCGGCCCGGAAGGCGAGCGGGATTCCGGTGGCGAAGGTGCCGAAGGAAGTCGTCGGCGTCTGGCCCGCCAGCGCCGAGGAGGCGAGGCTTCCGACCACGACCAACTCGGCGACGGCCGCGAGCGCGGTCACCGATTCCCTGAGGTTGGGGCGACTGCGAGAGACCAACACCGCGACGGCGGCCAGCGCCGGGATGGCGACGGCGAGCGCCGGGCGGAGAGACTGTACCTCGGTCATGCCAGCAGTCCGGAAATCGCCGGTTCGAGGAACTGTGCGAGGAGGGCGGCCGACAGGCCCAGCGCGACGGTGGCGACGGCGGCGGCGACCGGGAGGGCGTCGAGGGCCGACGCGGGGACCGAATCGAGCGGACGGTTCGGCCCGGCCGCAGTCGGCGCGTCCGGACCCTCGGCGCGGTCCGATTCGGCCGACGCGAAGTACATCTGGGCCAGAATCCGACCGAAGTACGCCAGCGAGACGAGCGAACTGACGAGGACGGCCCCGACCAATAGCCACGCCTCGGCGTCGGCGGCCGCGACGAGGACGTACCACTTGCCGGCGAATCCGACCGTCGGCGGGACGCCAATCATCCCGAGCGAGAGGAGCGCGAACGCCGCACTGGTGACCGGAGCGCGGTCGGCGAGACCGGCGTACTCCTCGACGGTCTTGGCGTCGGTGGCCGACGCGAGGAGTCCCGCGGAGAAGAACAGGCCCGCCTTGGTGACGGCGTGGCCGAGCAGGTGGACCGCAGAACCGGTCAGGCCGACGCGACTCCCGAGGCCGACGCCGACCACGACGATGCCCAACTGGGAGACGGTCGAGTAGGCCAGCACGCGCTTGACCTTCGATTCGCGGAGCGCGAGCGCGCCGCCGACCAGCAGACTGACCGCCCCGAGACCGGAAATCAGTTGGCCGACCGCGGGATTCGCGGTCAGAAATTCGGTGCCGAACGCGCCGTAGAGGACCTTCACGAGGCCGTAGACGCCCGCCGTCGTCACCAGCGCCGAGAGGACCACGCTGGCCGGAACTGACGCCCGAGCGTGAGCGTCGGGGAGCCACGTGTGGACCGGCACGAGCGGAATCTTGACCGCTAACCCGACGAACGCCAGCGAGAACGCCGCCAGAACGAGCGGCGACGAGAGACCGACTTGAGAGATGAATTCGTTACTTCTAGCTATATTTAGTTGTCCTAAAGAAATGTAGAGATATGCGACGCCGAGGAGATAGAGGCTCGCGCCGACGGTCCCGACCACGAGGTACCGGAGCGCGGCGCGGGCCGACCCCCGCTCGCCGAGCGCGACCAGCGCGTAGGCCGCCAGTCCGGTGATTTCGAGGACGACGTAGAGGTTGAACAGGTCGGCGGTCAGCGCCACGCCCGAGAGGCCCGCCGTGAGCAGGAGTAGGAGAACGTCGGGCCGAGCGCCGGAGACCGAAGGAGTCGCGTTGGCGTACCAGACCGCCCCCAGAACGACGACCGCGACCAGCGCGACGACGAGGCCGGCGAGCGGGTCGGCCCGCAGTTCGACGCCCACCGCCGGGCGAAACCCGCCGACGACGGTGCTGACGCGCCCCGAGTCGGCGACTCGGGCCACGAGCGCGCCCGCGAGGAGCGTCTGCGCTGTGAGCGTCGTGCCCGAAATCCACCCCGCGAGGCGGTCGCCCGCCAGCACCGCCAGCGCCGCGCCGACCACCGGAAGCGCGACCAGCGCGGGGAGCAGGAGGTCGGTCACGCTCTCCCTCCCGGACTGGTCTCCTCCCAGCGCACCCGAATCACCAGTGCCAGCGCCAGCGCGGTCAGACTCACCCCGACCACGATGGCCGTCAGCACGAGGACGTGGGGCAAGGGGTTAACCGACGGCAGGTCCGCACTCCCCGGCCGGGCCAGCGGGGGGCGTCCGCCGGTCCGGTACGCTGACGCGACCAGCAACAGCAGGACGCCGGTTTGAAAGACGTTGACACCCACCACTTTCTTCAACCTGCTCGGTTCGCCGACCAGCACGCCGAGACCGATTGCCACCAGCGCGACCGCCGCGAGGTAGGGCAGGCGGGCCAGATACGCCTCAAGCACGGAAATCACCTGCAAGGAGGAACCAGAGACCGACCAGCGTGGCAGAGACCGTCACCGCGATGGCGACCTCAGCGAGTTCGGTGGCGTAGACCACAGGTTTGGGAATCGGGTAAACCGACAGTTCGAGGACCCGACCCCCGAACGCCACCGGGCCGACGCCGACGACGGCGAACCCGAGGACTCCTCCGGCCGCGAGCGCGGGCGAGCGCGGAACTGCGAGCGCGGAGCGCACACAGCCGGGACCGACCGCGAACGCCAGCAGGAGAATCGTGGCCGCAATCACGACCCCGCCCTGAAAACCGCCGCCGACCGAGGAGGTCCCGTGGAGGGTCGTGAACAGGCCGAGCGTGGCCGCGAAGGGCGCGACGACGCGGACGGTGGTATCAGCCACGATACCCCCGGCGCGCTCGGTCCCCGGTCCGTCCGATTCCGGGTCGCTCACGCCGTCACCTCCCGGAGGACCGCCGCTGACGCGACCCCCGCGGTGAACACCACCACGACCTCGCCGAAGGTGTCGAACCCGCGGTAGACGACCAGAATCGCGGTCACGACGTTCTCGATGCCCAGCGTCGGCGCGTCGGCGAGGTAGAAGGGCACGGCTCGCCGGAACGCGGGCGCGGTCGGGTCGCCGAAGGCCGGGAGCGCCGGAATCGTAACCCCGAGCGCGAGGGCCGTCCCGCCGGCAGTGAGTGCGGTCGCGGGCCGGACCCGGAATCGAATCTCGGGGGCCGAAAATAGGTCGGGGAACCGGCGCAGGACCGCCAGAAACAGCGCGGTCGAGATGCCGGCCCCGACCGCGGCCTCGGTCAGCGCCACGTCCGGAGCGCGCAGGACCGCCCAGAGCATCGCCAGCGCGAGGCCGTAGGCCCCGAAGACGACCACCGCAGACACCGCGTCGGCGAGGAGGGCGATGGAAATCGCCAGCAAGACGCAGAGCGCCAGAAGCGCGGCGACCAGCAGGTCAACCACTGCGCTCACCACCCGATTCCGCTTCGGGACCACTGCGACCGTCTCTGTAGGCGGTCCGGACGACTGCGTGAGTCGCTGTGGGGGTCGTCACCAGCACGAAGACGAACAGCATGGCGACTTTGAGCGTGGCCGAATCGACGCCGAACGCGACCCCGACCCCTGCGAACGCCGAGAGCGCGCCGAGCGTGTCGGCCTTCGAGGCGGCGTGAGCGCGGGCGAACACGTCGGGCAGGCGAAGCAGGCCAACCACAGCGAGGCCGGTGAAGAAGACGCTCGCGCCAGCGAGCAGGGCGACGAGAATTTCGCGGGGCGTCATCGCGGGCCTCCGGTCGGAGACGACTGGGCGTCGCTCCGCTCGCCGAGGACCCGCGCGAGGCCGACGCTCAGCAGGAAGTTGAGCAGACCGTAGACCAGCGCCACGTCGAGGAGACCGGGGTCGTCGAACGCCGCCGAGAGGACCGCGAGGACGACGACTGCCGTAGTTCCGAGGGCGTTGACCGCAATCACGCGGTCCTGCAGGGTCGGCCCGACGACGACCCGGTAGCCGACCGCGCCGGCAAGTGCGACCAGCAGGACGGCGGCGACCAGCAGGAGGTCGGTCGGAGCGGTGGTCATTCGGAGCGGTCCTCCTCGTTCGGGCGGTCCTCACCGGTCCGGCGGTCCTCGGAACCCGCCCGCGATTCGTCGGCCATCCGAGGGTCACGAGTCGCCTCGCGGCCGCCGAACACGAACGCCGCGCCGCGCTCGATGGTCCCCTCGCGGAGCGACTCGCGGGAGGCGGCGGTGAGCGCGTGGACGTGGAAGGTGTCCTCAACCACGTCGAGGACCACCGTGCCGGGCGTGAGAGTAATCGCGCTGGCGACGGCGGTGCGTTCGAGGTCCGACTCGGCCCGAGATTCGACCCGGACGACTTCGGGGTCGATGGGGAGTCGCGGGTCGAGGAGGACGACGGCGAGCGCGACGTTGGCCCGCAGAATCTCCCAGAGCAGACCCGGCAGGACGGCGACCGCCCGGAGAAACCGCCCGCCGGACCGACCGAGAGACGGGGCCTCCTCGAAGACGAGGCCCGAGAGCGCGACTGTCACAATCCCCGCGCTCACCGCGCCGGTCACGATGTCGAACGGGTCAGTGGCCCGGCCGAGCGCGAGGTAGAATCCGTAGGCGACCGCAAACGTTGCGAGCGGACTGGCGATACGGCTGTCCGGCGGTGACGATGGCTCGCTCCCCCTCATTCCCGTGGGCTTACGAACACGTCTACCGTCATTACGTTTTGGCCGGGGAGACGGGATGGTTTGAGAGTGGAGTTGTCTCCATATTTGTTTTGCACACCGTTTTGTTTTTCTGGCAAATATTTCTATTTGTGTGGCTCGAAGCGCGAACCGCAGAATCACAGCGATGGACGGTTACTGAGGCCCGCAACCAACCTGACGGTTCGACCCGGCGCGACTGCGTGAACCCACGTGGCTCGCGGAACCACCACCGATTAGTCCGCACCCGCCCAATCCCCGCCAATGACCGACCTCGGCAAGGTTGACAGGGACTTCTTCGACCAGCGAATCTACCCGCACCTCGGCGCAAGCCGCGAGGACGTGACCCTCGGCCCCCAACACGGCGTGGACTTCGGGGTCGTGGAAGTCGGCGGCGAGGCCGTCGTCCTCGCCAGCGACCCCCTCTCGCTCGTCCCCAACCTCGGGTTCGAGAAGGCGGCGTGGTTCGCGGTCCACGTCGCGCTGTCGGACGCCGCCGTCTCCGGCATCCCGCCCTCCCACCTCGCGGTCACGTTCACCCTCCCGCCCGAGATGACCGACGACGAGTTCGGCACCGTCTGGGAGACGTTCGACCGCGAGGCCACCAACTTGGGCGTCAGCATCGTCACCGGCCACACCGCCCGGTACGGCGGGTGTCAGTACCCGTGGGTCGGCGGCGCGACTGCCCTCGCGGTCGGCGACCCGGACGACGTGGTGCGACCCGACGGCGCGAAACCGGGCGACCGCGTGGTGGTCACGAAGGGTCCCGGCGTCGAAGTCGCGGGCTTTCTGGTGACGCTGTTCGAGGAGGCCATCGACCTGCCGGAATCGACCATCGAGACCGCCAAGGAGCGATTCTGGGACATGAGTCCGGTTCGGGACGCGCTGACCGCCTCTGCGGCCGGTCCCGTCACCGCGATGCACGACGCCACCGAGGGCGGCCTGCAGGGCGCGCTGGTCGAACTCGCGCGGGCCGGGGAGGTCCGACTCGACGTGGATTCCGGCGCAGTGCCCTTCCTACCGGGAGTTCGGGAGTCCTGCGAGTTCTTCGACATCGACCCGTGGACGGCGACCAGCGAGGGGACGCTCCTGTTGACCGTGGACTCCTCGGGCGTCGAGGACGTGCTGTCTGCGCTGGACGCCGAGGACATCCCCGCCGCCGAAATCGGTGAGGTGACGGACGGAGATGGGGTTTTCATCGACGGCGAAGCAGTCGAACACCCCGAGGTTGACCCCTCGTGGGAAGTCTTCGAGGAGTACGCCGAGAAGGTCGGACTGGAGTGACCGACCCACCGAGACGGCCATTTTAACACCGACCGCGCCGTACCGCCGACGATGCGACGCATCTGGTTCGCGGTCATGGGCGGCACCTTCCTCCTCGTCGGCGTCGGGTTCGCTGGCGCGTTCGGCCTCGAAGGGACGACCGACCCGGCGACCGCAATTGCGCTGGTGCTGTGGTTCTCCGCGGCGCTCCTCTACGTTCTGGGCGGTCTGGGGAAGTCTATCGGAGGACTGGCGTGGTTCCAGTTCGTCGGGTTGGGCAACGTCTGTCTGGGTCTCCAGTTGCTGACCCAGATTCCCGTCGCGCTGGCCGACGGGATACCGGGCACCGAGGCCCTCGTCGTGACGATTGCCACCGGTCTCGGGGGACTGTCGCTTTCGTTCATCGGCCTCGACTGGTTCCGGGGCGGTCGCCACTTCGACCTGTCGGCGTTCGACGACGGGCCGTCTGCCGGTCCCGAGCAGTCCCGGTGAGTCGGTCCTCTGGCGACGAAGCCTTATCTGGCCCGGTAACGTACTTGTTCCGGAAAATGACTAACTGGTACGCAGTTGCGGTGGGGTTCGTCGTCATGACCGTCATCGGCGTCGTGGGACTCGCAATCCCCGGTCTCGGCCAACTCACGGCGGGACTGGTCGGCGGGTTCGTCGCTGGCTACATGGCCGCCGGGAGCGCAGGTCGGGGCGCGTGGCACGGCCTGCTGGCCGGGTCGGTCGGCGGGGTTTTCTTGGCCATCGTCCTCGGTGTCGCGGTCGGCGCGCTCGGCACGGTGGGTCTCGGCCCGCTTGGCCCGCTTCTTGGCGGGAGCATCTTCTTCGTGGGCGTCGTCCTCGCGCTGGTGATGGGCCTCGAAAGCGCGCTCGCCGGAGCGGTCGGCGCGTGGGTCGCCGAGGAGTAGCGCCCGAAAAACGGTCCTCGAGCAAACGCCGGTCCGTTGACAGAACCATTTTTCCCAATCGCGTCCGAAGGGTCGAACATGGCAACTATCGACGCCGACGACCTGTTTCCGAGCGACCACATGCTCCGCGGCGTTAGCACCGGCGAAGTCACCCAGATTCACCGCGGCCAGCAGTACGCCGACGAGGGCGACCGATTCGAGGTAGACGGCGACGAGTTCGAGGTCGTGGAGGTCCGCGAGCGAAAACTCGGCGACCTGACAGACGAGGACGCCCAGAAGGAGGGCATGTCGGACATGGACCAGTACCGCGAGATGCTGAACCGCGCCCACGACGACTACGAGTGGGACCCCGACAGCGACGTGGTTCTGCATCGAATAGAGAAGCGGTAGGAGCGCGACATTCCGAGCGAAGCGCGGCGTAACTGCCTTTTAAGCCTGCGTATCTGGCCTGATTTTGCTCGGATTAGAAGTTCGTACAGCAATACAGCGTACAGCACCAGCGCAGAATACCGTACCAACGCAGAATACGGTGAACGGCACACGAAGCTAGCTTCAGGCTTGAGCCGAGGCGTCTTCCGCACCCCCGCACCGCTACCGCGGGCCTCACACCTCCCCAACCTCTTGCGGTCTCTGCGAACCACGTTCGCGGATCAGCGAGACGCACGGCGTCTCGCCAGCCTCGGCTTCGCTGTGGTCCTCATCCCGCGCGCATGGGCGCGGCACAGGACCGCGCCCGCTCGCGCCGACCGCAAGAGGAAACAAATATACTGTTTTAGTAAACAGAATTATTTGCTAAATCAAGGTAGATATTACCGGCGCTCTCGGAGTTCCGCCCGCAGGTCGGCGAGGTCCATCTCCTTCATCGACAGCAGGACCAGCAGGTGATACACGATGTCGGCGCTCTCGTGGGCGATTTCCTCGTGGTCGTCGTCCTTGGCGGCCAGCAGGAGTTCGGTGGTCTCCTCGCCGAGTTTCTCCAGCACGGCGTTCTCGCCTTTCTCGTGGGTGAACAGCGAGGCCGTGTACGAGTCCTCGGGCAGGTTCTCCTTGCGGTCCTCCACGACTGCGAACAGTTCGTCCAAGATGGCCGCGGTGTCTTGGGAGGTGTCGCCCTCGCTCCCAGCGTCGGTGGTCGATTGCTCGCTCATGGTCCGAGTTCGGCGACCTCCCGGATGTCTTGCAGTTGCTCGAACTCGTCCCGGTCGCGCCGGCCCGACTCGAACACCTCGGTCTCGACCTCAATCGGGGCGTTGGTCCGGGCCGCCAGCGCCAGCGAGTCGCTGGGTCGGGCGTCAACCACGGTGTCTCCTCGGGGCGTGTCGATGTGGAGGTCGGCGATGTAGGTGTTGTCCTCCAGCGCGGAGACCACGACGCGGGTGACTCGCCCGCCGAGTTCCTCCACGAGGTCGAGTGTGAGGTCGTGAGTCAACGGCCTGCCGATGTCCTCGGCCTCCATGCCGCGGGCGATGCTGACGGCCTCCTCGAATCCGATGAAGATGGGGAGTACGCCGTCGTCCTCCTCGGGTGCGAGTACGACGACCGGAATCGGCCCGTCGTCGGTCATGGCGACGCGCACCGCGTCGATGTCGGCGTCCATACGTCTCCTGACGGGGGCCAGAAAGAAAAGTCTGCCCTACTCCGGGTCGTCTCGGGACGATTCGGTCGTCTGCGCTACCGGTCGGGAGTGGGTCGCTCGGCCAGTTCGTTCTCGAAGAACGCGAGGCCGTGAAGTCGGGAGTCGGGGGTCAACTCGGGGTGGAAGGAGGTCCCGACCACCGGGCCGTCACGGATTGCAACCGGGCGGCCGTCCCACTCGGCGAGGACTTCGACCTCCTCGCCCACGTCGCTGATGAGCGGCGCGCGGATGAATACCGCGGGGAAGGGGTCGTCCAGTCCGGCCACGTCCAGCGGGGCCTCGAAACTGTCCTTCTGTCTGCCGAAGGCGTTGCGCTCGACGGTCACGTCGGCGAGGCCGAGGTTCTGTACCCGGTCGTCGCCCGCGTCGGTCGCCGAGACGATGAGGCCCGCGCAGGTCGCCAGCACCGGCTTACCGGCCTCGACGTGGGCGACGATTTCCTCGGCGATGTCCTCCGAGTGGAGGAGACTCGAAATCGTGGTCGATTCCCCGCCGGGCAGAGACAGGAAGTCGCAGTCGGGGACCGTACCGGCGTCTCGGACCTCCACGACCTCGATTTCCCGGTCGTGGGCCTCGCCAGCGCGTCGGACCGCCTCGGCGTGTTCGCTCACGTCGCCCTGCACCGCGACGACGCCCGCTTTGAGAGTCATGGCCGTGGGTAGGGATTCGGAGCGCAAAAGTGGCGCGTCTCGCGGTGGCCGACCCGAACCGCGGCCTCACTCGTCGCTGGTCCGGGACCCCAGCAACGTCCCGAGCGAGAGGCCGTAGACGAGGTGCAAAACGAGCGCCGGGAGCGCGTGGTCGTCAGGGTCGCCCCCGGCGACGAACTGCGACCAGAACTCCGCCGTCGGCGGGAGTGCGTGGGAGACTGGAAGCCGATACGCGGTCAGAACCAGCGTGGCGACGAGGCCGCCTTTAGCGCCCTCCTCGATGCGTCGGCGACGCGGCGTCGGCGAGTCTGGGGTCGGACGGGAGTCGTCGCTGTCGGCGTCGGAACTCGATAGCGAGCGCATGGAGAATTAGCTACGCCGACCGACTCGAAAGAGGTGGCGGGCGCGAATAGAATCGGCGGACACTCAGAGTCCGAGGACGTTCATGACCTGAATCAGCAGGCCGAACAGGACGCCGAAGGCGACGACGGTTTTGGGGTCGATTCGGATGGCGTTGCGGTCCTCGGCGTCGAAGTATCGGACGAGTCCGGCGCTGGACATCAGTCCGCCGGAGTTCTGGCCACTGCTCATGCACGAGAGTCGGACCGCCCGTCGCCTAAACCTTTCGGAGGGCCGCGGTGGGAGCGTTCGGGTTCAGCGAGAGAGGTGTGGGTTTGCGTAGCGAAAACGAGGTCGAACCTCCCTCTCGCGGTGTGCAAAAACTCGCCAATACTCCGGATGCCCACAGGTCGCGGCAAAGCAACGTTGGTGGGAAACCCTTATGCGCGCGGCGGGGATACGTTCGGCCAGAGCAACGATGACTGTCACCCTGAAGGACTTCTACGCGGATTGGTGCGGACCGTGCAAGACCCAAGACCCGATTCTCGAGGAGATGGAAGACGACTGGGGCGAGGTCGAATTCGAGAAAATCGACGTAGACGAGCATCAGGACGTCGCCAACGAGTATCAGGTACGTTCCATCCCGACCATCGTGGTCGAGAACGACGACGGCGTGGTCGAGCGATTCGTCGGCGTCACTCAGCGCGACGAACTCGAAGACGCGCTGGAAGAAGCGGGCGCGTAAGTTCGGGACTCGCGGTCTTTTCCGGTCGCTCTGTTCGGGAGCGGCGGCCGTCTCGTCTCGAATAGCGCCGCCGGAAAGCAATCTGTACGGTTGCTAGAGAATTATTCTTATTGCTGACGAAAATAGAGAGACACGTCTTCGGCGCGAGTCGGCTCAGAGGCCGTAGATGTCGCCGAACTTCTCTCGGACGTAATCGAGGAAGTAGTCGGCGGTCAGCGGTTCGCCGGTGGCCTCCCGAATCAGTTCGTCGGTGGTGTAGCGCTGGCCGTGCCGGTGGAGGTTCTGCTGGAACCAGTCGTGGAAAGGTTCGAAGTTCCCCTCTCGAATCAGTCTGCGGGCGTCGTCGAACTCGTCTTCGATGGTGGCCCAGAGTTGGGCCGCCAGCACGCTTCCGACGGTGTAGTTCTGGAACCGGGCGAACCCGCCGGTCCAGTGGATGTCCTGCAAGGCTCCGTTCGCGTCCGAATCGGGTCGGACCCCTAGATACTCCTCCATCTTGTCGTTCCACGCGGACGGAATCTCGCTGACTTCGAGGTCGCCCGAGACGAACTCGTGTTCGATTTCCGACCGGAGGATGATGTGCATGTGGTAGGTCACTTCGTCGGCCTCGACCCGAATCAGGTTGTCGTGCTTGACGCGGTTGGCGGCGCGATAGGCCTCGTCGGGTGTCACGTCCGATGCTTCCGGGAAGTGTTCTTTCACGGTCGGGAGGAATAGCTCCCAGAACTCCTTGGTCCGGCCGACGTGGTTCTCCCAGAAGCGCGACTGGGACTCGTGGACGCCGTGGGACCGCGACATGCCCAGCGGCGACCCGTAAGCGTCCTGTCGCAGACCGAGTTGGTACGTCGCGTGGCCGAACTCGTGGATGGTCGAGCCAATCGCTCCCAGCAGGTCCTCCTCGTCGAATCTGGTCGTCACCCGCGAGTCGAACTGCGTGCCCGAGGTGAAGGGGTGGGTCGAGGTGTCGAGGCGACCCCGGTCCCAGTCGTACCCGAGCAAGTCCAGCGCGTCCTCCGAGAGTGCCATCTGGGTGTCGGTGTCGTAGGTTCCGTCGAACGCCGCGGGCACGTCGTCGCTGGCCCGGATGTCCTCGATGAGCGGGACAAGACCGTCTTTCAATTCGTCAAAGATGCGCTCGACCGTATCGAGGCCCAGATAGGGTTCGCCGTCCTCGAACATGACTTCGTAGGGGTCCCGACTCGGGTCGATGTGTTCGGCCTTCTCGACCCGGAGGTCAAGCAGGCGCTCCAAGGTGGGTTCGAACGCCGAGAAGTCGTCGTTCGCTCTGGCCTCGCGCCAGTCGTCTTGGGCCTGCGACTGGAGGCGACTGTGTTCCTCGACCAACTCCTCGGGCACCTCGACGGCGCGCTCGTGTTCCCGGCGAATCTCCCGGACGACCGCCTGCTGGTCGTCGTCCAAGGCTTCCTCCTCGGCCTCGTCCAGCAGTCGGCCGAGTTCGTCGGCGGTCAATCGCTCGTGGATGACCGCCGAGAGCGCCGAGAGTTGCTGAGACCGGGCGGGAGTGCCGCCCTCGGGCATCATCACCTGCTGGTCCCAGTAGAGGACCTGACTGCCGTCTTCGAGGGAGGAGACTCGCTCGTACCGGTCGAGTAAATCGTCGTATGCGTCTGCCATATCGTCGCCTTGCCCCGGATGCTCATGAAAATAGGGGTCGCGGCGAGGAGCGTGGGGTTCGTGCCACTCGGTAGCAGGGCGGTCGAGTCAGGCCGTGCTGGTGTTGCTCTGCGCGCCGCCGGTGTCTCGCGCCCGGTACCACAGGCCGACGTTCACCAAGACGCCGACGACGAACAGCCCCCAGTTGAACCACGGGTTGTTGTACCACACGATGTCGATGCCGAGGCTCTGGCCGTAGAGCGGCCAGAACGGTTCGACGGCCTCGGCGATGTCGGGTGCCGAGAGCATGTCGGCGAAGACGTGGGCGATTCCGGCGACCCAGACCGCGATGAAGCCGATTTTCAGCGATGCGCGCGAGGCGGCCTCCGAGAACCAGTCGGTCCCGCCGAGCGATTTCTCCAGTACCCACCCGACTATCGGCCCGAGGACTGCGGCGGCAACCGTGGCGAACAGTATCGTGTGGGTGACGCCGTGGTGTTTGATGGTCGGGAAGATGCCCTTCAGCACGAGGTCCACGTCGGGTAACATCCCGAACCAGAACCCGGCCCCCACGAACGTCAGTCCGGTCTTCGGTTTGTCGATGAAGAACCACGCCGGAGCGAGCCAAATCAGCGCCATTCCGAAGTGACCGATTACGTCTACCATGACTTCCGAAAGGGTATCTCGCCGGGTAACACTGTCGGCCAAGGGAACCGCGGAACAGGCCAGACCAGTCGCCGAATCTTTAAGCCCAAAAGCGGTGGGATACTCAATATGGTCTCCCGAAGACAGGTCCTCGCAGGTGGATGTCTCGCGCTGACGGGCAGTGGTGGGTGTAGCCAGATACGGGATGCAGTTACCGACGACGCCACGTCCGATGTCGCCGAAACGAGTGACGAGACGACCGGGGCGAGTGACGAGACGACCGCCGACGCAGACGCAGGCGAGTTCCGAATAGCCGTCACGGACGCCGACCGAGAAATCGAACTCGTGACCGGGGCGGACGTGGCGTCGGTCGGTGAAATCGAGGAGGCCAGAACCGGCGACGGCTATCGACTCCCGATAACGCTCACCGACGCGGGAACCGAGGCCTTCGCCAGCGGACTCGAACAGGCCGGGGCGTTCGAGAACCCCCAATCCCACCGCATCCGGACGTACTTCGAGGGTGAACTCCTCTACGAGGCGAAACTCGGGCCGGGCCTCGCCGACGCCATCGAGTCGGGCGAGTGGGGCGGGGAGTTTCTCCTGACGACGACCGACCGAGCGAAGGCGAGAGAACTGAAAGAAGCGTTAGAAGGCTCGTGAGCTACTGGTAGTCGTCCAGTTCGTAGAGGTCGCCGTACTTCGACTTCACGTAGTCGAGGAAGTAGTCGGCGGTGTACTCCTCGCCGGTCGCCTGCCGGACGAGTTCGTCGGTGGTGTACCGGGACCCGTGCTGGTGGACGTTCTCGGTCAACCAGTCGTGCAGGTCGTCGAACTCGCCGTCTGCAATCTTCTCGTCCAGATTCTCGATGTCGTCCTCGGCGGTATCGAACAGTTGGGCCGCGAGGACACTCCCGAGCGAGTAGGTCGGGAAGTAGCCGAAGTCGCCGTGGCTCCAGTGGATGTCCTGCAGGGCACCCTCGGCGTCCGAATCGGGTCGAATGCCGAGGTACTCCTCGTACTTGTCGTTCCAGAGTTCCGGCACGTCTTCCACGTCGATTTCGCCGCGAATCAGGTCGCGCTCGATTTCGAACCGGACCACGATGTGCATGTGGTAGGTGAGTTCGTCGGCCTCGACCCGGATGAGGTTGTCCTCGTAGACCTCGTTTGCGGCCTCGTAGATGTCGGAGACGCTGGCGTCGCCGACCTTCTCGGGGAACCGGTCTTGGACCTTCGGCAGGAATCGCTCCCAGAAGGGCTTGGAGCGACCGACGTGGTTCTCCCAGAGGCGCGACTGGGACTCGTGAACCGTCATGTCACGGGACTCGCCGAGAGGAGTACCGTAGTCCTCGCGGGGCAGGCCGAGGGTGTAGGTGGCGTGGCCGAACTCGTGGACCGTTGCCATCAGCGCGCCGAGGGGTTCGTCGGGACTGAACCGCGTCGTCACGCGAGCGTCGAACTGGTTACCGGACGAGAAGGGATGGGGAGCGGTGTCGAGTCGGCCGTGGTCCCAGTCGTAGCCCAGCGTGTCCAGCACGTCGCGGGTCAGGTCCTCTTGGGTGTCCACGTCGAAGTCGCCCTCGAAGGTGTCGGTGGCGAGGTCGGCGTCGGACTCCCGAATCGCGTCGATGAGCGGGACGAGTTCGTCTCGGAGGCGCTGAAGGACCTCCTCGGCCTTCTCGATGCCCAGATAGGGTTCGTACTCCTCGAACAGAACTTCGTAAGGGTCGCGGTCGGGGTCGATGTGTTCGGCGTACTCGCGCTTGAGTTCGACCAGTTTTTCGAGGGTGGGCGCGAACTTCGAGAAGTCGTCGTCCTCTTTGGCCTCGTGCCAGACTGGCATCGCTTCCGAGGAGACCTCCGAAATCTCCTCCACGAGGTCCTGAGGGACCTTCGCGGCCCGGTCGTGTTGGCGTCGAATCTCCCGGACGACTGCCTGCTGGTCGTCGTCCAAGTCCTCGGCTTCGAGTTCGTCCAGCAGGTCGGCCATCTCGTCGGAGGTGAGGAGTTCGTGGGCCACCGTCGAGAGGGCCGAACGCTGTTTCGAGCGGGCGGGAGTGCCGCCTTCGGGCATCATGACCTCTTGGTCCCAAGCCAGAACCATCCCGGCCTGCTTGACGTTCGACAGTCGCTGTACCTTGTCGATGAACTCCGAATACGTGTCGGACGCCTCGTCGGCGGCGGCTTCGCTTGCCATCGTCAGCAGGTATGTTGCCATCAATTATCAATGCCCGGATTTTCAAGTGAGCAACTATTGATATGATTTATACTATCGCGTTTATTCTAATGTATTGGTGGGTAGACGGCGATTCCGTCTCGGTCGCTATCGTGGCCGGAGTCGTCCGCATAAAATACATAATAGCGAGGAGGTCGCCGGCTACTCCGACCCCGAGTCCACGAACCGTCGAGCGAGTCGCGTTTCGGAGCGACCTCAGAACGTCTCGGCCGCGGTCCGGTAGATGCGGTAGCACCGCTCCAGCACGTCGATGCTCGCGCTCTCGGCGTCGGTGTGGGCCTCGCCGGGTTCGGCCGCGCCGCAGACCACGCAGGTTGTGCCCGCTTCTGCCAGCCATCCTGCGTCGGTCGCGTGGGGTTTGGAGACGAGTTCCGGGTCGGCGTCTTGGTTCGCTTCGGCGGCCGCGAGGACCGTCTCGGCGAAGCCCTCGTCGTCGCACCGCATCGGCGGGAGGTCTTGGTCCACGGTCCACTCGACGCCCGCGATGTCCTCGACGCGCTCCAAGGGGGCGCGCTCGCCGGGGACGGTGCGCTCGTCCACCGTGACCTCGCAGGTCTCTGGAATCACGTTCCACGCGCTCCCGCCGTCGATTTCGGTGACGGCGACGCTTCCGCGGACCTCCTCGCAGAACACGGAAACCGCGGGGAAGTCGAGGCCCCGAATCACGTCCACCGCGTCGCAGGCCCTGTAGACCGCGTTCTCGCCGGATTCGGGTTCGCTGGCGTGGGCCGCCGACCCGCGGGCGGTGACGGTGCTTCCCCGGCGGCCTTTGTGGGCCACCGCCACGTCGGTCACGTCCTCGGCAGAATAGCCGGTCGAACCCTCGCCGACGATGGCGTAGTCGGGCGCGAACCCCCGGTCGATTGCGGCCCGAGCGCCGACGCCGCCTTGCTCCTCGCCGACGAAACTGACGAAGACGAGTTCCGGGCCGTCCTCGGGGAGGTCGGCGTCCCGAAACGCCAGCATCGCTGACGCGACAGCGCCCTTCATGTCGGCGGTGCCCCGGCCGTAGAGGCGACCGTCGCGCTCCGAGACGGCGTATCTCCCGTCGTCCGCGAGTTGGGAGTCCGCCGGGGGAACCACGTCGTGGTGGCCCACGAGCGCGAGGGAGTCGGCGTCGGCGGGGCCTCGGCGAGCGAGGACGTTCCCCGACTCGTCTCGGGTCACGTCGGATGGAGTCTCCTCGCGGAGCCAGTTCTCGATGTAGTCGCCCGCCTCGGTTTCGTCCTCGTGGCTCGGGATGGCGACGAGTTCGCGGGTCAGGTCGGCGACTTCGGTCATGCTTCCGAGGTTGGGGGCGAGGCGCTTCAAACCGGGGGTCGGTCAGTCGGCGCTCGGTGGGTTGTTCCGCCGCACCCGAATCCCAGACGTAGAAATATATCCTTATATTTAGTATTTGTATTTATTTCTCTTAGCAATTATTTTCCATATCGTGGGTAATTTTCGATTGTTCTCTACTTCACGTCGCGTTCGAACTCCCGCTGAACTGTTCGCGCACGTAGTCGAGTTCGTCGGCCGTCTCGCCCGTCGCGTCCTCGCCGATTCGGCGCATCTCGTCGTGGATGGTTTCGAGGTCGGTCACGTCGGAGGCCACGGCGCGAGCGGGAAAAGGCGTGGCGGCCCGTCAGACGGCGAGTTTCGGTCCGTTGCTTGACCAATCGGGCATAAGCCGAAAGAGGGTTGGGGTGATAAACAGTCTATGTCTGGAGACGTGCAGTCTGCGTCTGGGGAACTTACTGAGGGGTCGGTGGAGCGAACATCGTCCACGGAGGACCGGTGCGGACACGTCCACGAGGCCAGCGCGGTGTCGAACCTCGGAGGAGTCTGTTGCTGGCGGCCGGTGTGGGGCGACACGGAGCGGTGCA